>JAISRR010000119.1 GCA_031273565.1 Zoogloeaceae bacterium | reverse complement strand
CGGACGCTGGGAGAAAATCCGCGCCATCCGCGCCGAAGTTCTGAAGGCGATGGAAGCACTGCGCGTCGCCGGAAAAATCGGCTCGTCCCTGCAAGCGGCTGTCCGCATCACCGCCGAAGACAAACAATACGACGCCCTCGCCGCTTTGGGCGATGACCTCAAATTCGCCTTCATCGCTTCTACCGTCACGCTGAAAAAAGGCAAATTCGCCATCGAAGTCGTCCCCGCCAATGGCACAAAATGCGAACGCTGCTGGCATGTGCGCGAAGAGGTGGGCACAGACGCCGAACATCCCGACCTCTGCGGACGCTGCATCAGCAATCTGTATGGCGAAGGCGAGGTGCGGTGTCATGCCTAAACCGGTGCGCCTGTTTATCTTCTGGCTTGTCGCCGCCGCCCTCGTGGTCGTGGCGGATCAGGTCAGCAAGCTCGTCGTGCTCGCCCATTTCCAACAGGGCGAGCGTCTGCCGCTGACCGGCTTTTTCAATCTCGTGCTGGTGTATAACCCAGGTTCCGCCTTCAGCCTACTGGCTTCCGCCGGTGGCTGGCAAAAATGGCTGTTCGTCATCCTTGCCCTCGCCATTTCCGCCTGGATACTGCACATGCTCTGGCGGCAGCCGGAACAAAAACTGCAAAGCCTTGCCCTCGCCTTCGTCATGGGCGGTGCGCTCGGCAACGTCATCGACCGCATCGTTTACGGCGCGGTGGTGGATTTTCTGGATTTTTACGTCGCCAACTGGCACTGGCCTGCCTTCAACATCGCCGATTCGGGGATTTGCGCGGGAGCGGCGCTGCTGCTGTGGGCGACATGGCGAAATGAACACGCCGCACAGAAAGGGAACACATGAAAAACACGCAGGAAACCAAAGGTTTTGTGCGCCAAAAAGAAGAACTGGCGCTGGCTTGCCGTGAGTTCTGGCTCTATTTCCGGCAACACGCCCCGGAATTTTTCGCCGTTATCAATCAGAATCGTCGGGATGCGCCTGCCGATGTCGATGAAAAATTTTTCCAGAAAATAGCGCCCTTGCTGGAAAAGATCAGCGATGGATTTTTTTTCCTTGCCGGGAAGTACGACGAACACACCGCCGAACTCATCCTGACGGCGGAAGGCAATCTGAAAATTTTTGCGCTGATCGAAACGCTGGTCGCCGCCGCGCCCGCGCTGGAAAACTGGAAAATCACTGCCCTGAAGCCCCCCATCGACATCGAAAACTGCTGCATCCTCATGGGAGACCAGCGTTTCGACAAGGACAACATCTCCTTCTATCTGGAAGAAAACCCGGAATACCCCGAAGAAATCAATCTTGTCGTCATTCACGCCGATCTGGACGAGGACAACCGCAAGGAGATTACCCTGGGCTGCGACGTTTTTCTGGACAACTATCTGGGCGAACGCTACTTCGCCACCGCCATCGACAATCTACGTATTGAGGACAAAGCGGAAGCGACGCATGAACCCCTGCCGGTCGACAAGCTGCAAGGCTACCTGCTGACGCAGCAAACGCGCTTCGCCGCCAACATCACGGATACCGACAGCATGGACGCTGACGCCATCGACCCGGAGCATTACCGCTATTCGCTGCTGGAAATCCGGCGCAATGACGCGCCCCATGACGACGACGCCAGCGCAGGCAGCGAAAAAGTCATCGTGGCGCTCGTCAACGACACGTTGCTGAACCTGAACGCAGGCGCACTCTATCCCTGGATTGCGGTGCTCATCCTGCCCTATGCGTCGCACAACGAATCCGGCATGCCAGACGAGAAAACCCAACAACTTTTTGAGCGGGTGGAAGAAGACCTCCTCGCGGAACTTCCCCCGGACAGCGGTTGTCTGTACATCATCCGTGAAACCGGCGACAGCGAACGCGCCCTCTATTTCGCCTGCCGGGATTTCCGGGAAATCAGCCAGACCTGCTATTACGCGCAACAAAAATACGCCGAAGCATTCAAACTGGACTGCGAACTCTACAAAGATCGCTATTGGCGGACATTCCAGCGTTTTACACACGATTAGACAACCCTCCCCTGCCCTCCTGTTACCTGCCGCCTGAACCCACATGTCTACTGACGAGCAAACACCTGATCTTTTCGCCGCTCTGCCCGCCGACGCCGCCCCGACCATCGCCACGCCGGAAGCGCCCTCCCCGGACATGCCGCCGCTGCCGCCCTCCCCGCCCGGCCTCGCGCTGAATATCCAGGATGAAGACGATGGGACAAGCGTGCTGTTGCATGAATCGGCCTCGCGCGATTACCTCGAATACGCGATTGCCGTGGTCAAGGGACGGGCGTTGCCGGATGTGAAGGACGGCATGAAACCCGTGCAACGGCGGGTACTCTACGCCATGCGCGAACTGGGGCTTTCCGCCACCTCCAAGCCGGTGAAATCCGCCCGCGTGGTCGGCGATGTCATCGGCAAATACCACCCGCACGGCGATGTTTCCGCCTACGACGCGATGGTGCGCGTGGCGCAGCCCTTCTCCCTGCGCTATCCCCTGGTCGACGGACAGGGCAATTTCGGCTCGCGCGATGGCGACAGCGCCGCCGCCATGCGGTACACGGAAGCGCGCCTGACCCCCATCGCCGACCTGCTGCTCTCGGAACTGGGCGAAGGCACGGTCGATTTTCAGCCCAATTACGATGGCGCGTTCGATGAACCCGCCTTTCTCCCCGCCCGGCTGCCCTTCGCACTGCTGAATGGCGCGTCCGGCATCGCCGTGGGCATGGCGACCGAAATTCCTCCGCACAACCTGCGAGAAACCGCCGCCGCCGCCATTCACCTGATTCAGCACCCGGAAGCCGGGCTGGAATCCTTGCTCGCCTATCTGCCCGGCCCCGATTATCCCGGTGGCGGCCAGATTATTTCCACCTCCGCCGACATCGCCGCCGCCTATCGCGGCGGGCGCGGCAGCCTCCGGGTGCGGGCGCGTTACGAAATCGAGGAATTGGCGCGTGGCGCGTGGCAGGTGGTGTTCCGCGAACTGCCGCCGGGGGTTTCCACAGCCCGGGTGCTTTCCGAAATCGGCGCCATCATGAATCCCCAGCCCCGCGCCGGGAAAAAGAGCATCGAACAATCCGCCGCCCAGTTAAAAGCGCTGTTCGCCTCGCAACTGGACAAGGCCAGAGACGAATCCGGCAAGGATGACGATGTGCGTCTCGTCTTTGAGCCTGCCAGTTCCCGCCAGAACCGTGAGGAATTCATCGCCCTGTTGCTCGCCCATACCAGTCTGGAGAGCAACGCCCCGATTAACCTCGTCGCCGTGGGGCTGGATGGTCGCCCCTGCCAGAAATCACTGGTGGAAATGCTGGGCGAATGGTGCCGCTTCCGCGTCCGCACGGTGGCGCGCCGCACCCGGCATCGACTGGAAAAAACCGAAGACCGCATTCACATCCTCGAAGGGCGGCACATCGTCTTTCTGAATATCGACGAAGTGATCCACCTCATCCGCGAATCGGACGAACCCAAGATGGCGTTGATCGCCCGCTTTCAGTTGTCCGACCGGCAGGCCGAGGACATTCTGGAAATCCGCCTCAGGCAACTGGCGCGGCTCGAAGGCATCAAGATTGAACAGGAACTCGCCAGACTGCGCGAGGAAAAAGCGGGACTGGAACGTCTGCTGGGGGATGAAGCCCTACTCAAAAAACAGGTCATCCGGGAAATCCGCGATGACGCCCAGAAATACGGCGACGCGCGCCGCACCCTTATCCAGCCCGCCGCCACCGCCTCCCGCGCCGAAGTCGCGGCAGTGGCCGACGAAGCCGTCACCGTCATCGTTTCCGAAAAAGGCTGGGCGCGGATGCGCCAGGGGCACGATCTCGACCTCTCCGGCATCGGCTTCAAGGAGGGCGACCGCTCAGGCTCCACGCACGAATGCCGCAGCGTCGATTCGCTCGCCATTCTCGCCAACGATGGCCGCGCCTACACCGTCGCCGTCGCCCAGCTTCCCGATGGTCGCGGCATGGGCGCGCCGCTCTCGTCTTTCGTAGACATGGGCGCAAGCCGCATCGCGCATGTCATCGTCGGCAAACCGGAAGAGGAATATTTCATCGCCAAAAGTTCCGGCTACGGCTTCATCTGCCAGCTTGCCGATCTCTTTTCACGGCAAAAAGCGGGCAAGGCTTTTCTCTCCGTGGAAGAAAACGCCCGCATCCTGCCGCCCCAGCGCGTCCTTCCCCCCGCACCGGGCATGAAAACCCATCTGGCGGCGCTCGCAAGCGACGGACGGCTACTCATCTTCCCGCTGGAACAGATGAAACATCTTTCCGGCGGCAAGGGCGTGCAAATCATCGGCTTGAAAGGCAATGAAACCCTGACGCAAACCCTGATCAGCCCCGGCCCGATTGTAAAAATCTGCGGCGTATTCCGGGGCAAGGCCAAGGAAACGCTTTCCGAAGCGCATCATCTGGGTACGCGCGCCCGCCGGGGCGCAGGCGTCGGCGTGGTCAAGGAACCCGTGCTGCAAATGTCGGAAACACAGGCTGCGCCGCCGGATTTGTTGACGCCGAGGCATGAGCCTTGAATGACCATGCGTCGCCGGGAAGATTGAATTCGCGCGCGGTGTACGCCGATCATGACGCATAAGTCAATGCAAATGGCTATCATTTGCGTGTTGAAAGAAACCCTTTATAATCCGCTTCTGTGCTTCCGGTCGGGAAAATTTCCACACGGGATTGGCGTCGTTCAAAAATTTCAGCAGCAGGAAAGGATGCGGGACATGATGCGAAAAAAATTGGGATCGTTTTTTATGGCTGTTCTGGCGTCGTGCGTCATTGGCAACGCCGCAGCAGAAGGTGAGCAGGTCGTCAATATTTATTCGGCGCGACATTACGAGTCGGACAAGGCCCTGTATGCGCTTTTTCAGCAGGAAACCGGCATCAAGGTGAATGAACTCAACGCGGCGGCGCCGGAACTGATCGAGCGTATCAAGCGTGAAGGCGAGGCCACTGCCGCCGATGTGTTCATCACGGTTGACGGTGGCATTCTTCATACAGCGAAAACGAGCGGCGTTCTGCAACCCGTGACTTCAGCGAAGGCGCTGGCGAATATTCCCGCGACCCTGCGGGATTCCGAAAATTACTGGATCGGACTGACCACGCGCGCGCGCGTCATCGTTTACGCCCTCGACCGGGTGCAGCCCGCGCAGCTTTCAACCTACGAAGACCTCGCGCATCCCAAATGGAAGGGAAAGGTGGTCGCCCGTTCTTCCACGGCGATGTATGACCAGTCGCTTCTGGCTTCACTCATCATGCTGGATGGAGAAAAGGCAGCGGGGGATTGGGTCAGGGGCATCGCCGCCAATTTCGCCCGCCCGCCCAAAGGCAATGACCGCGATCAGGCCAAATCCATCGTTGCCGGAATCGGCGACGTGGCCTTGATGAACACCTATTACATCGGCCAGATGCTCAATTCCAGAGACCCGGAAGAAGTCAGGGCGGCCAGACAGATTGGCGTGTTTTTCCCGAACCAGCAAAGCACGGGCACGCATGTCAATGTCAGCGGCATTGGCCTGGCCCGATACGCGAAAAACAGGGAAAACGCGCTGCGTTTCATCGAATTCCTGACGGATGTTCGTGCACAGGAACACTTTTCCGCCCAAAATTATGAGTTCCCCACCAATCCAAAGGCAAAAAAACATCAACTGCTGGAAAGTTGGGGGACGTTCAAAACACAGTCAATTGATTTTTCCACGCTGGGCAAAAACAACGCCAAGGCGATCCAGCTTTTTCTTCAAGGTGGCTGGAAATAATCCGGACGGGTAAAACCAGCGTTCCATTTCGGCGTGTGTCAGTGAACCGCTGGCAACCCTGGGCGTCCCGTCATGCCGCGCTGGTCTGAATCCCTGCGCCGCGCGCGCCGGTTTTTGCCCGCAAATGGCTGGACGGCGCTGCACGGATTTTCCTGTCTTTGCATCCTGACGCCTTTCCTCGCGCTGGGCTTCGGGCTTGCCTCTTCCCCGACGGGTGAATATTGGCAGTATGTCCGCGACAACATGCTGCCTACGTATTTTTTCGAGACGCTCATTCTGGGCGCGGGCAGTGGCATGATGGCGCTGACGCTGGGCGTGGCGTTGGCCTGGCTGGTCAGCATGTACGATTTCCGTGGCAAGCGCGCTTTTGAAGTTCTGCTGATTCTCCCGCTTGCCATTCCCCCTTATATCGCAGCCTATGCCTATGGCGGATTCTTCGACTATACCGGGCCGGTACAGGCTTTTTTTCTGCACTGTTTTGATCTTCGCATCCATTCCCTGCTCCCGACCATACCGGCGATGCTCTGCGCGATCTGGATATTCAGCATTACCCTGTTTCCCTACGTTTATTTGCTGACCCGCGCCTTTTTGTGTCAGCAAAGCGGCTCGCTTTTTGAAAACGCCCTGCTGCTGGGAGGACGCCGTGGCCTGTTTTGTTTTATCGCCTTGCCGCTGATCATGCCCTCCGCAACAGCCGGGGGCATTCTGGTCTGTCTGGAAGTCCTGAATGATTTTGGCGTGGTCAGCTACTACGGACTCAATACCTTTACCACCGCCATTTTTTCGGCCTGGTTCGGCATGGGGGATACCGATACGGGAATCCGGCTCGCGTTTATCCTGCTGCTGCTGGTATTGCTGGCGCTCCTGCTGCGCAAGAGTTTGCAGAATGTGCGGAAATATCACATCGTTTCCAGCCGCGAACGCCGCTTTACGCCACAAAAGGCAACGGGCTTTTCCCGATTTGGCATACCGCTGTTCTGCGCGCTGGTTATCTGTCTGAGTTTTGTCATTCCACTGGCGCAGATGTTCCTCTGGTTGAAATTAAGTTGGCAGACCGCACGAACGGATGCGTTATGGCAAGCGATTCAATACACGCTCGGCGTCGCGTTCATTGCCACCGCCATCATCATGGTTGCGGCAACGGCCACAGTTAACGCCAACCGGCTGTTTGGCAGCCGGATACGCATCCTGACCGCGCAGGCAGCGACCATCGGCTATGGCATTCCTTCGGCGGTGCTGGCCATTGGCGTTACCCTCCTGTTCGTAGGGCTGGATAAATCGCTGGCGCAGCTCATGCCCTCTCTTTCCATCCGGCAAATCAGCATGGGCAGCGCCATGCTGATTTTCGCCTATGGCGTTCGTTTTTTTACCATCGGTTATCAGGCGGTGGAAACGGGATTTTTCAGGACGGGCAATGTTTACACCGAAGCCTCGCGCACGCTGGGACGGTCAATCACGCAGACTTTCTTCCGGGTCGATCTGCCACTGATTCGACATGCCCTGATCAGCGGCGCTGTTCTGGTGTTCATCGACATCGTTAAGGAATTGCCGCTGAGCCTGATCTTGCGCCCCTTTAATTCAGAGACGCTGGGCACCACGGTATACCGTTTCGCCTACAACGAAGCACTGGAGGAAACAGCGCTGCCATCGCTGTGCATCATCGCAGTGAGCGTGATTTTTATCCTGCTGACGCAGCGATGGGAAAAAAAGGAGCAACGCCGTGTTTCTGGTCATTGAAAATCTGTTTTTCGCCTATCCCGGCAAAAACGCCCCCTGGATTCTCGAAGCCTTCAACCTCTCGGTCGCGCGTGGCGAAATACTGGGCATCGCCGGCCCAAGCGGACAGGGCAAGAGCACCCTGCTGAGAATTATCGCCGGGTTTGAAAGAATCCCGAAAGGCGTGATTCGCCTGGAAGATCGGATCATTGCCGATATGAGCGCGCACATCAGCCCGGAAGAACGGCAGATTGGCATGGTGTTTCAGGATTACGGACTTTTCCCACATAAAACGGTAGCGGAAAACATCGCTTACGGACTGCATCGACTGGCGCGCAATGAACGCCAGAAGCGCGTTTCCGCCATGTTGGAACTGACGCGCATGGAAGCGCTGACCAATCGTTATCCGTATGAGATCAGCGGTGGCCAGCAACAACGCGTCGCGCTGGCCCGTTCTCTGGCCCCTGAACCCAAGGTATTGCTGCTTGACGAACCATTCAGCAATCTGGACAGCCAACTGAAAACTGGCATTCGTTCGGAAATGAAAGCCATCCTCGCCAACATGCATACCACATGCCTTTTTGTCTCACACGACCAGAACGACCTCGAAGCCGTATGCAACCGCATCCAGATCATGTCGAATGCCCCTTGTCGCGCCGGGGATGCGCCGCCTGCGCCGCCCGTTTAGCCGCTTTTTTTGGCCTGTTCCCGCTCCAGCTTTTCCAGCCTCGCCGCCAGTTTCTCCAGATGCCGCAGTTGCGCGGCGTTCCTGAGCCAGTTTTCGTGCCGTTCCAGCGGATAAAGCGCCGTATATTTGCCGGGTTGGGTGATATTTTTCATTACCATGCTGCCGGGGGAAATTTCCGTGCCGGGGGCGATGTCGAGGTGTCCCAGAATCATCGCCGCGCCGCCAATGGCCGAGTGATGCCCGATGTGGGTGCTGCCCGCGATGCCGACGCAACCGGCGATGACCGTATAGTCGCCAATCACGCAGTTATGCCCGATCTGGATCTGGTTATCCAGCTTGCAGCCGCAGCCGATGATGGTGTCTTCCAGCGCGCCCCGGTCGATACTGGTGTTGGCGCCGATTTCCACGTCATTGCCGATGACGACCCGACCAATCTGGGGAATCTTGACCCATTCGCCTTTTCCATCGTCGGCAAAATCGGGGGCGAAGCCGAAACCATCCGCGCCGATGACCGCACCGCTCTGCAGGATGACCCGTTCGCCGATGCAACAGTCGGCGTAAATGCTGACACCAGGATAAATCACGCTATCCGCGCCGATGGTAACGTCCGTGCCAATCATCGCATGGGCGCAGATTTCCACCCGTTCCCCCAACGTCACACCGGGGGCGACCCAGACACCCGCACCGATGTGGCAGGATGCGGGAATCTCGCTTTCAACCGTCGCTGTCGGATGCACGCCTGCGGCGCGGCGGGCGCGCGGATTCAGCAGGGCGGCGACACGGGCGTAATAAACGTAGGGTTTCGGCGTCAGGATGGCCGCCATCGCCTCCGGCAATTCCGTCGCCATGTCCGGATGCAGAATAACGGCGCTGGCGCGGGTGTGGTGCAGGTGTTTTTTGTACTTCGGATTCGCCAGAAAAGCGATCTGACCGGGCGCGGCGCTTTGCAGGGGCGCGATCTGGCGAATGGGCGTCGCGCCCTCGCCACGCAGTTCGCCCGGACAAACGCCGGAAAGACGCTCGACAATCTGATCGAGCGTCAGCATCCACGCGTGCGCCGACATGCAGCGGATTACTTGTCGGAGAGCGCCTTCACCACCTTGTCGGTGATGTCCAGGCGCGGGCTGACCCAAACGACATCCTGAAGAATCAGGTCGAATTTTTCACTGTCGGCAATCTGCTTGATGGCCTTGTTGGCCTTTTCGATGATGGCGGCGTTGGCTTCGTTCTGGCGCAGGTTCAGGTCTTCGCGGAATTCACGCTGCTTCCTTTGAAACTCGCGGGAAAGCTCGGCAAATTCGCGCTCCTTGTTGCGCCGCTCGCTTTCGGACATGGTCAGCGCGTTTTTTTCCACGGTTTCCTGCATGGTCTGCAACTGCTTCGCCATTTTCTGCAAGTTCTGGTCGCGGCCGGAAAACTCGTTTTCGATATCCTTGGCGGCCTTGACGGCGGAGGGCGCAGTACGAAAAATGCGCTGGGTATCCACATACCCGATTTTCAGCTCTGCCGCCTGAGCGAAGGAAGCTGTAAACGGGGCTGCCAGCGCACCAACGCAAAGACTGGCGACAAGGATGGATTTGGTGTTCAAGATTGATTCTCCTGCGTTAAAAAGTGGAACCCATTTGGAACTGGAAGGTTTCGGTATCGTCACCTTTCTGGTCGTTCAGGGGGTTGGCGATACTGAATTTCAGCGGGCCAATCGGGGAAATCCAGGACAAGGAAAGGCCGGTGGACATGCGTATCCTATCATCATAATCCTTGTGTTTCTTGCCTTTGTTGTAGGCTTGGCCGGCATCGAAGAACCAGCCCATGCGCAGGCTCTTGTCGTAACCCGGCAACCCCCACAACAATTCGACGTTACCCACAACCTTGCGATTGCCGCCCAGACGTTCGTCTTCGTCGTACTCGTCGGCAGGCCCCAGACTGGATGAAGCGTAGCCGCGAACAGAATTGATGCCGCCAACATAGAAATTCTTGTAGAAAGGCATTTCATCGTTTTTGCCGAAACCATCCGCGATGCCTACTTCACCGTTCAGCATGAGGGTAAAACGTTTGGAAACCGGGAAATAGCGTTGGTATTGGTAGGTGAGTTTCCAGTATTGCAAATCGCCGCCGGGCAGGGCGACTTCCGCCGATGCGCGCTGATAGACGCCACGGGTCGGGAAAATGGCGCTGTCCTTACCATCGCTGACCCACCAGGCGGTCGCGGGAAGCGTAATGTTGGACTTGCCGTACTCGCTCACAAACTCCTGATAACGCCACGGACTTTGGGAGTAGACATCAATCTTGGTGTGGTCGACGGCGAGACCCACGCCGATGGACTCGCGCTCGGAAATGGGAAAACCGAAACGGATGCCCGCTCCGGTGGACGCGCTTTCGTAATCGCCAATGTCAATGGTGGAAGAAGTGGGCTTGAAAGTGCGGTGATACACATCAATCCCCTGACTGATGCCGTCCACGGTGAAATAGGGGTCGGTGTAGGAGAGCGACAACACGCGGTTCAGCTTGCTGGTATTGAGTCCCAGCGTCAGGTGCTTGCCGCTGCCGAAGATGTTGTTTTGCGAGATGGAGCCGGAAAGCATGACTTTTTCTTCCTTGGAAAAGCCCGCGCCCAGCATGATGTTGCCTGTGGGTTTTTCCGTAACGTTCACGTTCACATCCACCTGATCCGCCGTGCCGGGCACAGGCGGCGTTTCCACCGTCACATCGGAGAAATAGTCGAGCTTGTCGACCCGCTGGCGGGAAACCGTGACCTGATCGGCATTGTACCAGCCGCCTTCCATCTGCCGCATTTCCCGACGAATTACCTCGTCGCGGGTGCGCGTATTGCCCGTCACGTTGACGCGGCGCACATACACCCGCTTGCCGGGATCGACGAAAATGGTGAACGCCACCTGACGGTTTTCCTTGTCAAGTTCCGGCGCGGCGTTGACATTGGCGAAGGCATAGCCGCGTTCGGAGAGCTTGTCCGCGACCAGCTTGGTCGTATTGTTCAGTTCTTCACGCGAAAACACCTGCCCCGGCTTCAGGGGAATCAGGCTGCGAATTTCGTCTTCCGTCAAAATCAGTTCGCCCGCCAGCTTGATGGAAGAAATCTGGTAACGCTCGCCTTCGCTGATATTGACGGTGATGTAGATGTTTTCCTTGTCAGGAGAAATGCTGACCTGCGTGGACGCCACTTCAAATTCCAGATAACCACGGTTCATGTAGAAAGAGCGCAGTTTTTCCAGATCGGCGGAGAGTTTTTGCCGCGAATACTGATCGCTCTTGGTGTACCAGGTGAGCCAACCGGGTGTGGTTTGCTCAAACAGATCGAGCAATTCTTTTTCCCGGAAATTTTTTGCGCCCACAATGTGAATATCACGGATTTTCGCCGCGTCGCCTTCGACGATGTTGAAATTGACGCCCACCCGGTTGCGTTCCAGCGGCGTGGTGGTGGTGGTAATCTGCACCGCATATTTGCCGCGCGACAGATATTGGCGCTTCAATTCCTGCTCGGCCCTGTCCAGTACGGCGCGGTCGAAAATCTGGGTTTCCGAAAGTCCCATTTCCTTCATGGCGGCGGTAATCTGGTCTTTTTCAAATTCCTTCATGCCGATGAAGTCGATGCGGGCAATGGCCGGACGTTCCTGCACCACCACCACCAGCACATCGCCTTCCACTTCAATGCGCACATCCTTGAAGAAGCCGGTGGCGAACAGCGCCTTGATCGCCTGGGCAGCCTGTTCGTCGTTCAGGGTATCGCCCACCTTGACGGGCAGATAGGAAAACACCGTCCCGGCTTCCGTGCGCTGGATGCCTTCGACGCGAATATCACGAATGGTAAAAGGCTCAAAAGCCTGAGCTGCGCTGGCGACAAGACCGGCGACCAGAACTGCGCAAAGTTTTTTTCTCATGCATCAACCATTAAACAAGGGGGTCAGCAGGCGACTGAAATCGTTAAAAAATGCAAAAACCATCAGGGTTGCCAACAGGGAGATGCCGATTTTCTGCCCCATTTCCATGGCCTTTTCCGATACGGGGCTACCCTTGATGATTTCGAGCGCATGATACAACAAATGCCCTCCATCCAATACAGGAATGGGCAACAGATTAAATATCCCCAGACAGAGGCTGACGATGGCCATGAACTTCAGGTAGGCGTCCGGCCCGATGCGCGCGGTCTTGCCCGCGTAATCCGCAATCGTCACCGGGCCGGAGAGGTTGCGCCAGGAAACTTCGCCCGTCAGCATCTTGCCCATCATCACCACGGTGAGCGCCGTTTGATCCCAGGTCGCGCGCATCGCCTTGCTTGCTGCGTCCATGGGGCCATAACGCGCCAGCGTGTGCAATTCATCAAAGGCCGCTTTCGCTTTTTCCACTTCATCTTCCGACACGCCCACGCCGATGCGACCGATTTTTCCATTTGTCTCCGGCGTCAAGGCCACCGACCTCTCCTGCCCCGCCCGTGTAATGACGACCCGCAAGGTCTGTTCCGGAGAACGGCGCACGACATCGACAACCTCACCCCAGGTTTGCATGGCGACGCCATCAATGGACAACACGCGATCCCCCTGCCGCAGCCCCGCCTTCTCGCCCGGCGACGCGGGCAGCACCTCGCCGACAATCGGCGCGAAAGGCGGTTGATACCAGCGCAGACCCAGAATATCAAGCGGGTCGCCCTCCCAACCTTTTTCGGCCAGCCGCCGCATGTCCAGAAGGCGCGTATGCGTCACCTGCTGGCGATCCAGCACTTCCAGTTCGACCCGATCTTTCTGGCTGGCCTGACGCATGAGGCGCAGATGAAAATCTTCCAGAGTCGCCACGGCCTCGCCCCCCACGGAGAGCACCCGGTCGCCATTCGCAATACCGGCATGGGCGGCGGGCGTCTCCGCGACCGGCGCGCCCAATACCGGGAGCAGCGCGTCGCTGCCCACCATGAACATCACCCAGTAGATGAACAACGCCAGCAGAAAATTGGCGATTGGCCCGGCGGCGACAATGGCGCTGCGCCGCCCGACACTTTGACGATTGAAGGCGCGCGGCAAATCTTCCGGCGCAATCTGCTCGCCCTCATCCACTTCGCGCTCATCCACCATGCGCACATAGCCGCCCAGAGGAATGGCGCACAGCGTCAATTCCATCTGGTCTTTACCCAAACGCCGTTTCCACAACACGCGACCAAAGCCGACGGAAAAGCGCAGCACCTTGACGCCGCAAAGCCGCGCCACGGCAAAATGGCCGAATTCGTGTATCACCACCAACACGCCCAGCAACACAAGAAAAGCAAGAATCGTTGTCATCAGCATCCGCTCTCAAAAAATTTCTGCAACAGTTCACCCGCGCGAATCCGGGCTTCGGCATCCGCAGCCCGCACCACTTCCAGCGTCTCTGCCGGGATAACGGGCAAGGCGTCCAGAACGGCGGAGACCAGCCAGGCAATGCCGGGAAAAGAAAGCCGCCGCGCCAAAAAAGCATCAACCGCGATTTCGTTCGCCGCGTTCAACACCGCAGGCGCCGTTCCACCCGCCGCCAGCGCCGCGTAAGCCAGCTTCAGGCAGGGAAAACGCTCAACATCCGGAGCCTGAAAATCCAGCCGCGCAATCTGGAACAAATCCAGCGGCGCAACGCCCGCCGCAATACGCTCCGGGTAAGCCAGCGCGTGCGCAATCGGCGTGCGCATATCCGGGTTACCCAACTGCGCCAATACGGAACCATCCACGTATTCCACCAGCGAATGAATCACGCTTTGCGGATGCACCACCACCTGAATCCGCTCGCCCGGCACGCCAAACAACCAGTGCGCCTCAATCAGTTCCAGCCCCTTGTTCATCATGGAAGCGGAATCCACCGATATTTTACGCCCCATCGCCCAATTCGGATGGGCGCAGGCTTCCTCCGGCGTCACCGATTCCATCGCCGCCGCCCGATTGCGAAACGGCCCGCCCGACGCCGTGAGCAACAGACGGCGCACCCCCGTATGCGCCAACCCCGGCTTGAAGCCCGCAGGCAGACTTTGAAAAATCGCGTTGTGCTCGCTATCGACCGGCAACAGCGTCGCGCCGTGACGGACAACGGTTTGCATGAACAGTGCGCCGGTCATCACCAGCGCTTCCTTGTTCGCCAGCAGAATTTTTTTCCCCGCCCGCACCGCCGCCAGCGCCGGAGCCAGCCCCGCCGCGCCGACAATCGCCGCCATCACCGTATCCACTTCCGATGCCGCCGCCACCTGACACAAAGCCTCCGCGCCATGCAGCACTTCGGTTTTGATCCCGGATTCACGTAAAGCCGCCTGCAAATGCCCCGCATCCTCCGCGCTGCCCAACACGGCGTAATCCGGCCTGAATTCCCGACACTGAAGCAGTAGACGCTCCCACTGCCGATGCGCGCACAAGGCAAACACCCGGTAACGCTCCGGGTGCAGCCGCAACACCTCCAGCGTGCTGTTGCCAATAGAGCCGGTGGAACCCAGAAGGGTGAGGGTTTGGGGATCGCTCATCACTAAAACCGGTAGGAGTCCAACCAGAGCAATGTCATGACAAACAGTGACAACACTGCGTTATAGCAAGGCAGAATTGCCATCAGGCTATCAATACGGTCAAGCACGCCACCATGCCCCGGCAGAATATTGCTGCTGTCCTTGATGCCCGCCTGACGTTTCAGAAGTGATTCAAACAGGTCGCCCATGATGCCGAGTACCGCAAAGAAAATGAAAGTGAATATGCCAAAAACGAAGTAATGTATGACACCAGACATCAGAGACGCCAAAAATAGAACGCTTCCATAGATCGCAACACCCACCAATGCCCCCCAGACACCCGCCCAGGTTTTACCAGGACTGATCTCAGGCGCCAACTTACGCCCACCAAATTTTCTTCCAACAAAGTAGGCTGAAATATCGGAAACCCATGCAATACCAAGCACTATCAACAGCGAGAAAGGATTCGCTTCGCGTAATCCAACGAAAGCAGACCATGTGGCGAGAATCAGGCAGCCCCCCAGAACAAGCAGGATACCCTTGCCCCACCATGTCGCCAGATTCAAGCGCCAACGCCGCCACAACCAGAAGGGCACAACCAGACACCAGAAAGCCGACAACAGGTACGATAGCCACTCTATGACAATATGTAGATGAAAGGAAAGCGCAATCAATTTCAGAGGAAATGAATTTATGCTCAAAACAAGGCAAATGAGCATCACCCCGCCAAACAGCAACCGCCCACGCGGTTGCAACCCCGCCAAACCGCCCCACTCCCCCGCCGCCACCGCCGACACCAGCGCCATCAGCCCCGCCCAATACAAGGGCGGCAGATAAAACAACGCCGCAAGAAAACCCACAAGCAGCACAATCGCCGTGATAATCCGTTGTTTCAGCATCGATTCAGTCTTTCATGTTTCAGGTAGGGCGCGCTCTCCGAGCGCGCCGCAGGTTACAACGGCGGTTTCTACGATCCCGCCCTACCATTGCGCCGCAGGTTAACAACGGCGGTTTCTACCAGATTCGCGGAGCCTTCAGGATTTCTCCACCAGTTGTTCGCTCGTGCGCCCGAACCTTCGTTCGCGGCGCTGATAGGAGGAAATGGCGGCTTTCAGCGCCTCCGGGTCAAATTCTGGCCACAGGGTTTCGGTAAAATAAAATTCGGTGTAGGCCAGTTGCCAGAGGAGAAAATTGCTGATGCGCTCTTCGCCGCCCGTGCGGATGAACAAATCCGGCTCCGGCGCAAAATGGGTGGCAAGGTAAGGTTCAAGTTCGGCTTCCGTCCAGTTTCCGGCTTTTTCCGGCTGGTCGGCGGCGAGGCGATTGACGGCTTGCAGGATGTCCCAGCGACCGCCATAGTTGGCGGCAATGGTGAGGTTGAGGCGGGTGTTTTCCGCTGTGGCGGCTTCGGCCTCCCGAATCATGGTTTGCAATTGGGCGTCAAAACGCGACAACTCGCCGATCACCCGCAGGCGCACGCCGTTTTTCTGCAATTTTTTCACTTCCTGTTCCAGCGCGGAGACGAAAAGCTGCATGAGCAGGCTGACTTCTTCGGCGGGACGCCGCCAGTTTTCCGAGCTGAAGGCAAACAGCGTCAGGTATTCGACGCCTTGTTCAATGCAGGCGCGCACGGCTTCGCGCACGGTTTCCACCCCCTTGACGTGACCGGCGACGCGGGGCAGAAAACGTTTTTTCGCCCAGCGTCCGTTGCCATCCATGATGATGGCGATATGCCGTGGCACCGCCCGGATTTCCGGCAGTTCGCGGGTCGCGCTTTTAAAGAAAGTCATGCGCCGCCTCGTCAATGGTTTTGTTATCAGTCTTCACGGTGAACGGGCGTGACCTTCAACCCCAATTTCTGGATGCAGAATTTTTCGCTTTTGGCGTAAATACTTCCCCATTTTCGGTTGCTGCGCTCCAGTCTGGCTTCTGCTTCCGCATCCGGCTGCTTGCCCTTCATGACATCTTTCATCAGTTCGCTGCGCAGCTTTCCTTCTCTCATCCATTCAGCCCATTCCGCATCGCTCAAGTTGCCAAAGGCTTCATCATAAAAACAGGCGCACAATTGCTGACCCTCTGCCGCCGTCAGCGTGGGATAAAGATTGTTTGTCCTGCAACCCTCCTGCATCTGCGCGACCGCCCCGGAACGCGAAAAGGGCGCGCCACGCGCTTCATTTTCGTCATCGTCATCTTCATCCGCGTCCCCGGAATCACGAACGCTGTCCGCATCCGCAGAAACGGTCGCTTCATTCTGATTCCGGCTGAGCGCGCCGCTTTCGTCCTGCCCGCACCCGGCCAGAGACAACAGAAACGCCAAAACAACCAAAACGCTTTTTTTCAACATCGCCACCCTTCTTTTTCACGCTATGAACAAGGAACGTTTCTTTCCCTGTTTTCGGCTTCCCGTATAAAAATCTTGCCATGGTAACACGGCCTGCAAGAAAGCGCGCGCCGTGAACATCTGCCCGCCCCCCGCATGAACCGCGCCTCTTTGTCGACCATGCGACGCCCATTCTGCATATTTCCATGCCTCTGACTTTTAAAGAAAGCCACCCGGATTCCTGACAAAAATCATGGTTGATCGGTGTGTTGCACCGTTACGCCCAACCGCTTCATGCAGGCGTCTTCGTTGCGGGTATAACGCGCTCGCCAGATGGCGTCAAAACGCGCGATGCGTTCCTTGATGACGGGGTCTGGTGCTTCGGGTTCGGATTTGTTGTCGTTGGCGATTGCAAAAACTTTCTCGAAGCCCGCGCCCCAGATTTTACCTTTTTCCACCATGACGGCATCCCACTCCACCCATTCGGCATCGGTCATTCTGGCGTAGGTTGCCGTATGAAAACAGTCGCAGAATTGTTGGCGCTTCACCTTATCCAACTCTGGATACTCGTGATTGATGCACCCCACCAACATCCCCCGCATGTATTCCGCGCGCCCCGCAAGGGCGGTTTCGGCATTGCTCCGAGCAGTGTCATCCTCCGCAGCGGGCGCATCAGGCCCCGCATTGCCCGCATGGGTTGCCTTCGTGACCTCTGCCTGTTGCGCGTCGGTTTCGGCAACCTCTTCCTGCCCGCAGCCGGAAAGCGCCAGTAAAGACGCAAACAGCAAACCCGCTTTTTTCACGCGCATGGTCAATCTTTCGCTCTGGCAGCCATTCCGGCAGAGACGGTACTTACACCGCCATCAGCTCGCTTTCTTTTTGCGCGAGCAAGCGGTCGATTTCGGTGACGTATTTGTCAGTGAGTTTCTGGATGTCGTCCTGGGCGCGGCGTTCGTCGTCTTCGGAAATTTCCTTTTTCTTGACGCTGTCTTTCAGTTGCGTGTTGGCGTCCCGGCGCAGGTTTCTGATCGCGACCTTGGCGTTTTCGCCTTCGCCCTTCACCACCTTGGTGAGATCGCGGCGACGCTCTTCGGTCAGCGCGGGCATGGGCACGCGAATCAGTTCGCCCTGGGCGGAAGGATTCAGTCCCAGATCGGAATCACGGATGGCTTTTTCCACCTTGGCCGCCATCGGCTTTTCCCAGACCTGCACACCAATGGTGCGGGCGTCAATCAGGGTCACATTGGCGACCTGATTTACCGGAACCGGCGACCCGTAATATTCCACCTGCACATGGTCGAGCAGGCCGGTATGGGCGCGACCCGTGCGGATTTTGGCGAGGTCGAGTTTCAGCGCCTCAATGGATTTCAGCATTTTTGCTTCGATGTTTTTCTTGAGTTCGGCAATCATGGCAAATCTCGCTCAGCAATACACCAGGGTGCCTTCGTTTTCGCCGCACACGACGCGCAGCAAGGCTCCCGGTTTGAAAATGGAAAAAACGTTGATGGGAAGTTTCTGGTCGCGGCAGAGCGCAAAGGCCGTTGCGTCCATCACCGCCAGACTGCTGGCAATGGCTTCGTTGAAGCTGATGCGTTCAAAACGGCTGGCGGCGGCGTCTTTCCTGGGGTCGGCGGTGTAGATGCCGTCAACCTTGGTGGCCTTCAACACGATTTCGGCGCCGATTTCGGAACCGCGCAAGGCCGCCGCCGTGTCGGTGGTGAAAAACGGATTGCCGGTGCCCGCGCCGAAGATGACAATGCGCCCCGCTTCCAGATAACGGATGGCCTTGCCACGAATGTAAGGCTCAACCACCTGTTCGATATTGAGCGCCGATTGTACGCGCGCATCCAATCCCGCCCGGCGCATGACGTCGGAAAGCATGACGGCGTTCATCACCGTCGCCAGCATTCCGACATAATCGGCAGTGGCGCGATCCATGCCAGCGGCGGTTCCCGCCATGCCGCGAAAGATGTTGCCGCCCCCGATGACGATGCCGATTTCCACGCCCAAATCCGACACCGCCTTGATTTCATTGACAATATTGCTCAGGGTCGGGGGATGGATACCGTAGGCGGCATCCCCCATCAGGGCTTCACCGGAGAGTTTCAGGAGGATGCGCTTGTATCTGGGCTTGTTCATAGGGGATTCCTGTGGGCATGGCAACAACGACAAAAACGCGGATAAAAAATGCGGCGGTTCTGCAACACGCCGCATTGCGCGATCAATTACTTCTGCGCGGCAGCCGCCTGAGCCGCGACCTCGGCGGCGAAGTCGGACACTTTTTTCTCAATGCCGTCCCCCACCACATAGAGCGTGAACCCGGCGACGGAAGCGCCCTTCTTCTGCAAAAGCTGTTCGATGGTTTCCTTGCCATCTTCGGCCTTGACGAAGACCTGCCCCAGAAGGGTCACGTCTTTCAGGAATTTCTGCACCGAACCTTCGGCGATTTTTTCCAGCATGGCTTCGGGCTTGCCCGCTTCCTTCGCTTTTTCAACCGCGATGCGACGCTCGGAATCGACCAGCGCCTGATCGATGCCGGAAGCATCCAGCGCTTTCGGCTTGAAGGCGGCAATGTGCATGGAAATATCCTTGCCCAGTTGTTCGTCGCCCCCCACCAGATCCAGCAGCACGCCGATTTTGGCGCCGCCGTGGATGTACGCATACAAGCGGCCTTTGGCTTCGACACGGACGAAACGACGCAGGCTCATGTTTTCACCGATCCTGCCCACCAGCGCGGCGCGGGTGGATTCCACCGTGCCCCCGGCAAGCGGCAGCGCGGAGAGCGCGGCCACATCGGCAGGCGATTGGTTCGCCACCAGTTCGACGCTGTTGTTCACCAGCGCCAGAAACTCGTCGTTTTTGGCCACGAAGTCGGTTTCACAATTGACTTCCAGAATCGCGCCCAGCTTGCCGTCGGCGGCGATGTGGATACCCACCACGCCCTCGGCGGTCACACGGGTCGCCGCTTTGGTGGCCTTGTTGCCCAGTTTGACGCGCAGGATTTCTTCGGCCTTCGCCATGTCGCCCGCGGCTTCGGACAGGGCCTTCTTGCATTCCATCATCGGCGCGTCGGTTTTTTCGCGCAGTTCTTTAACCATATTTGCGGTAATTTCCGCCATTTCTCACTCCTCAATTTACAAGAATGGCGAAGCCGCAAAGCGCGTTACCCGCGCCACAACTTCGCCACATCGGGACAACTTATTCGGCAGTCGGTTCTTCGTCGACTTCAATAAATTCCTCGTCGCCATCGACCGCTTCCACAATTTCCTGCACGGACTGGCTGCGGCCTTCCAGAATCGCGTCGGCCACGCCGCGTGCGTACAGACGGATGGCGCGGGAAGAATCGTCATTGCCGGGAATCACGTAACTCACGCCAATGGGCGAATGGTTGGTGTCCACCACGCCGACAACGGGAATGCCCAGTTTGGAGGCTTCTTCCACGGCGATTTTGTGATAGCCCACGTCCACCACGAAAATGGCGTCGGGCAGGCTGTTCATGTCCTTGATGCCGCCAATGGCCTTTTGCAGCTTGGCCAGTTCGCGGGTGAAATCCAGCGCTTCCTTCTTGGACAGGCGCGCCAGTTCGCCCGCTTCCACGGCGGCTTCCATGTCTTTCAGACGCTTCAGCGATTGCTTCACGGTCTTGAAATTGGTGAGCATGCCGCCCAGCCAACGCTGGTCGATATAGGGCGCACCCGCGCGACGCGCTTCCTCGGCGATGATTTCGCGCGCCTGACGCTTGGTGGAAACGAACAGGATGGTGCCCCGGTTGGACGACAGCTTTTTAACGAAGTTCATGGCTTCGTTGTACTTTTCCAGGGTTTTTTCCAGATTGACGATGTGAATCTTGTTACGCGCCCCAAAGATGAACGGTTCCATCCGGGGATTCCAGAAACGGGTCTGGTGGCCGAAGTGCACACCAGCTTCCAACATTTGACGCATGGTTACAGACATTCAAAAACTCCATAAGGGTTGAGCCGCCACCCGCCGAACCGTTCCGCGACCAAAGCCGCGACACCCTTAACCGGCGAGTGTGAGGATTACCGGGCCAGCGCGCCTGCGCTGCCCCGAATTCTCGTCAGAAGCGACGAAAACTTTTTGATTATAACAGTTATTATGAGAAACATGGCTGGCGCACAAAAATTTATGACGTTCCGCCGTGGTGACAAAAAGATGCCGCCTGGCTCAGCGGGCTGCCATTCTGGTGTCTGCCTGCCGATACAGGTAGAATTCACCCTTTCGTCCGCATGTGTTTACGCCTCGCCTTCCGGGTGCGATTACGTGCAATCGCTGTAACGTTTTTCGGAGTACACATGAGCCGCGCCAACCACATCACCCTGTCCCGTTATCTGATTGAAAAACAGCGGGAGAAGCAACTCCTTCCCGCCGATTTGCGTCTCCTGATCGAAGTGGTGGCGCGTTCCTGCGTGCATATCGCCGTAACCATCGGCAAAGGCGCGTTAGGTGGCGCACTGGGTGAAGCGGGCAGTGAAAATATCCAGGGCGAGGCGCAAAAAAAACTGGATGTCATCTCAAACGCAATCCTGCTCGACGCCAATGAATGGGGCGGGCATCTGGCGGCGATGGCTTCCGAGGAAATGCCTCTGCCGCGCCTGATTCCGCATCGTTATCCGCAGGGCGAATACCTGCTGCTGTTCGATCCCCTCGACGGTTCCTCCAACATCGACGTCAACGCGTCCATCGGCACCATTTTCTCGGTATTGAAATGTCCGGAAGGCGTGGACATGACGAGCGAATCCGCCGCCGAACAGGCGTTCCTGCAACCGGGAACAGCGCAGGTCGCGGCGGGTTACGCCATTTACGGGCCGACCACCCTGCTCGCGCTGACCGTGGGCGATGGCGTCGCCCTGTTCACCCTCGACCGCGAATTGGGCGCTTTCGCGCTCACCCAGGAGAAGCTCACCATTCCGGAAGAGACCGGGGAATTCGCCGTCAACATGTCCAACCAGCGCCACTGGGAAGCCCCGGTGCAACGTTACGTGGCGGAACTGCTGCAAGGCAGGGAAGGCATACGCGGCCGGGATTTCAACATGCGCTGGGTGGCGGCGATGGTGGCCGATGTGCATCGCATCCTCATTCGCGGCGGCGTTTTCATGTACCCGCTCGATGCCCGCACCCGGGAAAAAGGCGGCAAGCTACGCCTGATGTACGAGGCCAACCCGATGTCCCTGCTGATCGAACAGGCGGGTGGCGCGGCCAGCACCGGGCGCGAGCGCATCCTCGACATCATGCCCGCCGGACTGCATCAGCGCGTGCCGGTCATTCTGGGCGCAAAAAACGAGGTCGAACGCCTCGTCGCCTACCACACTGCGGCGAACTGAACCGCCCATGTCCGCCCGACACCCCATCATCTCCATCACCGGCGCTTCCGGCGCGGGCACCAGCACGGTGCGGCGGGTGTTTGAAGGCATGTTCCGGCGCGAGGGCGTAAACGCGGCGATTATCGAAGGCGACAGTTTTCATCGTTACGAACGCGCCGTACTGCGGCGCCTGAACGAAACGCGCGCGACCCGTGGCGAACAACGCCTTTCCCTGTTCGGGCCGGAAACCAACCTTTTCCCCGAACTGGAAACCCTGTTTCGCACCTACGCCGAAACCGGCGCCGGGCAACGCCGCTATTACCTGCACGACAAGGAAGAAGCCGACCGCTACGGGCAGACGCCCGGCACATTTACCCCCTGGGAAGATTTACCGCCGGAGACCGACCTGCTCTTTTACGAAGGTCTGCACGGCGCGGTGCGCACCCCGGAAGTCGACATCGCACGGCACCCCGACCTGCTCATCGGCATCGCGCCAGTGGTGAATCTCGAATGGATACAGAAAATCCACCGCGACACCCGCATGCGCGGTTATTCGCGCGAAGCGGTCACGCAAACCATCCTTGCGCGGATGCCCGATTATGTGCATTACATCGTGCCGCAGTTTGAACTCACGCACATCAATTTTCAGCGCGTGCCGGTGGTTGACACCTCCAATCCCATCATTGCCCGCGACATTCCCGGCGATGGAGACTCTCTGGTGGTCATCCGTTTTGCCGACCCCAGAGGGGTGGACTTTCCTTACCTGCTGTCCATGATCAAGGATGCTTTCATGAGCCGCTCCAACACCATCGTCATTCCCGGCGACCGGCAGGATCTGGCCATGCAACTGATTTTCACCCCGCTCCTCTGGCGGCTGATGGCCCGGCGGGGCATCACTGATTAAAAAGGGATGACACGCAGAGAGACGCCAGCCCGACCTGTCGACCGTTGAACTTTGTAAGCCTTCCCCGCCATCAGGGATGGCGGTGATCCACGCGCATGGAGTTGCCCGATGAACCTGAAAGTGATTGTGCTGATGGTTTGTGCCGGATATGGAATCTGGTTCGCCCTGATCGGGGGCAAACAGATCGAGGAAGCGCATGTTCATACCCTGTATAACCAGTTACAGTCTTCGTTCGTTCGGGGCGATATCAAGACCTATTGCGGGTTAATCAGTGACGAGGTGAGTGGAAAAGTCAGGCTGCTGTCGCGCCAGCAGTCGATGAGGGAAGAAACGTCCGTGGATAAGGCTTCTCTGTGCGCTTCGGCGGAAGCGTTTCATCAGTCATTGGAACAACTGAAAAATATGGCCATGACCCGTCGGCAGAATTTCAGCTATAACGACACTGCCGACGTGACTTCAATCACGATCTCCCCGGACAGGAAAATGGCGACCGTTGAGACGGTCGGGGATTTTAACGTGCAAATCGGTGGAAAAACGGTATTCTCCGTGCATAGCACAAGCGTCGATCAACTCAAGCGGAATTTTGGCAGAACCAAAATCGTTCATGTGGATGGAACCACCGTAACCCAGACCCATGTCCCGCGCTGAATCGACGCACCGCCGGGTGAAACGCGCGCTTTCTGGGGGCAGGAAGGGTTTTCCTCAGGGATGAGCGGCGGCGGCTTGAAGCCGCTGGCGGGACGAGCGGATGTCGCGGGCATCCATCGCCGGAGCCTGGAGGCGGACTTTCAGCGCTCGCCAGAGATCAACCCATTCCCGGTTCGCGTTGCGCGACAGCTTCTAAATGTCTGTCGCGCTTCGCTTTCTTCTACAATAGCAGCCTTTCGTCCCGCCCGATCACCATGAACGCACCGCCGACCCCCACCGATCCAACGTCCCCACCGACTCATCTGCTGCAAGGCTTCAGCGCGCATCTGCTGGAAGCCGATTTGTACTGGCAGTTTCCTTTCGTGCTGGCCTGTCTGGGCATCGCCTGGATTCTGGCGCACCACCTGCGCCATCGTCTGAGCGCGATACAAGATCGCATGGGGCTTTGGCAAGCCCTGCTGGAACAAATCTTTCCCATCCTTTCCGTGCTTCTGCTCGCCATCACCAAATCGCTCATGCCGGTAATCAGGCCGAGTGAAATTCCGCCGCATCTTTTCAACCTCTTCATTCCCCTTCTGCTCTCCCTGACCGTGGTGCGCGCCCTGCGACACATGCTGCAACGCAGTTTTCCACACGCCAGTTGGCTGGACAGCATCGGGCGCGTTTTTTCCATTCTGGTCTGGTGCTGGCTGGCGTTGTTCCTGTCCGGCGCGTCCACAGAGGTCATTCACACGCTGGAAACCGTCGGTTTCAGCATTGGCGCGCAGCAAATCAATCTCTGGATGATGGTGAACGGCGTGGTGGTGATCGTGCTCACCCTGCTGGCTTCCCTGTGGGCGGCCAGCCTGATCGAAGCCCGGCTCATGGGCAGCGCGGTCAATATCGACACTTCGCTGCGCATCGTGCTGGTGCGCATGAGCAAGGCGCTGTTCATGCTCTTCGCCGTACTCCTCAGTTTTTCCCTGATCGGCCTCGACATCACCGCGCTTTCCGTCTTCACCGGCGCGCTGGGGGTGGGGCTTGGCATCGGGTTGCAAAAAATCGCCAGCAATTATGTTTCCGGTTTCATCATCCTGCTCGACCGCTCCATCCGCATGGGCAACATCATCCAGATTGACAGCGCCACCAGCGGCGCGGTCACGCAAATCACCACGCGCTACACCGTACTGAAAAATCTGGTCGGCGTGGAATTCATCGTGCCCAATGAAGCCCTGGTCTCCAATATCGTGCAGAACCAGACTTTTTCCGATTCCCGCATGCGGGCGCAGACCAGCGTTTCCGTCGCCTATTCCAGCGACCTCGAAAAAGTGCTGCCGCTGCTGGAAGCCATCGCCCGCGCGCATCCCCGCGTGCTCGCCGATCCCGCGCCCTGCGCCGTCATCGTCCGTTTCGCCGACAGCGGCATCGACCTCGACCTGGGGTTCTGGATCAGCGACCCGCAAAACGGCATGGCGCTTCTACGCTCACAAATCAATCTGGAAATCTGGCGGCAATTCCGCGCCGAAGGCATCGAAATCCCCTTCCCGCAACGCGAAGTGCGCCTGCTGGAATCCGCGTCAGACTGATCCACAGGACCCCCATGCTGCTGAAACTCGAACAGGCCAGCCTTGCCTTCGGCCATGTGCCGCTTCTGGATCAGACGGATTTTCAACTCGACGCGGGCGAACGCGTCGCCCTGATTGGACGCAACGGCTCCGGCAAGTCTTCCATGCTGGCGGCGCTGGCGGGTCAGGGCGCGCTGGATGATGGCAAGGTCTGGCGACAACCCGGTGCGCGCATCGCCTATGTGCCACAGGAGCCGCCGCTGGACGCGGCGCGGACGGTGTTTCAAAACGTGGTTTCCGGTCTGGGTGACCTCTCGCGCCTGCTGGACGAGTATCACCATGTTGTTCTGGAACTGGCAAAAACCGGCGCGGCGCAGGTCGAACTGCTGCCCCGGCTGGAAAGCCTGCAACACGCGCTGGAAGCCGAAGGCGCGTGGACATGGCAGACGCAGGTTGATCGCGTCATCAGCCGTTTCGGTCTCGACCCGGAAGCGCCAGCCGGCGCCCTCTCCGGCGGTCAGAAAAAACGTCTGGCGCTGGCGCGCGCCCTCGCCTTCAAACCGGATGCGCTGCTGCTCGACGAACCGACCAACCACCTCGACATTCAGGCCATCGAATGGCTGGAAGACCTGTTGCTCGAACTGGGTGTCAGTCTGCTCTTCATCACCCACGACCGGCGTTTTCTGGAACATCTGGCGACGCGCATCATCGAACTCGATCGCGGCAAGCTGTCGAGCTTTCCCGGCAGTTTCGCGGCATACCAGCGACGCAAGGAAGCGCAGCTACAGGAAGAAGCCGTGCTGAACCGGAAATTCGACAAACTGCTGAAAGAAGAAGAAGTCTGGATTCGCAAGGGCGTGGAAGCCCGTCGCACGCGCGCCGTATTTCGGGTGCAGCGTCTGGAAAAACTGCGCGCGCAGCGCATGGAACGGCGGGAGCGTCTGGGACAGGTCAGGCTGCGCCTCGACGCGGGCGACAAGAGCGGCGAACTGGTGGTGGAATTGCAGCATGTCGACAAGGCCTTCGGCAACAACATCATCGTCCGGGATTTTTCCACGCGCCTCCTGCGCGGCGACAAAATCGGACTGATTGGCCCAAACGGCGCGGGCAAGACCACCCTGTTGCGCCTCATTCTGGGCGAAATTCAGGCGGATGCCGGCACGGTGCGACGGGGAACGCGGCAGGAAGTCGCCTATTTCGACCAGTTCCGCACCCAGCTCGACCCGGAAGCCAGCCTCGCCGAAGTCATCTCGCCCGGCTCCGATTATGTCGAAATCGGCGGCGCGAGAAAGCATGTCATCGGGTATCTGGAAGATTTTTTATTCGCCCCCGAACGCGCCCGTTCGCCAGTCAAATCGCTTTCCGGTGGCGAACGCAACCGTCTGCTGCTGGCGCGTCTGTTCGCCCGCCCTGCCAATGTGCTGGTGCTGGATGAACCCACCAACGACCTCGACATGGAAACCCTGGAACTGCTGGAGCAACTGCTACAGGAATACAGCGGCGCGTTGTTCCTCGTCAGCCACGACCGCGCCTTTCTCGACAACGTGGTGACGCAAACCCTGGTTGCGGAAGGCGATGGCCTCTGGCGCGAATACGCGGGCGGATACGCCGACTGGCTGACGGCGAAATCCAGAGCGCCCGCCACCACGGGCCAACCCGCCGCCCCAAAATCCGCGCCGCCGACAAAGACCACGAAAACGGCAAAACCCAAAAGTGAAAAACTTTCCTGGAAAGAACAGCGCGAACTGGAAACCCTGCCCGACCGGATTGCCGCGCTGGAAACCGAACAAAAGGATTTAACCGCCCTGCTCTCCGACCCGACGATTTACCAACGCGCCCCCGAAAAAGCCCGCCCCGCCGCCGAACGCCTGAGCGCCATCGACGACGAACTCACGACGCTGCTGGAACGCTGGGAAACTCTGGAAAGCAGAACCATCGTATGAAAACCGGGTGTTGGGTTACGCTTCGCTTACCCCGACCCGCTCCCCCACCAGCGGCGCGCTCGGAGCGCGCGCCCTACCCTGCCCCCATACCGGATTCCTGAAAACCCATGCAACGCATCACCCTCTACACCGCCCCTGACGGCTATGCCCGTTTCCGCGAAGAACCCATCGACCTGCCGGAAGGCACGCCCGCCACTCAACTCTCCCGCCTTTATCCGGCGACGGGTTTTCAGCTACGGCATTCGCCGGTGGGATTCAGAAGTGAATTCCACTGCACGGCCTCGCCACAACTGACCATCATTCTCTCCGGCAAAATGGAAATCGGCCTGCGCGACGGCAGCGCCCGCGTTTTCTCGGCGGGCGAATATTTTTACTCGAACGACCTTGTGCCTGCCGGAGAAAATTTCAACCCGGAACTACACGGCCATTGCAGCCGTCAGTTGGGCGACGAGCCACTGGAAACTTTGTTTTTGAAGGTTTAGGCCATGTGGTTGATGCCAGGACAGGGTTATCTCTTTTCGACAATAACCCGATACGCATCAGGGTTCTTGTCGACAGCCTGTCTGACAAACTTGTCACCGTCCTTCATCAGCTTACCCGGTGCATCGCATGGCGTTTTCAGGCTCCCTGCAACGCGGCAACGGACTCCGGTTTCTCCATCATCAGCCAATTTCGTCAGCACATCAGGTGGAGTATCTGGCGAAAAAGCGATCCCATAGCGGGTATGTGAGTCTTGCTTTACAAATGTATTCGCATAGACTTTGGCACGTTCGTCCAGTCTGCTTAATACATCAATCTTTAGCTCGCACCAGCTTTCTGAGTTTCTCATCCACAATCACGACATTTGCTCCCGATGCTTATATTGAAGCGTTCATTCTATTTCAACCACACTGTCCCTATTCCGATGTCGGCTGCCGCCGTACTTTCGCCCCCAAACGCGAAAGTTTGGCTTCCATGTCTTCGTAACCGCGATCCAGATGATAGATGCGGTCGATGGTGGTTTCGCCTTCGGCGGCGAGGGCGGCGACGACGAGCGAGGCGGAGGCGCGCAGGTCGGTTGCCATGACGGTTGCGCCTTCAAGTTTCGGCACGCCGCGCACGATGGCATTGTTGCCTTCGATCTGGATGTCCGCACCCAAACGCTGTAATTCGGCGACGTGCATGAAGCGATTTTCAAAAATGGTCTCGCGGATGGTCGCCACGCCATCGGCAACGCTGTTGATGGCCATGAATTGCGCCTGCATGTCCGTGGGAAACGCGGGATAGGGCGCGGTGCGCAGGCTGACGGATTTCAGCCGCGCGGGCGCGTTGAGGGTGATGCTGTCGCGCGTTAAAGCGATGTCGCAACCGGCGTCCATGAGTTTGTCGATGACGCTATCAAGGTAGGCGGCAGAGGTGTTCAGGAGCCTGACCTTGCCGCCGGTGGCGGCGGCGGCGCAGAGGTAGGTGCCGGTTTCGATGCGGTCGGGCATGATGGCGTGCGCCGCCCCGTGCAGTTTTTCCACGCCCTGAATGCGAATCACGTCCGTGCCCGCGCCGGAAATATGCGCGCCCATGCTGACCAGACAGTTGGCAAGATCGACGACTTCCGGCTCGCGGGCGGCGTTTTCGATCACCGTTTCGCCCTCCGCCAGACTGGCGGCCATCATCAGGTTTTCAGTGCCGGTCACAGTCACCATGTCGGTGCAGATGCGCGCCCCCTTCAGGCGTTTTGCCCTGGCGTGGATGTAGCCCTGTTCCACCACGATTTCCGCGCCCATCGCCTGCAACCCCTTGATGTGCTGGTCGACGGGGCGCGCGCCGATGGCGCAACCGCCCGGCAGCGAAACCTTCGCTTCGCCGCAGCGGGCAAGCAACGGCCCTAGCACCAGAATGGAGGCGCGCATGGTCTTGACGAGATCGTAGGGAGCAAACGGATTATTGAGCCCGCTGGCGTCCAACACCTGCCGGTCGCCCGCTTCCGTGCCGATGCTGACGCCCATCTGCGCCAGAAGTTTCAACAGGGTGGCCACATCGCGCAGGCGCGGCAGGTTGGAAAATTCCAGTGCGCCGGAGGTCAGCAGGGCGGCGCAGAGAATGGGCAGGGCGGCGTTTTTCGCGCCGGAGACGGTAATTTCGCCGGAAAGGGCAACGCCGCCCTGAATTGCAAGTTTATCCATATCGGGTACCAGGGGTCAGGGATCAGGAATCAACAACGGCTGCGCTGACCTCCTGAAATACATCAAGGTCGTAGAGGTCGGACAGTACCCGAAGGTTTTCCGGCACATGGGACAGGCTCAATTTACCGCCCGCTGCGTTGCAAAGACGTTGCCATTCGAGCAGTACGGCGAGGCCGGAGGAATCGACCTGTCCGACGGCGGCGAGGTCGATGATTTTGTCATGGCCATCGGCAAAAAAAGGCTGCCCGGCCAACAGGAGTTCGCTGGCGGTACGCAGGGTCATCGGGGTATCAATCGTCAGACGAACAGGCGCTCCGGGAGTCGCGGTCGGCTGCGGGCGAATCATGCCTTGCCTTTTTCCAGCGCCTTGTTTTTTTCGCTCAGGGTATTGATGAGGCCATCAATACCGCCTTCGCGGATTTGCTGGCTGAAGGAGGAGCGGTAGTTGGTGACGAGGCTTACGCCCGCAACCACCACGTCATAGACCTTCCAGCCCTTGTCGGTCTTTTCCAGGCTGTAATCAAGCTGAATCGGACGACTGCCCGGTTGCTGAATTTCGGTGCGCACCAGCACATCGGTATCATCGGAACTCATCTTGAAAGGCTTGTAGCGCACCTTTTGATCGCGATAGGACGATACGGCATTGGCATAGGTACGCACGAGCAGGTCGCGGAACTGGTTGGCGAGTTTTTCTTTTTGCGCCGCGCTGGCCTTGCTCCAGTCGCGCCCCACGGCCAGCGCCGTCATACGATTGAAATTGAAGTGCGGCAGAACCTTGGCCTGCACGAGCGCGATGGTCTTCTGCGTATTGCCGTTCCTGATCTCCTTGTCCTGACGCAGGGTCGCCAGCACTTCTTCGGTGACATTTTGCACCAGAATGTCCGGCGCGATCACGCTGGCTTCCTGCGCGAGCGCGGCGGGAACCGCCAGTACGGTCGCGGCGGCCAGCAGAAGTTTGGAAAGATAATTCATGAAAATTCCTTTGGATTAAAAATGCAGAATGGATTCACTCCGCAGGCGCGTCATCAGGCTCATATACGGGCACGTTGTCTTCATCCTCCGCCGCGCCGAGGCGCCCGTCGCGCACCAGAGAGGCGCGCCGTTGCAGGTAGGCGGCGCGGATGTACGCGTATTTGTCGAGCGCCGCCTCTTCCAGCAACCGGTCGGCGGGCAGCATGCCCGCGCGCAGGTGTATGACATTTACACCCGCGAGGCTGTTGCGCAACGCGGGCTGGTCATCCACCTGATGCCAAAGCGGGTTAGCGTACTGATCGACGCCCCAGCCCGCCAGATCGCGCGTCGTATTGGGGCCGAGCAGCGGCACAAAGAGATAGGGGCCGGCAGGCACGCCCCAGATGGCGAGCGTCTGACCAAAATCCTCTTCGCCTTCATCCAGATCCATTTCGCTGGCGACATCGAAGAGTCCGAAAATGCCAACGGTGGAATTGATGAAAATCCGCGCCAGCCCGGTCATGCCTTCTTCGCCCTTGCCCTGCAGGAAGGCGTTGCTCCCCCGTACAAGGTTGCGGAAATTGCCGAAGAAATTGCCGACGCTCATTTTCGCGGGCAAAGGCACGGCGGCTTCATAACCCTGGGCCAGCGGTTTCAGCGCAACCTTGTCAATGCCTTCATGCACATTGAACATGGCGCGGTTAAACCCTTCGAAGGGATCTGCGGCAATGGGGGCGCGTTGCGAGGTGCTGGCGCATCCGCCCAGCAGCGCAGCGGCACAAAGCGCGATGAAAAAAAGACTCTGGTTTGGTTTCATTGCGTATCCTGTCCTTCGGCAGCCTTGTTAAAAAGGAACTGGCTAATCAGTTGTTCCAGCACCACGGCGGATTGTGTTTTTTTAATGGTGTCACCCGTCGCCAGCGGACTTGCATCGACCCCGTATTGCAGGCCAACATACTGGTCGCCAAGCAAACCGGCGGTGTAGATGCCGGCAGAGGTATCTTTCGGAAAGCGGAAACGCTCGTCGATGTGCATTTCCACCAACGCCTCGTAAGTCTCGTTGTCGAGATGAATATCCGTCACCCGTCCCACAAGCACACCCGCGCTTCTGACCGGCGCCTTGACCTTGAGGCCGCCGATGTTATCAAACCTGGCCTGCAAGATGTAAGCTTCTTTCATCTGGATGCCGGAAAAACTGCTGACTTTAAGCGCCAGAAACAACAGCGCGCCAATGCCGATGGCAACAAAAAAACCAACCCAGAGGTCAAGCGTAGAACGATTCATGAAGTTCCCCTGAACATGAAAGAGGTCAAAATAAAATCCAGCGCCAGAATGGTGAGCGCGGAGGTAACCACGGTGCGGGTAATCGCCCGGGAGACGCCTTCCGCCGTGGGTTCCGAATCGTAGCCTTCAAAAACGGCGATCAGCGAAACCGCCGTGCCGAAGACAAAACTCTTAAAAATGCCGTTCCCGATATCGTGGCGAAAATCGACGGAGGCCTGCATGGAAGACCAGAACGCGCCGTCATCCACGCCGATGAACACCACGCCGATCAGCCAGCCACCGAAAATGCCCATGCTGGAAAACAGCGCGGCCAGCAGCGGCATGGAAATGACGCCGCCCCAGAAACGCGGCGCAACCACGCGGGCGACGGGATCGACCGCCATCATGTCCATCGCCTTCAATTGCTCGGTGGCTTTCATCAACCCGATTTCGGCAGTGATGGCGGAACCGGCGCGCGAGGCGAACAGCAACGCCGCCACCACCGGCCCCAATTCGCGCAGGAGCGACAAGGCGACCATTGTGCCCAACGCTTCCGCCGAACCAAAACGCTGCAAAATCTCGTACCCCTGCAAGCCCAGCACCAGCCCCACGAACAGGCCGGATACCAGAATGATGATGAGCGAGAGCACGCCCGCAAACCAGATTTCCCGCAGGGTGAGCTGAAACCGCGCCAACGCCGCGCCGGATTTCATCATCACCATCACGAAAAAACGGCTGGCATACCCCAGACGCCAGACGCGATCGACCACCTCTGCGCCCAGAAAACGGAAAAAAGACAGTATCCTAGACATGTACGCCCTCAGCCAGATCGATCGCCCAATCCGGCGCGGGAAAATGGTAAGGCACCGGGCCATCGACTTTTGCTTCCACGAACTGATGCACAAAGGGATCGCCGGAATGGCGAATTTCATCCGGCGTGCCTTCGGCGACCACCTTGCCTGCGGAAATGAAATAGATGTAATCCACGATCTGCAAGGATTCCTGCACGTCGTGCGTCACCATGATGGACGTTGCGCCCAGTGCGTCGTTCAACCGGCGAATCAATTGCCCGATCACCCCCAGAGAAATCGGGTCGAGGCCGGTAAAAGGTTCGTCGTACATGATGAGCGCCGGGTCGAGCGCCACCGCGCGCGCCAGCGCCACCCGCCGCGCCATGCCGCCGGAGAGCGAATTGGGCATCAGAGTCCGCGCCCCGCGCAGGCCCACGGCCTGCAATTTCATCAGCACCAGATCCCGAATCAGGGCTTCCGGCAAATCGGTATGCTCGCGCAGCGGAAAAGCCACGTTGTCGAACACGGAAAGATCGGTAAACAAGGCGCCGAACTGAAACAACATGCCCATGCGCCGCCGAAAAGCGTACAACTCGGCGTGATTCATGCCGCTCACCGTTTCGCCCGCCACTTCCACCTTACCCGCCGTAGGCCGCAACTGCCCCCCGATCAGGCGCAGGAGCGTCGTCTTGCCACAACCCGATCCGCCCATAATGGCGATCACCCGCCCTCTGGGGATCCGCATATTGATCCCCTGCAAGACCGGCTTGCCACCGTAATCAAATTGCAGGTTTTCAATATTGACCAGAATCTTGTTGTCGTCGGACATGAATAAAATGGCAAATGCCACGCAGAATTTTGAAAGAGAGGAATTCTATCAGAGGACGAAAGACAATAGGGTTTCCGGCACTTCGCGCCACTATGCAGTGACGTAGAGCGGTTTCTCCGAAACCGCCGTACGACCAACGGCGCGTTCGGAAAACGCGCCTTTTAAGCCAGCGCCGCAGAGGGCGCGTAGCTGCTTCAAACGGCTGCATGTCCTACATCAGGTATCAACGCCAAAAGCAGCAAGGAATGTCGTGACTGCGAGTTGTACCCAATGGCTCATCTGAGCGGCGGAAGGTCGGGCGTCCGGATGCGTCAGGCATTCCAGTTGCCCCTCGGCGCGCAACAAGCTGAGGAATAGCGACGCGGCGGTTTCAACCCCGACAGATTGAATGTTGATTTCCCCGGCTTGCGCCGCCTCGCTCAACCACTCGGCAACCATCAAGAGAACAACCCGGGGGGCAGCCAGATAGAACTTTCGCCCCAGGTCGGGGAATCGGGGCGCTTCAGCCACTACCACACGGAATAGCGCCAACAGGTTCGGCGACAGAATGATTCTGAGATAGTCCGTGCCGAAAGCAGTCAGTGTCCTGGCGATATTGCCCGGCGTGGACTGGATTGCCTGAATCGCCGTGGTCATCACCGCGCATTGTTGTTCGATCACCGCTACGAACATGGCTTCCTTGTTGGGGAAGCAGGCATACATCGTCGCCTTCGA
>JAISRR010000036.1 GCA_031273565.1 Zoogloeaceae bacterium | reverse complement strand
TGCGCCAGCGCGCGGGCGATCAGGGCAAGCTGGCGCTCGCCGCCGGAGAGTTCGGTGTAGCGGCGTTCCTTGAGATGCGGAATGTTCATGCGCCGCAGGGCGTCGTCTACGGCGCGTTGGTCGGCGGCGCTCGCGCGTCCCCAGAGACCGCGATGCGGCAGGCGTCCGAGCAGGACGATTTCATATACCGAAAAGGGAAAGGGCGCGAGGTGCGCTTGCGGCACGTAGGCCAGCAGCGTGGCAATCTGCTGGCGGGAGCAGGCGGACAGGGCTTGTCCATTGAGCCACACCGCGCCGTCATGCGGCTTCAGCAGCCCCAGCAGACAGCGGAGCAAGGTCGTTTTGCCCGCGCCGTTCGCGCCGAGCAGGGCGACGATTTCGCCCTCGCCAAACTGGAAATCGACCCGCTCCAATACCGCGCGTCGCCCCCGGCGAAACGTGATCTGCCGCGCGGCCAGCGTATTCACGCTCACGCGCTCCACCCCCGCCGCGCGTGGCGCAGCACCAGCAAAAAGACCGGAATGCCCAATAGTTCGGTGACGATGCCGATTGGAATCTCCTGCGCGGAAAAATTGCGCGCGACCAGATCGGCAGAGAGCAGAAAACAGCCGCCCAGGAGCGCCGAGGCGGGCAGGAGCAGGCCATGACCGGGGCCGGTGATGAGGCGGGCGACATGCGGCACGATGAGGCCGATCCAGCCGATGATGCCCGCCAGCGAAACGGTCAGGGCGGACAGGAGCGTGGCGCAGAAAATGACGCCATACCGCGCGAAAGCCACCGGCACGCCCAGCATACGCGCCTCATCGTCGCCCATCGCCAGCGCGTCCAGCCAGCGCCCCAGGGTGCACAGCGTCACGACCAGCAGCACGACCGGGATGAGTATCCAGCGCGCGTCATCAAGGCTGATGGCCGACAGGCTGCCCATCAGCCAGATGACGATGCCCGGCAGGACGTTTTCCGGGTCGGCGGCGTATTTGACGATGGAGAGCATCGCGGCGAAAAACGCCCCGGAGATGATGCCGCCCAGAATCAGCATCAGAAGGGAACCCTGCCCGAAAGCGCGCGCGATAAAGAGCGCGAAAACAACGGCGGCGATGCCGAAGAAAAAACTGCTCGCCTGCACAAAAAGCCATGATCCATTCAACAAAATGCCCAATGCCGCGCCAAACGCCGCGCCGGAGAGAACGCCCAGCAGATTGGGCGAGACGAGCGGATTCTGGAAAACGCCCTGGAACGCCGCGCCGGAAACCGAAAGCGACGCGCCGATGAGAATGGCCGCCAGCACGCGCGGCAGGCGAATTTCAATGAACAGGTCATGGAGCAGGGTATAACGCGCCTGCTCCATCTCGCCCCAGCCCAGAGACGCCGAAATGAAATGAAAAATATCGCCCATCGCCAGCGGATAGCGCCCGGTCGAGAGGGAATACAGCGTCAGAAGCAACAACAACAGGGCCAGCGTATGAAGTATCAGCAGGGGATGCTTTTGGGCGCTGCCGGGGGAAATGGGCGCATGTTCGTCCAGACCTTGTTTCGTCATGATAAGGTTTGCGCCTCAATTTTGCGGAAACAGAAATTCCGCAACATCCGCCTCGCTCAAGTCGTAGCCGTAGAAGCGTTGATAAAAGTGTTTGACTTCTTTGGGCATGTCGATGTCCGTCGCGGCTTCCGGGTACAGGGTTTTGGCCAGCCAGAGGAATTGCAGCGCCTCTTCGGGCGTTTCGCGGCACCACCAGTACATGCCGCGCGGATTGGCGTAGACGCGGCCATCGCGCACGGCGCGCAGATTCTTCCAGCGCGGGTCGGCGCGGATGAAGGCCGCGTCAGCGGCGCGCATGGCGATGATGGCGTCGGGATTGGCGGCGATGATGTCCTCTAGCGACACCTTGCCGGTGGTATTGGCCGTGCCCTTGAACCAATGCTCGGCGATATTGACCGCGCCGCCCATGTCCATCCAGTCCTGATTGATGGAAGGACGCCCGGAAGTGGAAAGCGGCTCGCCGAGCGCGTGATAGATTTTGAGGCGCTTTTCGGCGGGGACTTTGGCGAGTATGCCCCGGACTTTAGCTAGGTTTCCGTCGAAATAGGCGCGATAATCCCCGGCCCGCCGCCGCGCGTCGTCGCCCAGAATATCCCCGGTGATGGAGACGCGCTCCAGCATGTTTTGCATGGAATTGTAACGCAGGGCAACGAGGGCGATTCCCGCCTTCTCCAGCAGGTCGCTTTGGGATTTGGGAATGCCGCCCATGAAAACCACATCGGGCCGGAGGCGCAGCAATTCCTCGATATTGAGTTCGCCCGGCGCGTTGGGTTCGCCATTGCTGATGAGCGCCGCGTCAGCAATCGAGGGCACAAAACGCCGGAACAAGGGCATGTCGCGCACGCCGCGATTGGTGGCGACGATGCGCGGGCCATAACCCAGCATGGCGACCAGGGCGCTATGCGCCCCCATTGTCGCCACTTTGCTGACTTGCGCGGGAAGTTCCGCCCGCTGGTTCCCGTAATAAGACACCACGCGCCGCGCGTTGCCCGCGTCCTCCGCCGCGCAAGCGCCCATGATGTTTGTCAAGAAACACAAGCCCGCGAGGACATACGCAAAAAGATTCCGTTTCATATTAAAAACTCCCTGGTCATTGAAATGGCGCGTGTGGTTTTGCGGGCGGCATCGGGTTATCCGGGTGCGCGGGCCTCCGGCCCGCATTCATGTCGATGGAGCGGGCCGGAGGCCCGCGCGCCCATATGTTCAGGGGCGTTGTCGATACCAGTCCAGCAGCGAGGTTTCAATCGCGCCATAAGGATATTCATCCACCGGCTCAATTCCGGCGGCGACGAGTTTTTCCCGTGGGCCATCGCCCACACGGGCGACAAACAGCGCCGCGCAGTCGGCGAGCGCGCGCAGGATAATTTCCCGGCGATCCTCGTCGCCATAGCCGCCCTGACAATAGTGTTCAAGCTGCCGGGTTTCATCGAACGCGACGCCTGCGCCATCCACCCAATAGATAGCGAATTCGTCGGCATGGCCGAAATGCTGGTTGATCTGGATTTTGTCCTTGGTGGCGACCGCCACCCGAAGTTTTTCGGTCTCGCTCATGGTCATCGTCCTCACATCGGCGTCACGCCGTATTCCCGGTAAATTTCGTCCTGCGCCTTTTTGAATTCTTCCAGCGTGAATTCAAATCCCTGGGCGCGCAGATAGTCCCAACCGGCCTCGCCGCCGTCAAAACCATTCATGGCCTGACGAAACGCCGCGTCCTCACGCATCCGGCGGATATAGGCGACTGCGGATTCAGTAGTCATGTTTTTCCTTTCCCTGTCATCGGGTTGTAAAGGGTATACGTCAGCGGGTATGCGCCAGACTTCTCGCAATACCTGTGCCAGGTTCAGAGGATGGAAGACAGAGGGCGGGAAAGCGTTATTTTGCGGGGATAGCGTTGTCGTCACGGCGCTTGTTTGCCGCGCTGCGCCAAGGGGATATGCGTTCCAGAATGTGCGCGGAAGGCGGGAAAGTGTACGTTTTTGTC
>JAISRR010000026.1 GCA_031273565.1 Zoogloeaceae bacterium | reverse complement strand
CCTGGCTTCCCAAATTGAGGTGCCAGAATTGAGCACCCGTAAAACCTTGCCGGTATGCTCTGTGATTTCACGGCGCAAGGCCGCCAGCTTTTTACCAATCTCCGGCATTTTACCTTGCCCACCGTTTACCAGAATGTTGAACGCTTTGGCGATCTGGTTCAGGTTGGTTCCCACTTTGGACAATTCATAATTCGAGCGGCGCAAGGTTTCTATTTCGTCGCCCTGCAATTGTGGTTGTCCAAGGTGTGCCAGAATGATGCTGGCAATGTAGTAATTCCGGGTGGATAACCTATTTTCCGCCAGTTTGTTGATTTTTTCAACCACAACACGGGGCAGGGTCAGGCGTTTTTAGACCTTTCCATTCGTCATGACGATGAAAGGCCTGGAGCGTGGGTCAAGGGCAAGAGCAGCCCTACCAGAATTTACGTACCCGGCTTCGCTTCATGCCGCGATTCAGGAGTACCGGCGCGTACTGGACATCCTCTTTCTGAATGTGCAGGATCAGCCAGTCACACAGCATCCAGAACAGATACATGCTGATGCGGCTGTCGTCGTTGCCCGCGTGAAAGCGTTCATGAAGCTTTTACATTTTTTCCACAAACAGATCATGACTGCTTTTGTGGGATTCATCGCCATGATAGTCAAACATGCGCAACAGACATTCCTCAATGGCAAAGTGAATCCGGGTGTAATCCATGACTTCGTCGATCACTGCGCTGATTGCGTCATGGCTCCCATTGTGAACCAAGGCGATTGCGCCTGCTTGCCATACGTTGTCGTACTATTTCACCAGTCCCCTTGTGGACAGTAAGAAATTCCCGTCTACTCTCGTCTTTTGGGTAAAGACATGGGAAAGACGCCAGTGGAACATTTTGCAATCATCCAAGACCCACGCCAAGGGAGGGTGAAGTGCGATTTGGTCGAGATATTGGTGATCGTGGCCTGCGCGCGGTTCTCCGAGGTGAAGCCCTTCGTCACCAGAGTCGGCTTGCCCGCTTCCGACGCAAGGATGAGGTACGGCACTCATTCACAACCTCCCCCGCACTGGCCTGGCAAACCAGATCAGCGCGATCAGAAACAAAAACACAATGCCCGATACCCAGAAAAATTCAATCGCCGAGAGCGTGGCGGCTTGCGTGTCGATGACGCGGTTCAGGGTCGCCAATGCCTGCTGTTCGCTGAATCCATGAGCGTACAGGCCGTCGAGCGCCATTTGCGCGGCGGGGTGGTACGGGGTGATGGCCTCGGAGAGTTGCGCGTGGTGCAGGGCGGCGCGGTTTTCCCAGAGGGTGACGGAGATGGACGCGCCAAAAGCGCCGGCGGTGATGCGGACGAAGTTGGATAGCCCCGTGGCGTCGGGAATGCGGGCGTGATCAAGGCCGGTGATGATAATGGCCGACAGGGGAATGAAAAACCCCGCGATGGCGATGCCCTGAATGAACTGCGGCCAGACCATATCCATAAACCCCATATCGGTATTAAACCCCGCGCGCATAAAAGAGGCCAGCGCGAAGACGGCAAAGCCCAGCATGGCAAAGGTGCGGGGTTCGATGCGTCCCATGGATTTGCCCACCATTGGCATGAAGAGAATTGCGAGCAGACCAATGGGCGCGGTCGCCAAGCCCGCCCAGGTGGCGGTATAGCCCATGTATTGCTGCATCCAGAGCGGCAGGATGAGGATGTTGGCGAAGAAGACGCCATAGCCCAGACCAATGGCGAGCGTGCCGATGGTGAAGCTGCGCAGCTTGAAGAGGCTCAAATCGACGATGGGGTGCTTTTCGGTCAGTTCCCAAGCCAGAAAAAAGCAGAATCCCACGCTGGCGACAATGGCCAGGGTCATGATTTCGGTGGAGTCAAACCAATCCAGTTCCTTGCCGCGATCCAGCATCAATTGCATCGCGCCGACCCAGATGACGAGGAGCGCCAACCCCACGACGTCGACGGGCAGGCGTCGGGTGGGCAATTCGCGGTGTTTGAGGAGCATCCAACTGATGCCCGCCGCAACAAGGCCGGCGGGGATGTTGATGTAGAAGATCCAGCCCCAACTCATGTTGTCGGAAATCCAGCCGCCAAGGATGGGGCCGATCACCGGCGCGACCGTGGTGGTCATCCCCCATATCGCCAGCGCCATGCCGGATTTGGCGGCGGGATAGCATTGCAGCAGCAGCGATTGCGAGAGCGGAATCATCGGCCCGGCCACCAGCCCTTGCAGCACGCGGAAAGCGACCAGCGCCTCAAGGCTGCGGGAGAGGCCGCAGAGCAGGGAGGCGAGTACGAACAGCAGCGTCGACATGACAAACACTCGCACTTGCCCGAAGCGCTGCGCCAGCCAGCCGGTGAGCGGCACGGAGATGGCCATGGCGACCGCGAACGAGGTAATGACCCAGGTGCCCTGATTGGCGGAGACGCCGATGTCGCCCGCGATGGTGGGAATGGAGACGTTGGCGATGGTCGTGTCGAGCACGTTCATCAGGGTGGCGAGCGCCAGCGCGAGCGTCGCCAGCATTCGGGCGCCGCCTTCGAGCGGCGGTAGCCGGGATGGAGATGGGGAAGCGGTCATTCAGCGCACGAGGTTTTTTGCCGCTGTCGCCACCGGGGAGGCGACATCGTGCTGGCGGATGATCTCCGCGATGCGCGCGCGTGCCTGAACGAGCGCGGTATCAGAGGCGTTCAGGCGCGCAGCGACAGCGTGTCTGGCGTCCGCCGGTTGGGTGTCGGTCATGTTCAGGGGCGGCAGGGCCACGCCGCTGCGATCACGCAGATCATGTGTATCCACTTTGACCCGCATCGACAGACCGATGCGCAGGGGGTGCGCCTGCAAGTCCGCCGCTTCCAGTTCCACCCGCACCGGCACGCGCTGCACGACCTTGATCCAGTTGCCGGTGGCGTTTTGCGCGGGCAGGAGCGCGAAGGCGCTGCCCGTACCGGCGGCAAAGCCCGCGACGCGGCCCCGGTAGCGGATGTCCGCGCCGTATACATCCGCCGTCAGGGTGACGGGCTGACCGATGCGCATTTTGTCCAGTTGCACTTCCTTGAAATTGGCGTCTACCCAGAGTTGTTCGAGCGGAATCACCGCCATCAGCGGCGCGCCTGCCGCGACCCGTTGCCCGACTTGCGTGTTGCGCTTCGCCACCTGTCCGGCGACCGGCGCGGTGATGTGCGAGCGTGACCACGCGAGCCATGCTTCCTCGAAACGCGCGGCAGCCTGCATGATGGCGGGGTGCTGTTCGATGTCGACGCCCCCGGTCAGGGCGCGGTTGGCCGCCAGTTGTTCCCGCGCCGCTGCCAGATTGGCGCTCGCGGCTTTGAGCGACTCCCGCGTGTGCTCAACTTCTTCCTTGGGCACCGCGCCGCTCTCGGCGAGGGGCGCGCGCCGCGCCAGATCCCGGTTCAGGCGGTCGACCTCCGATTGCCGCGCCGCCACCTGAGCACGCAAGGCAGCGTTATTCACATAGCGCGCGCGCACCTCGCGCACTATCTGCGCCAGCGCCGCTTCCGCCTGATTCAAGGCGACCCGGCTGTCGGCATCGTCCAGTTCGACGAGCGTTTCGCCCGCCGCCACCCTGTCGGTATCGTCGACAAGCACCGCACGCACCGTGCCGCCGACCTGCGGCGTGATCTGCACGACATGGCCGGCGACATAGGCGTCGTCAGTCGTCTCCTGCCAGCGCGCGACAAAAACCCAGTACGCGCCCCAGAGCGCCGCGCCGCCGAGAAAGACGACGACCAGTATCAGCATCGCGCGCCTGCGGGCGTTGCCGTTGGCGGCTTCCTCCGCTGACGCGGCAGGAGGGCTGGATTCGGGAGAGGTAACGGCTTGTGTTGTCATGGCGTTCATTCGGGAAAGTTGGAAATATTATCGGCGCGGACGGTTGTGTCATCGTCCGCCGCCAGAAGACCGCCGCCCAAAGCGCGATCCAGAGAAGGCGCGGCATCCGGACAGACCACGCGCGCGTAAATCAACGATGACGCCTTGCTGCGCCATGACTTGCAGATTGGCATGACGGACACGGGTTTCCGCCATGCGGATGTCAGGTGACTGAAGCAAGGCCCCCGCCATCAGGCGATTCCGTTGCGCGTCACCCAGGGCCTGCCAGTATTCATGCCTGGGCAGGAACAGGCAAAAACGGGCGCATACCCGGTCTGGCGCGGGGAAAAGCTTTTCTTGCCTGCATTCGACGCATGACGCTTCCTGATCCTGTTCCATGAATGAACATCTGATTGGCGCTACGCGGCAGCAACTGCGAGCGACGGTATTTCGCTGCGGCATGAAAGTCAAGCACAAGGGCAAGCGTGTCAGGAGGGTTTGTTTGTCCTTCATGTCAGGGTACTGGTCGATATGTTGTCGCATCTGCCGGGCAAGACGCTTCTTCTCTTGGTCCAGCCATTCGAGATGACGGGCAATGTTGGCCTGCAACACTTCGCGGGCGACATCCAGACGGTTGCTCTCCTGCGTGTGCATGGCCCGCACAGCATTCAGCGCCGATGTACGCGCCCGACCTGCCCGGTGCCGGGTTACGCCTTCGGCTTACCTGACCGGCGAACGGCGCGGCTTCGGTTTTGATGCCTGATCCCTGAAACCTGCCGGTTGGAAATTGGGAATCAGGTGTTTTTTGCCATTACCAATCAAATCCGCGCGTCCCATTTGTTTTAACGCCTCGCGCAGCAGGGGCCAGTTGTTCGGGTCGTGGTAGCGCAAGAATGCTTTGTGCAGTTTGCGCTGGCGTCCGGCGCGGGCGGTTTCCACGGTTTCGCTGTCGCGTCCGACCCGTTTCAGGGGATTCTTGCGGCTATGCCACATGGTCGTCGCCAGCGCCATCGGCGTCGGCAGGAACGTTTGCACCTGATCCAGCCGGAAGTTGTTGGCCTTCAGCCAGAGCGCCAGATTGAGCATGTCCACGTCGCTCGCGCCGGGATGGGCGGCGATGAAATAGGGAATCAGGTATTGCTCCTTGCCCGCCGCGCGCGAGCATTGTTCAAACAGGCGTTTGAACCGCTCGTAGCGCTCCATGCCCGGTTTCATCATTTTTGCGAGCGGCCCGGCCTCGGTGTGTTCCGGAGCAATCTTGAGATAACCGCCGACGTGATGCGTCACCAGTTCGCGCACGTATTCCGGGTCACGCACGGCGAGGTCGTAACGCAGGCCGGAACCAATCAGCACCTTTTTTACGCCCGGTACGGCGCGCGCCTTGCGGTAAAGCTTTGTCAGCGGGGCGTGGTTGGTATCGAGCCGCAGGCAGATGTCGGGATAGATGCAGGATAATCTGCGGCAGAGCGCCTCGACTTCCGGTTCCTTGCAGGCGAGCCGGTACATGTTGGCCGTGGGGCCGCCCAGATCGGAGATGATGCCGGTGAAGCCCGGCGTCTTGTCGCGGATGTCTTCGATTTCCTTCAGGATGGAAGCCTCCGAACGGCTCTGGATGATGCGGCCTTCGTGTTCGGTAATCGAACAGAAGGTGCAGCCGCCAAAGCAACCGCGCATGATGTTGATGGAAAACCGGATCATCTCCCAGGCGGGAATTTTCGCGTCGCCGTAAGCGGGATGCGGGGCGCGGGCATAAGGCAGGCCAAAAACGCCATCCATCTCCGCCGTGGTCAGCGGCACAGGCGGCGGGTTCAGCCAGACATCGCGCTCGCCATGCGCCTGCACCAGCGTGCGGGCATTGCCGGGATTGGATTCCAGATGCAGCGCGCGCGAAGCCTGGGCATAGCGCACAGGGTCATCCCGCACCGCTTCGTAAGCCGGCAGGCGAATCACCGTTTTGGCGCGTTGGGTTGGATGGCGCGAAGCGCCATTGACTTCCTCTATCCTCTGCCCCCCGTCTTCCGTCACCTGAATTTCCCGCCATTCCGCCTCCGGCCGCCAACCCCGGTTCACCATGAACGCCGTGCCGCGCAGGTCGCGGATATTCTGAATTTTTTCGCCCTTCGCCAGCCGGTGCGTCAGTTCCACCAACGCGCGCTCGGCATTGCCGTAGATGAGCAGATCGGCCTTGGCGTCGGGCAGAATGGAACGGCGCACCTTGTCGCTCCAATAATCGTAATGGGCAATGCGGCGCAGGCTGGCTTCGATGGAACCCAGCACCACGGGCACGCCGGGATAGGCTTCCTTCGCCCGCTGCGCGTACACCGTCGCCGCCCGGTCGGGGCGACGATCGGGGTCGCCGTTTGGCGTATAGGCGTCATCGGAGCGAATTTTGCGCTCCGAGGTGTAGCGATTCACCATCGAATCCATGTTCCCTGATGTCACGCCAAAATAGAGATTGGGCTTGCCCAGGCGTTGAAAATCCGCCGCCGAACGCCAGGCCGGCTGGCTGATGATGCCCACCCGAAAACCCTGACTTTCCAGCAGCCGCCCGACGAGCGCCATGCCGAAACTGGGATGGTCGATGTAGGCGTCGCCGGTGATCAGAATCACATCACAGGAATCCCAGCCCAGGGTTTCCATCTCGGCGCGGGACATGGGTAGAAAGGGCGCGACGCCAAAGCGGTGCGCCCAGAATTTCTTGTAGGAAAATAATGGCTTCGGGGTAAATTTCGGCTCGACGGCAAAGGCTGACATAGTATTGGGGAAATGTAATTGGTAAGAAAACGCCAGAAAGTGCCATAATTTTATCCCTTTACGACACCGGACACGGGAAACCAGACGACGGATGAGCACTGCCCGCCTGGTTCACGCTTCCTGCCCCTGCGCCCATGCTGCGTCTTTACCAGTTTTTTTACACCCTCCTGTCCGCGTTTCTCATCGCTGTTTTCGTCGCCGCCGCCCAGTATGCCGCGTGGGAATTGGTGAATCGCAACGCGGACATCGCCGATGCCGATCAGGACATCAAAGGCTTTGCCTACAGCGGCTATCAGCGCGACCAGAACCCGCTTCAGGGCGGGCCTTACCCGGGTGTGGACGAGCTGACCGGGGACATTGACCTGCTCGCCCGTTACACCCGGCGAATACGCACTTACAGCAGTCTGGAGAACGCGGACATCGTGCCGCTGGCGGGCTTTCGCAACATGAAAGTGACCATCGGCATCTGGCTGGACAAGGATACGGAAAAGAACGCGCGGGAAATCGCCGCCGGCATCGAACTCGCGCGCAAATACAAGCATGTGGAGCGCATCATCGTGGGCAACGAAACCCTGCTGCGCAAAGACATGACCTTGGAAACCCTGATTCCACTCCTGAAAGAAGTGAAGAAAGCCACGAAAAAACCGGTATCCACCGCCGAACCCTATCATGTCTGGCTCGATAACCCGGAGCTTGTGAAGCATGTGAATTTCATCACCCTGCACCTGTTCCCCTTCCACGAGAAAAAAGAGCTGAAAGAAGCCCTTGCTTACGCCATGGAACGTTACGACGAGGTACACGCGGCCTACCCGCGCAAAAAACTCGTCATCGGCGAAATCGGCTGGCCCAGCAATGGCGCTAACGAGGGAGCCGCCATCCCATCAAGGGTCAATGAAGCGGAGTTCATCCGTTCTTTTCTGACAGCCGAACGTACCCGCACGCTTGATTATTTCATTCTGGAAGCCTTCGATCAGCCCTGGAAAGTAGACCTTGGAGATGGCGCGGTGCAGGCTTTCTGGGGGGCCTTCGACGTTGACCGGGCGGCTAAATTTCCGCTGGAAGGCGCGATGCCGCCTGACATCCACTGGCAGGAAAAAGCCTGGAACGCTTCCTTCTATGCCTTTTTCCCGATGTTCCTCATCACCTTCTTTCTGGGCGGCTGGAGCTTCATGGGGCGTCTCTGGCTGGCGCTTCTGGTGCAGGCATCCGTCACCACCCTGACGCTGGGCATCCACATTCCCTTCGATACCCAATACTATCCGAGCCAACGCGACCTCATCGCCCTCGTCCTGCTCATTACCGCCACCCTCGTCACCATCGCCGTGTTGCTCGCGCATGGCTACGAATTCGGCGAGGTGCTGTTCAAACGGGTCTGGAAGCGCCGATTTACGCCCCTGCCAGCATTACCGCCGGAAGAAGAGCCTTTCGTCTCCATCCACCTCGCCTGCTACAACGAACCGCCGGAGATGGTGATCGAAACCATCGACAGCCTCGCCCGCATGCATTACCGCAATTTTGAAGTGCTGGTCATCGACAACAACACCGCCGACGAAGCCCTGTGGAAACCCGTAGAAGCGCATATGGCCGACATGGGGCCGAATTTCCGCTTCTTCCATCTCGAACCCTGGCCGGGTTTCAAGGCCGGGGCGCTGAATTTCGCCCTGAAAGAAACCCATCCGCAAGCCAGAATCATCGGCGTGGTGGATGCGGATTACGTGGTCGACCCCAACTGGCTTTCCTGCCTTGTCCCGCATTTCGTCGAAGCGCCGGATGTCGCCGTGGTGCAGGCGCCGCAGGCGCACCGCAATTGGGAGGGGCATGTTTTCCAGCGCATGTGCAATTGGGAATTCGATGGCTTTTTCCGCATCGGCATGCACCACCGCAACGAACGCAACGCCTTGATCCAGCACGGCACCATGACCCTGGTGCGGAAGGCATCGCTGGATGAGCTTGGCGGCTGGTCGGAATGGTGCATCTGCGAAGATTCCGAACTGGGGCTGCGCCTGTTGCGTCAGGGGCACGACACCCGCTATGTCGATTGCGTGCTCGGCAGGGGGCTGACGCCCGCCAACTTCGCCGCCATCAAAACCCAGCGTTTCCGCTGGGCCTTCGGCGCCATGCAAATTCTGAAGGCGCATCTCTTCGGTCTGCTCGGCATCGGCAAACTGAGTCTCGCGCAACGCTACCACTTCCTCACCGGCTGGTTTTCCTGGTTCGGCGACGCCCTGCAACTGGTGTTCGCCTTCGCTTCGCTGGTCTGGACGATTCTGATGCTGGTCGCGCCCCAATCCTTCGGGCTGCCGGTGGCGCTGCTCGTCGTTCCCATGCTGGGCTTCATGGCGTTCAAGGCCGCGCTCGGCCCCATCCTCTACCGGCACAGCATGGATTGCCCCTGGCGCGACATCCTGGGCGCGTCGCTGCTCTCCGCCGGCATCTCGCACGCCATCGCGCGTGGCATTTTCGCCGGCATCATCAAACGCAAGGGCAAATTCGTCGTCACACCCAAAGGCTGGAAAAAGAAAGGCGGCTGGGCCTTCTTCTCTCCCATCCGGGAAGAAACAGGGCTGTTGCTCGCCCTGTTGCTGAGCGCATGGATGATGAAAACGCACATCGGTCTGGAAGAACCCGCCGCCCGCGCCTGGATCGCCGTCCTGCTGCTGGAAACCCTGCCCTACTTCGCCGCGCTGGCCTGCCAGATCGCGGCTTACTGGCCGGAGAAAACGCCACACCACGCCATCATCCCCCCCGCCAAAGCGGCGGAAGTTTGACGCTCATGAATGATGCGCATACTATGTGCGCATCAATTCCCGTATCAAAACTTGAGCATGCGTTCCCCAAAAACATCCGTGCCCGTCGCGTCCTCCGAATCTTGATGTCTTCGTAGAAGGAACAAAAACATGCCCACTGCCAAAAAAGCCGCCAATCTAAGCCTGCGTTCCGACCTGCTGGAAGAAGCACGCGCCCGTAAAATCAACCTGTCGCAAACGCTGGAGCGGGCGCTCGAAGCCGAACTGAAAAAACAGCGCGAAGCCGAATGGCTGGAACACAACCAATCCGCCATCAACGCCTACAACGCTGAAACGCGGGAACATGGCTTGTGGTGCGACCGGCTGCGGGTTTTCTGATGCGTCAATTCGACGTTTTTCCCAATCCCGACACGAACAGTCGCGGGCGCTTCCCTTACCTCATCGTCCTGCAAAGCGATCTGCTGGAACGGCTGGAAGACATCGTTGTCGCCCCCTTGCGCGACCCGCGTCAGGGCAAGCCCATTCCCATACTGCGCCTCAATCCCACCGTTGAAGTCATGGGCATGCCCTATCTGATTTTCATTCAGTCGCTCGCCGCCATCCCCCGCCGCCTGCTCACCGCGCCCGTCGCCAACCTTTTCCCCCGGCGCGATGAAATCATCGCCGCGCTGGATGTGTTATTCACCGGTCTTTAACCCCTTTTCAGGAATCCCTATGGCCCAATATGTCATGTCCATGCTCGGCGTGAACAAAGTTGTTCCTCCCAAGCGTCAAATCATCAAGGATATTTCCCTCTCTTTTTTCCCCGGCGCGAAAATCGGCCTCCTGGGTCTGAATGGCGCGGGTAAATCCACCGTGCTGAAAATCATGGCGGGCGTGGAGACGGAATACGATGGCGAAGTGCAGCGTCTGGCCGGCATCACCATCGGCTATCTGCCGCAGGAACCGCAGCTCGACCCGGAAAAGACCGTGCGCGAGGAAGTGGAATCCGCGCTGGGCGAAATCCGGGAGGCGCAGTCCCGACTTGAAGCCATCTATGCCGCCTACGCAGAACCGGATGCCGACTTCGACAAGCTCGCCGAAGAACAGGCGCGGCTCGAAGCCCTCATCGCCACCAGCGGTTCGGACACTGAAAACCAGATGGAAATCGCCGCCAACGCCCTCAACCTGCCGCCCTGGGAGGCGAAAATCGGTCACCTCTCCGGCGGTGAAAAACGCCGCATCGCGCTCGCCAGGCTGCTCCTCGAAAAACCCGACATGCTGCTGCTGGATGAACCCACCAATCACCTCGACGCCGAATCCGTGGAATGGCTGGAGCAATACCTGCAACGCTTTCCCGGCACCGTGGTCGCTGTTACCCACGACCGTTATTTTCTCGACAACGCCGCCGAGTGGATACTCGAACTGGACAGAGGCTGCGGCATTCCCTGGAAGGGCAATTATTCCTCCTGGCTGGAACAGAAAGAAGCCCGTCTGGAGCAGGAGCAAAAGCAGGTTGACGCCCACATGAAAGCCATGAAGCAGGAACTGGAATGGGTCCGCGCCAACCCCAAGGCGCGGCAGGCCAAATCCAGGGCGCGGCTCTCCAGGTTTGAAGAAATGTCCAGCTTTGAATACCAGAAGCGGGGCGAAACGCAGGAAATTTTCATCCCCGTCAGCGAGCGCCTTGGCGACAAGGTGATCGAATTTTCCGGCGTCAGCAAATCCTTTGGCGACCGCCTCCTGATCGACAACCTGAATTTTACGGTGCCGCCCGGCGCGATTGTCGGCGTCATCGGCCCCAATGGCGCGGGCAAATCCACCCTGTTCAGGATGATTACCGGGCAGGAAACGCCCGATGCGGGCACAGTCGTCCTCGGCCCCACCGTAAAACTCGCCTACGTCGACCAGTCGCGCGATTGTCTCGACGGCGCGAAGACCGTCTTCGAAGAACTCGCCGCAGGCCGCGACATCCTCACCATCGGCAGGTTTGAAATGCCCAGCCGCGCCTACATCGGCCGCTTCAATTTCAAAAGCGCCGATCAGGGCAAACAGGTCGGCGTCCTTTCCGGCGGCGAACGCGGACGACTGCACCTCGCCAAAACCCTGATGACCGGCGGCAATGTGCTACTGCTCGACGAACCCTCAAACGACCTCGACGTGGAAACCCTGCGCGCGCTGGAAGACGCCCTGCTGGAATTCGCGGGCGTGGCGCTCATCATCTCCCACGACCGCTGGTTTTTAGACCGTATCTGCACCCACATTCTCGCTGCCGAAGGCGATTCGCAATGGAATTTCTTTACCGGCAACTACCAGGAATACGAAGCGGACAAACGGCAACGCCTGGGCGAGGAAGGCGCGAAACCCAGGCGGATTCGCTATAAGCCAATCAGCCGATAGAGAAGACAGCAGGAAATCACAAGTCAAGCGCCTTGATGATGCCGATGTTGCCAAAGTCGCCGCCGTAAAACGAGATCAGCAGAATACCGACCAGAATGCCCAATACAGCGATAATGAGCGAGGGCGTAAGGCTGATGATGGCTGAAACGCTGGTGTCGACTTCCTGTTCGTAATGCTCGGCGAGCTTGTTGAGCATACTGTCCAATTCCCCCGTGGATTCGCCCGTCGCAATGATTTGCAACACCATGTCGGGGAAAACCTGTGCCGCTTGCGTCGCCCGGGACAGGGTGTCGCCGCGTTCAAGCGCGGCCTGAACGCGGCAACTGGCTTTGTCATAAACATGGTTGCCGGTCGCGCCATCCAGCAGCCCTGTAGCCTCGATCAACGGGACGCCGGACGCGTATGCCGTAGACATGGTTCGGCTCCAGCGCGCGATGGCGCTGTTGCGTGCCAGTTTGCCGAAAACCGGGATGTCCAACACCCGGTGATCCACCCACACGCGGAAGTTCCTCGACGTTTTCCAGCTGGTAAAAAACCACCACGCGCCACCGATGAGCATGGCAAGCAACAGCACGGCGAGGAGAAAAAGGCGGATGGGGAAGATGATCGCCATCGTACCCAGAGCGACGATGATGATCAGGGCGGGATAATACAGCATGGATTTGAACCGGCCCTTGAGCGCCAGAATGCGTTCCTTCTGGTAGGCCAGCCGTTCCAGAAGGGCATCCAGCGCGCCCGCATGTTCTCCGGCGCGCACGAGATGAAGATAGAGCCGGTCGAACTGACGGGGATATTTTTCAAGCGCGGCGGAAAGCGGGTTTCCGCCTTCGATTGTGCTGTGAATGTCTGTCAGCATCCGATGGACAGACGAGGCATGGCGCTGGCCGCGCGCCATGGTTTCAAGGGCGCGCAGCATGGGCAGGCCTGCTTTCAGCATCGTGGCCAGTTGCCGGGTAAAATCCGCGATGTCCCGTTCACTGATCGTTTGCCGACTTGCGCCGCTTGCCCGATTTTCTGCGTGTTTCATCGTAAAACTGACTCCGGTCTGAAAACATTACCTGTAAAAACGGCATGCAAGCCACAAAAACGTTTTCAATTCTATCAGTTCACGCATCAAGGCAATTGCATAAATCCAGAGGCGCGGCGAGCGCTGTCACTCTATCTCACCGTTCAATCGTCGATACAGGCGAAAACGCTCCCTGCGGTCGCCCGCGCGATTGCCTTCCCATACACGCTGCCAACCGTGACCGGGCGGGGTGAGTTCGGCGCGGGAACTGCCTTGCGTCAGCAGCCAGCGGCAACGCAACCCCCCCGCGCCCAGCGGCGTGAAGTGCAGGCGCTCGAAATAGGCGAAAGAGGCGCGCTGGGCGTCACCCAGATGCCATTCGGCAATACAACCCGCGCGTTCCGGCAGTTGCGCGGCCAGCGTGGCGGCAAGCTGGCGATAGCTTTTGCCGTAATCAATCCAGGGCAGCCACAGGGAGACGGCCAGCAACCAGCCAATCGCCAATCCGGCGCTCCAGCGGGTGATGCAACGCCAGGGGGAACGGGGCAGTTTCAGCAGGAGCCACCCCCACCACAACGTCACCAGCACCGCCAACGCAAAAAACCACAGGTCAAACCGACCGGTGAAACCGGGTTCAAGCTCTACCGCGCGTTGCGCCAGTCGCGCCGGATGTCCAAAAATCATGGCGCTCCAGCCTGTCCATAACAGCAGGGCGAAAACACTGAACACGGTGCCGGAAAACCAGTCGAGGGCGTTGGCTGCCCCCCGGCGCAGACTGAGCGCGCCAGGCGTGGCGAGCAACGCCAGCGGCGGCAGGAGGAGAATGGCGGTACTCTCTCTGGCGGCGACGCAAACGGGCAGGACGAGAAGCAGGACACCGAAGACGACGAGCGGCAACAGGATTTCCGTATTTTTCCACTGGCGGCGTTTTCGCCACAGGCTCCACCCCGCCAGCGGCCACAAGGGCCATGAGAACCACGGCAGCAGTTCCAGAAAAACCAGCATGTCCCGACCATAGCGCCAGTCATTGGCAAACAACATCGTGCGCTCATGCTGTATCCAGGCGACAAACCACTCCGACGCGAGCGCGTACAACCCTCCTCCCACCGCCGCGAGCACCAGCGCGCTGAAGGCCAGCGCCAGCAACACGGACAAGCACGGAACGCGCGCACGGTAGAAAAGCAAGGGCAATGGGGTCAGAACCAGCAGAAGCAGGAGTCCGGCCAGCCCGACGCCAAGCGCGGAGCATACCAGCGCGCCCGCCAGAAACAGGGCGGCGGCTTTGGGTTTACGCGGCAACAGGGCAACGGCAAGCAGCCAGAGGCTGATGGCGGCGAGCAGCACCAGCATGGGCTGGGCTTCGTGCGCGCGAACGATAAGGCCGAAACTGCCCGCAAGCAGGATGGGCGCGGCGGCGGCATTGTTCTGTCCATACCATTCACGTCCGGCATAATACAGGGTGACCAGCGTCAGCGCCGTCCACAGACCGCTGGCAAAACGCAGGGCATCGTGCATGGGCATGAACCAGCCAAAGCCAAGGTAGGTGAGCGCGGCGCTCCAATAGTAGAGCGGCGCGGCAAGGAAAGGACGACCCGCAAGAGAAAGTCCGAGGCCATGCCCGGCATCCAGAAAATCGCGCGCGACCGCCAGATGAATGACATCTTCAGTCTTCCAGGGATCGTGACCGAACAGGCCCGCAAACACGTAGAACGCGAACAAACCCGCGAGCGTCCAGCCGGCAGGTGGGAGTTTCAGGGACAATGCGCTCATATCGCGGTCAGTTTGGAGTTATGCAAACAACGGAGTGGGGGAAACGCGCAAAAAAGGCAGCCACTGGCTGCCTTTTTGACAGGATACGGATGCACTCGCCTTAAGCGGATTTGCGCAGCGCACCGAATTTCTGGTTGAATTTTTCCACACGCCCGGCCGTGTCGACAATCTTTTGTTTGCCGGTGTAGAAGGGATGGCAGTTGGAACAGACTTCCACATGCAGCGCCTTCTTCATGGTAGACCGGGTCGTGAAGGCGTTGCCGCAGGAGCAGGTCACCTGAATTTCTTCGTAGTCGGGATGGATACCGTTTTTCATGTCTTGATCCTTGAAAATGATGACCGGCGATATTGGCCTGGTCCAGAGAGCGCGTGATTCTCCCTGAAATTCAAACAAAAAGCAAATCAGACGCAAAGTACTGCATGTTTCCTGTCATCCGGCTTCCACAAGCTTCTTCGCCCGGCAAAGGTCTTCCCATGCGCGTGCCTTTTCGGGCAAATTTCTAAGCAGGTAGGCGGGATGGTAAGTGACAGCGACCGGTATCTGACCGAAATGCAGCGGTTGCCGACGTAATTTCGCCAGCGCCTGATCGTCGTCCAGCACGCTGTGCACGGCGGCCTTGCCCAGAAGCACGATGAGTTTGGGTTGCAGGAGCGCAATCTGGCGCAAGAGAAACGGGCGGCAGGCCGCCATTTCTTCCGCGTGCGGCGTGCGGTTGTTTTCCGGGCGGCATTTGACGGCGTTGGCGATGTAGACATTATGTCCGCGCGCAAGACCAATCGCGGCCAGCATGGCATCCAGAAGCTTGCCGGCCTGCCCGACGAAGGGTTCGCCCTTGATGTCTTCCTGCTCGCCCGGCCCTTCGCCGATAAAAAGCCAATCCGCCGCCGTATCGCCAACCCCCGGCACCGCCTGCCTGCGTCGCTCACAGAGGGCGCAGGCGCTGCATTCCCGCACTGCGCGCGTAAGTTCATCCCACCCCATGCGGGCGATGGCGGCGGCACGGTCGTTGTGCAGGGGCGCGTCTTCCAGCGGCACCGTCGGAGCCGCGACCGGTCGCGCAACAGGCGCAGGCTCAACAACAGGAACGGCAGACGCCTCCTCGACAGGAGGCGCGACTTCTTCCGCCGTCTGCTTCCGGCTCCCCGATCCCTGATCTCTGAAACGCCAGAACGTGTAGCCCATTTCCTGCAGGATGGCCTGTTGTGATGGTGTCGGCATGGCTTATTCCTTTCCGTGTTCCAGATTGGCGCAAAAAACCAGCGCGTCCTCGCGCCCTTCCGTCGCCGGGTAGTAGGCTTTACGCAGGCCGATTTGCCGGAAACCGAAGGCGCGATAAATTTGCAGGGCGCGCAAGTTGGAAGGCCGCACTTCCAGAAACAGTTTGCCCATGCCATCCCGCGCGGCCTCGCGCATGGCGTGGCGCAACAGCCGCGCGCCCAGCCCTTGTCCCTGTGCGCCCGGCGCGATGGCGATATTGAGCAGGTGGGCTTCGTCGATGACGTACATCAGGATGGAAAAGCCCAGGCAGGCCGCGCCATGCCGCAGTATCCAGGCGTGGTGTCCCGCCGCCAGGGAGTCGGTGAAATTCCGCTCCCGCCAGGGAAAATCCTGCACGGCGGCTTCCAGCGCCACGACCTGCGCCAGATCGGCGGCGCGCATGGCGACGATTTCCGGCGGCAGCAGGCGGTTCAGCGCCACAGCCTGCGCGACGTTCAAATCCGTCCCCCGACAGCCAGACGCTCCGCCGTGGTGCGCGCCACTTTGTCACGCACATAGCGCGGCAACGCCAGAGCGGGGTCTTGCCCTTCTCCCCGCGCGAACGCCAGCGCGGCCAGTTCGACCAGCGGGCGGGCGTGCGGCAGAATGTCGGGCAAGGTTTGCCACGGCGCGGAAAAACGTTCGCCCAGTTGCGGGTAGGCTGACAGGGCGTTGCCCGCGATTTGACAGCCCTCCGGCAACCAGCCCGCCTCTTCCGGCAGCCTGATCTCCTCCGGGCGCAAGACCTGCAAGTCGATGACCGCCTGCGGCCCGTCGACATGCCGCGTAAAAGCGCCCATATAGACTTCGCTCATGCGCGCGTCGAGCAGGCTCAACACCCGTTCGCCCCCTGCCGCCCAGGCCATGCATTCCAGCGAACCGACCGGCAACACGGGCAGGTCGAGCGCCACCGCCATGCCTTGGGCAATGCCGCAGGCAACGCGCAATCCGGTAAACGCGCCCGGCCCCATGCCGAAGGCGATGGCGTCAAGGGCGGAAAAACTACTTCCGGCGGTTGCCAGAAGTTGCTGCACCAGGGGAATCAGGGTAACGGAATGCGATTCTCCCGCCGGGCAATCCGCCGCCAGTACGCGACCATCCTGCCAAAGCGCGCAGGAACCGGATTCGGTGGAGGTTTCCAGGGCCAGAATTTGCATGGCGCAGATTCTAACCCATTCAAAAGCCGCTTCAGTGATTGATGGCTTTGCCGCAGTCTATTCCCACATATTGCACCCGACCTTGCACGTTCTGATTCGGCGGATTCTGGCAGCGGCGGCGCTGGGTTTCACGCAAATGCGCACGCAAATTTTCACGCAGGGCGGTGCGTTGCTCGACACTCAGACTTTCCCGATAGACTCTGTGTTTCGCGCCATCTTCTTTATTCCCCCGGCTTCTCTCATCATCGCCGCGCATTCTGTAGTGTTTGTCGTCCTTGTTTGCGCGCGCTTCCCGCGCGCCCCTTTCTTCTGGATGTTCAATGAACACCAGCGCATGTTGATGCGCTTCCGGCACCATGCGTTGCCAGACTTCGCGCATCTGTTGGCGCAGCGCCTCCTGCTCGGCGTGCGAAAGCCGACGCCACAAGCTTCTGGGCTTGAACTGTCGTTTTGCTTCCCGTGTGTCGGCATTCAGACGGCTCTCCTGCCGTACTACGCCATCCACATGCATCATCTCGCGACGTTCATCCACCGTCGCCCCCATGCAGGGCGACAAGGAGAACAGCACCAGGAAAGGCCAAAGGCGGAAAAATTGAGTTTTCATGACATGGCGAACAGAGATCGGAAAACCTTATTTTCGCGCAGAGCGACATGGGATAATGACTTTGCCCCTATACGATGGATCTCACAGCCGACAACATTATATCGCCCGCCCCTGTCGGGCAGCAAACCAATTTTGTTCAAACGTCATCAGGTGTTGGATACAGTCAACACCAATTCAAAAGTCAGGCTCACCCATGAGTTCATTCCATCGCCGCCCACTGTTCGCGACTAACGACGGGTGTGGTTCGAATTTGTCATCGTGACGCACTTATGCTGATCCTGCGCCTGAACCAGCAGTTTGCGAATGTGCCGCCCGCCATGCCCGTTCCTGGCCGATGTATTCAAGGGTTTCGTTGTGCAAGAACAAAACCGATTTGTAAATTTTCAAAATTTGTCATATTGTAACAATGTGATGCGGATTGCCTTTCTCTATCGTCACCGTCGGTAAAATTCATACAAGACACGCATCCGAACCTTTCCAGAGGCCATTTTCCCTCACGACCATGACTAACGTACATGCACACGAACGTCCCAAACGGCTTCTGATCGTCGATGATGACACGCGCGCCCGCGACCTGTTGCACCGTTACCTGAGCGAACAGGGCTATGAGGTTCGCGCCACACCTGACGCCTTGCAAATGGACAAATATTTGCAACGTGAGCACTTCGATCTGCTGGTTCTGGATTTGATGCTGCCCGGCGAGGATGGTCTGGCCATTTGTCGGCGGCTGCGCGCTCTGGGCAACAACATCCCCATCATCATGCTGACCGCCAGAGGCGAGGACATCGACCGCATTCTCGGTCTGGAAATGGGTGCGGACGATTACCTGCCCAAGCCCTTCAACCCGCGCGAACTGCTCGCCCGCATTCAGGCTGTGCTGCGACGCCCGCGTCCGACGGGCAGCGCCCCGGAAGTGCTGGAAAAAGTCAGTTTCGGCGGCATGGAAGTCGATTTTGCCGCCCGCTCCCTGAGAAAACCCGATGGAGAGACTTGCGTTCTGACCACTGGTGAGTTCGCCGTACTCTCTGTTCTGCTTCTGCATCCGCGCCAGCCGCTTTCGCGCGATCAACTGATGACCTTGGCGCGAGGACGCGAGCAAGGGCCGTTTGATCGCGCCATTGACGTGCAAATCTCCCGTCTGCGCAAACTGGTGGAACCCGATCCCGGTCGCCCCCGTTACCTGCAAACGGTCTGGGGGCTGGGCTATGTCTTCGTGCCGGACAACGAACCGCAGGATCAGGACATCAAATCTGCCCCCGCCCCGAAACCTGAGCAGGAAAATCCGGATTCCAGACAGCAACCTTACGCATTTTGGGCAAGCTGAGCGCACGCGGTCTCTGCGCGAAAACACATGGCTGCCTTTTCAGCGCCTTGATCTGTCGTGCAATCGCCGTAATCTCGCAGGACTTTTCCGCGCAGGCCTGTATGTCCCGACATCAACCTGCCGACTCATTCTGAACGCCCAAAATGTTCCCGCCCCGTTCCCTGCTCGCCCGCATCTTTCTTTATGCCGCGTTTCTGGTCATTCTCAGCAACGCCGCCTGGATGTTGATTTTCCGCCTCGCCGATACCGAACCGCACGCCAGGGCATTGGCGCAATTTTCCAGCAGCGTGGTCAATCTGGTGCGCGTATCCCTGCTGACCGCCGAGCCAGAACTACGCCCCACTCTCCTGCAGGAATTTTCCGACCGCGAAGGTATACGTCTGTTGCCGCGCGACCCGGCAGACCGCATCACCCCCCTGCCCGACGACCGCTTCATTCAAAGCTTCAAGACGCACATCCAGCAGTCGCTCGGCGCCAACACCGCGCTTTCTTTCCGGGTCAATGACGAAGATGGCCTGTGGATCAGCTTCGCCATTGACCCCGACGAGCCGGACGATTTCTGGCTCATCCTGAACATGGAACGTGCCGAACGGCATGTGCCCTGGCTGTGGCTGGGTTGGGGCGTACTCGCCGCCCTGCTTGTGCTCGCCGTAGCCGGTCTCATGGCCTCAAACATCAGCCAGCCCTTGCGACGCATGGCGCAGGCCGCCCGCCTGGTGGGTCATGGTCAAACGCCGCCGCCGCTCGCCGAGAGCGGCTCGGAAGAATTACAACGGCTGGCGAAAGCCTTCAACCACATGTCCCGCGATATCAACAATCACGAAAAGGAAAGAACCGAAATTCTGGCTGGCCTTTCACATGATTTACGCACGCCGCTTTCCCGCCTGCGCCTGGAAGTCGAACTGAGCCTGCCGGAAGGCGCGGCCCGAACCGGCATGGCAGCCGACATCATGCAAATGGATGCCATCATCGCCCAGTTTCTCGATTACGCCAGAGGAGAAGATGAAGAACCAATCACGGACAACGACCCCAATGCGCTTCTGGAATCGCTTGCCCAACACTACACCGCCATCCAGCATCCGGTCACGCTGGTCGCCACAAAGCTGCCACCCACGCCCATGAAGCCGCGCGCTGTCCGGCGGGCGCTGGACAATCTCATCACCAACGCCTGGAAATATGGCGCGCCGCCCATCACCCTGTCCGGCAGCGTGCAGGACGAAGGAAAATGGCTTGAACTCGCTGTAACGGATTGCGGCGTCGGCATTCCCGACACCGAAACCGAACGCCTGAAACGTCCCTTCACGCGCCTGGGCGATGCACGCAGCGAGGCCAATGGCACCGGCCTGGGGCTGGCGATTGTTGAACGTGTGGCGAAAAAACACGGCGGCAGCCTCGAACTCACGCCCGGCGAGGAAAACAAAGGTTTGCGGGCAACATTGCGTTTACCCCTCACCCAACGCGACAGAGCGTCGCAAACCTAGAGTCTGTTGACAATCGCGGGCGCCATTCTATGCCATAGTCAATTTGTGTTAATTTTTTCGTTTACTTTCAAGGCTTTACAAAGGGGCTGTTCACTTCTGAAGGATTGTGGTTATAT
>JAISRR010000175.1 GCA_031273565.1 Zoogloeaceae bacterium | reverse complement strand
GCGAAGGTTTCGAGCGTTACCGGGATGCGGTTGTAGCCTTGCAGTGCCAAGGCGTTGAATGCTTGTTCGTTCATTTTCGGGGATCAGAAATTGGATTCAGAGCAAGGCTTTGGCTTGCTGCCATGCCGACGGAAAATCAGATACTAGCGCATCGCAATCATCCGCGCTCACCGGTTTACCCTCGGTGTAGCCATAAGGCACGAGATACGCGAGGCTTCCCGCCGCGCGCGCCGCCAGCGCGTCGTTGACGGAATCGCCGATGTGCAGGTTGGCGGCGGGTGCTACATTCAGCAGGCGACAGGCGTGCAGGAGGGGTTCGGGATGCGGTTTTTTGAAGGGCGTGCTGTCGCCGCAAACGACGATCTGAAAATAATCCGCCAGCCGGGTTTGTGCGAGCAGCGGTCGGGTGAAGGCCGCGCTCTTGTTGGTGACGACCGCCAGCGGCAGGCCGGACGCGTGAAACGCCCGCAGCCCTTCCACCACACCGGGATAAATCTGGGCGGAGCGACCGTTTTCTTCGGCGTAGTAACGCTTGAAGAGACGCATTCCTTCTTCGACGGCGGCGCGTTCGGGCGGCGCATCCCAGGTCAAACAGCGGGTGATGAGTTCATCCATGCCCCGCCCGACGAAACGGCGAATATCCGTTTCGCTGCGTGCGGGTTGTCGCATTTCGGCGAGCACGCGCTGGCAGGCGACAAAAATATCCCGCGCCGTGTCGAGCAGGGTGCCATCCAGATCGAAGGTGACGGAAGCAAGCGACATCAGTGGCGTCAGGCAGCGGATTTTCCGGCAAGCCGCTGTCGCATCGCCGTGATGATGGAATCGTAACGGTGCGGGTCATCCGCCTGTCCCGCGCCAAAAATGGCCGACCCGGCGACAAAAGCGTCCGCGCCCGCCCGGGCGATTTGCGCGATGTTGTCCGTCTTCACGCCGCCATCGACTTCCAGACGGATGTGGCGACCGGTTTCGCGGGCGTAGGCATCCAGTTTTGCTCTGGCCTCCGCCAGCTTTTTGAACGTCGCGGGGATGAACGATTGACCGCCAAAACCGGGGTTCACGCTCATCAGCAACACCACATCGAGCTTGTCCATGACGTAATCCATACAGGCCAGCGGCGTGGCCGGATTGAACACCAGACCGGATTGACAGCCGTTTTCCCGAATCAGGCTCAAGGTGCGGTCGACATGCGCGGAAGCCTCTGGATGAAAGGTGATGATGTTCGCGCCCGCTTTGGCGAAATCGGGCACGATGCGGTCGACCGGTTCAAGCATCAGGTGCACGTCAATCGGCGCGTCGGTACAGGGACGGATGGCCGCGCAGACCATCGGGCCGATGGTCAGGTTGGGCACATAATGGTTATCCATCACATCGAAATGCACCCAGTCGGCTCCGGCGGCGATAACGTCAGTGACCTCTTCCCCCAGACGGGCGAAGTCCGCCGACAGGATGCTGGGGGCGAGGATGAAATCGGGCTGGGACATGGCGACCTTCATGGGCGGGCGGCGAAGCGGAATATTCTACATTACAGGCGTGTGAAAGACAGAGGCGACTCCCGTTGTTCAGGGCAATCGCATTTGACGGACACCGAGGCCCTGGCCGCAAACACCGTCATTCCCTTGCAAGGGAATGACGGCAGGCAGGGCGGGATCGAAGAAACCGCCATCGTTGACATGCGGCGCAAGGTAGGGCGGTTTCTCCGAAACCGCCGGTGTTGACCTGCGGCGCTTTCGGAGAAAGCGTCCTACCTGAACCCGCTCAGGCTGCGATTCCGGGAGCGCGGGGCACCAGCCCCGCATGGTTCACGGATGAAGCAGGGCTGGCGCCCCGCGCTCCCAGGAGGCATTCGCGCCATTGGACGACGCGTTCAACTTTTTGACGTGAAGCGCCGCAAACGATACTGCCACCTCATCAACCGCTGATTGAAAACGCGTTTCCTCAAAAGCTGACGACATCTGCGTGTGCAATCGTCCTGTCCCGTTGTTTGACCATCGTCAAGGCCGCCGCTGGCATTTCGCGTCTATACTTTAAAATTCCGTTCTCCGGTTGATAAAGGAATTCGATACTCATGAGCGCAGGAAAAAAGCCCGCCCTGATTTGCCCCGCCGGTAGCCTGCCCGCGCTGAAGGCCGCAGTCGACCACGGCGCGGACGCGGTTTACGCCGGATTCAAAAACGCCACCAACGCCCGCAATTTTGCCGGCCTGAATCTCGATGACAAGGCGCTGGCGACGGGCATCGAATACGCGCGCGGGCGCGGCAAAAAAGTTCTGATTGCCATCAACACCTACCCGCAGCCAGGCCGGGTTGAAGAATGGCATCAAGCGGTCGACGCCGCCGCCGGATTCGGGGTTGACGCCATCATTCTGGCCGATGTCGGCCTGCTTGCCTACGCGCGCGAACGTTATCCTGATTTGCCCCTGCATCTTTCCGTGCAAGGCTCGGCCACCAATTATGAAGCCATCAATTTTTGCCAGCGCGAATTCGGTATCCGTCGCGTCGTGCTGCCCAGAGTGTTGACCCTGGCACAGGTCAAAGACCTGATTGCGCATACCGAAGTGGAAGTGGAAGTGTTCGGCTTTGGCAGCCTCTGCGTGATGAATGAAGGCCGCTGCTGGCTGTCTTCCTACGCCACCGGCGAATCTCCGAACACTGTTGGCGCCTGTTCCCCGGCCAGGTTTGTGCGGTGGGAAAAGCGTCCCGCGCAGACCGGCGAAACGCCCGGCGAACACATGGACGCCCGCCTGAACGGTATCCTGATTGACACCTTCGCGCCGCAGGAAGCCGCCGGTTATCCCACCCTCTGCAAAGGCCGCTTTGAAGTGCGCGGCGACACCTATTACGCGCTGGAAGAACCCACCAGCCTGAATGTGCTGGAAGTGCTGCCGCAAATCATCGAAATCGGCGTCGCCGCCATCAAGGTGGAAGGCCGCCAACGCAGCCCGGCCTATGTCGCGCAGGTGACGCGCGTCCTGCGCGCCGCGCTCGACCGCGCCCTGCAAGCGGCGCAGAACGTCGGCGCCTATCGGGTGGATGATGCCTGGCAGGCGGAACTTGCCCGCGTCGCTGAGGGGCAACAGGCAACATTGGGCGCTTACAACCGGCCCTGGAGATAAATGTGTTGCAAACCCATGTTCCCAAAATTGCGCTTGGCCCCCTGCTCTGGTTCTGGCCACGGGAAGACGTATTGAAGTTTTACGCTGACATGGCGGCCAATCCGGCCATCAACACCTTTTATCTTGGCGAAGTCGTCTGTTCCCGCCGCCAGCAGTTACGCACCGCCGACTGGCTGACGCTGGCGCGTGAATTGTCGGAAGATGGCAAAAATGTCGTGCTTTCCGCGCAAGCCCTGCTGGAATCCGAAAGCGACCTGCGCGCCCTGCGCCGACTGGTTGAAGAAGGCCGTCTGACGGTGGAAGTCAACGACCTGGGCGCGGTGAGCATCGCCACGGAACGCGATTTACCCTTCGTTTGCGGGCCGCATCTGAACGTTTACAACGAATCTACCCTGAACTGGTTTCACCGCGCCGGGGCCATCGCCTGGGTGCCGCCGCTGGAAGCCTCGCGTGAACTGGTGAACGCCCTGCATCGCAGCCGTCCGCGCGGCCTGCGCACTGAAATTTTCGTTTTCGGCAAATTGCCCCTGGCCTTTTCCGCCCGCTGTTTCACCGCCCGCCATTACGAACTCAACAAGGACAATTGCCAGTTCCGCTGTCTGGAACATCCGCAGGGGCTGCTGGTCAAAACGCGCGAAGGGCAAGCCTTTCTTAACATCAATGGCATACAAACCATGTCGGCGCAAACCTGCAACCTGCTCCAGCAAATGCCGGAAATCATCCACATGGGCATCGAATCCGTCCGCATCTCGCCGCAGGCCGAACACATGGACGCCATCATTGCCGCCTTTTCCGCCGCCTGCCACGGACAAACTCTGGAAGCGGACATCCTGCAATCCACCGCCGACGAAGCCGGATTCTGTAATGGCTACTGGTTCGGCAAACCCGGCATTTTGCAGGAAGCGATGGTGGCGGCGCGCGCGCCGGGGTGAGATGTTGTGGGCGCAACGCCGAAGGTCTGAGGCTTGCTTCCAATGCAACAGTTGCAGACGCGGCGAACGGATAAAACCCGCTCATTCATACGGATTCTCCAGTTGGCATGGTAGCTGCTGCGTGTTTCCGGTCATTCAAAACCGGAAAGGCTCAGACCATGCTCGGAAATCCCCTCATTCTGTATTACCTTCATCCCGCGAAGCTGTATTTCAAGGCTTTTCTAATCGGGCTTCTGGGTTTGGGTCTGTCGCTGGCATGGGCCGGCCCCAGCGTTTATCCCACGGGCACCACAATCTACGACCCGGCGCGGGCTTACAATTCCTATGTATTGTTCAGCGGTGGGGATAACGTCGCCCGTCTCATCGACCTCAATGGCAATGTCGTCAATACCTGGCCGGATGCAGGCACGCACAGCACCCTGATTGACCCCGCGCTCAACGCGGGCAGGCTGGGGCATGTACTGGTGACGGAATCCAGTACAGAAGGCAGAGGAACAGACCTTGTGCCCGGCCTTAATCGCACGCGCATTTCCAAAGTGATTGCCGAACTGGATTGGCAGGGTAATCCGGTGTGGCGATTTGGCGAAAAAGCCCCCGGCGGCCTTGCCCAACAACACCATGACTGGGCGCGGCTCGCCAATGGCAATACCTTGCTGCTGGCGAATCTCGTCCATAAAGTGCCGGGCTTCAAGCTGCCGCAACTGCTGGATGATGTCATCTATGAAGTGAATCCGGCCGGAGAAGTGGTCTGGAAATGGGTGGCTTCCGAGCATCTGCAGGAATTCGGTTTTACGCCCGCTGAACTGGAACGGGTGAAAAACACGGCGAACGCGGATTACCTGCATTTCAACAATCTGAAGGTCGTTGGCCCTAACCGCTGGTACAAGGCGGGCGACCAACGCTTTCATCCCGACAATCTGGTGGTGGATTCCCGTAACGCCAATTTCATCGCCATCATAGACCGGAAGAGCGGCAAGGTCGTCTGGCTGTTGGGGCCGCACTATGCCGGAAGCGAAAGCTTCGGACAGAAATCGCGCACTGTGCCCCGACCCGTCGACCAGATCAGCGGTCAGCATGACGCGTACATCATCCCGGAAGGTTTGCCGGGCGCGGGCAATCTGCTGGTTTTCGATAATCAGGGCGAGGCAGGTTATCCCCCGGCGGTACTGTCGACCACGGGTGGTTCGCGGATACTGGAAATAGACCCGATCAAAAAGGAAATCGTCTGGCAATACACCGGCGAGAACTCCGGCGGTTATGCCGGGTCTTTCCGCAGCCCCTATGTCAGCAATGCGCGCCGCCTGCCCAACGGTAATACCTTTATCGATGAGGGCGAGACAGGCCGTCTGTTTCAGGTAACCCGTGAGGGTGACATCGTGTGGGAATATATCAACCCTTATCCACGCGCCGGCAAAGACGCTGTTACGGGCAAGAACATCAGCAATCCTCTGATTTATAGAGGGCAGCCCGTGCCTTACGACTGGGTGCCCGCAGGCACGCCACGCAGCGAAAAGGCGGTAAACCCGCCCCGGCAAGCGGATTTTCACATTCCGGCGCAGCGCTGAGTTTTTCTTTCAGGTATCAGGGAGCAGGGCGCAAAGGCAGGGTAACGCGGTTGGTTTTGATGCCTGATCCCTGACGCCAGGGGTTAAAATGACAGCCTGTCCACTTCCGGCTGATTCATCATGTCATTCACCCTGCCCGCCATTCCCGAATTTCATCTTCCCGGTTTGTTCCGCAGGCTGAATCGTCGCCTGCCGCAATGGCCGCACGCCATTCCACTCTGCGTTGTCCTGAATGGCGCGGCCCGTCTGGGCGTGCTGCCGACGGATGCCGCCGAATTGTGCGAAGGCCGCATTGTTCGCATTGCCGTCGAGGATGGCGGCACGGAAGCCCTGCTGACCTGTCGCAACGGAACTTTTTACCCGGTCTGGCATCAGGAGGAGGGGCAGGAGGCGGATGTCAGTTTTCGCGGCGAATTGCACGCCTACCTGAAACTCCTTACCCGTCAGGAAGACCCGGACACCCTGTTTTTCAACCGTCAATTGACCATCGAGGGCGATACCGAACTGGGGCTGGCAATCAAGAACCTGCTCGACGCCATCGACTGGCCGCCGCCCGTGCTGGAACGCTTTCGCGCCCGGTTTTCACCGCAGAAGACAAGCATGACGGTCTGATCGTCTTTATCCGTCAGGATTGGCGCATCAGAGGCTGGCCCTACGTTGTTGGCAAGGATGAACCGCTGCTACCGATACCGCGTCGGGTCGGGGATTCCGGCTGCTGAAAAACCTTCGCGGCGCAGGCGGCAGGCGTCGCAGACGCCGCAGGCGCGGCCTTGTTCGTCGGCCTGATAGCAGGAAACCGTGAGGCCGTAATCGACGCCCAGGCGTTGTCCCGTCTGGATGATTTCTGCCTTGGAAAGCGCCATCAGCGGCGTGTGCAGGGAAAGCCTTGCGCCTTCAACCCCGGCTTTGGTCGCCAGATTCGCCATTGTTTCAAAAGCGGCGATGTATTCCGGGCGGCAATCCGGGTAGCCGGAGTAATCCACGGCATTGACGCCGACGAAAATATCACGGCTTTCCAGCACCTCTGCCCAGGCCAGCGCCAGCGAGAGCATGATGGTGTTGCGGGCGGGAACGTAGGTGATGGGAATGCCCGGTTTTACACCCGCCACGGGCACATCGAGATGGGTATCGGTGAGGGCGGAACCGCCGAATTGGGCGAGGTCGAGTTTCAGGACGCGATGTTCGGCAGCGCCCAGCGCGGCGGCGATCCGCGCGGCGGCGTCGAGTTCGGCGCGGTGGCGCTGACCGTAATCGAATGACAGGCAGCAGGCCGAAAAACCGCGATGCTTCGCTTCGGCAAGACAGGTGGCGGAATCGAGTCCGCCGGAAAGAAGGATAACCGCTTTGGAAGACATGGAGAAAACGGGAGAAAGAGGGGTTGCTATTGGCCCTGCGAGAGCTTGTCCAGTTCGCGCGCGAGCAGGCTTTCGTCACCCAGGTTGAGTTCGATGAGGCGGCGCAGGTGGGTGATGCTGTCGAGGTCGATTTCAATGCAGCGCAGGCCGATGTCCGTATCCCGCACATGCGCGATTTCGGCGCTCATGTAGATGTTGCCTTCCGGGGCGTCGTCATTGTCCGTGTCGTTCAGGCCGACTTCCAGCGTGCAGTTCATGCCGATGGCGAGTCCGGTGGAGGCATCGCTCTTGACGAGCGCGCCTTTCAGGGACAGGTCGAGGATTTCGACCGCGCATTCCCGTTCTTTTCCACCGACCTGAAAGGCCAGTCGTCCCGGCGTGTCGAAATGGATGCGCGAAAAACGCCTGCGGTTGGTTTCCATGTTGTTCTCCAGCGAATATCGGTCACTTGCCCTGCATGTTACCCCAGAGCTGCTTGTGTAACTGTATCTGAAAGCGCACATCGAGGCCGTCGGCGAGTATCCATTCGGCGAGTTCGGTTGCATCCTGCCTTCCCTGAACCGGAGAAAACAGCACGCCGCAGCGGGCAGGTAGTTCATGTTCGCGGATGCGGGCCGTGGCCCAGTCGTAGTCGGCGCGGTCGGCGATGACGATTTTGATTTCGTCCCGTCGGGTCAGGAGCGGGAGATTTTCCCAGCGGATTTTATCCACTTCGCCGGAGCTTGGGGTCTTGAGGTCGAGAATGCGGGCGACACGGGCATCCACCTCACCGATGTCGAGCGCGCCGGAGGTTTCCAGCGCGGCATCGTAACCCTGGTCACAGAGCAGGGTGAGCAGGGCGAGGCAGTTTTTTTGCGCCAGCGGTTCGCCGCCCGTGACGCAGACATGCCGGGTGGGACAGGCGCGCGCCCGCGCCAGAATTTCCGCCAGCGTCAGGGTTTCGCCGCCGGTGAAGGCGTAAGCGGTGTCGCACCACGCGCAGCGCAACGGGCAGCCGGTCAGACGGATGAAGACGCTGGGCAGGCCGATGCGGGCGGCTTCGCCTTGCAGGGAGAAAAAAATTTCGCTGATGCGCAGCGTTGCGGCCGTGGATTCCAGAGGCATTTATCGGAGGCGTTGTTTTGCCTGTATCGCCGCCTGCGAATCTGGATATTTTTCAACAAGATTGATCAGGGTGCGTCGGGCGGCGGTGGTGTTGCCCGCGTCGCGCTGGCAGTTGGCGATGGCAAGCAGGGCGTCCGGGGCGCGGGCGGAATCCGGCCAGCGAGTGGTGACGACAAGTTGCGCGTCAATGGCCTGACTACACTGCCGTTGGGCGTACCAGGCATTGCCCAGCCAGAATTGCGCGTTGGGCGCCATGTCGCTGTTGGGATAGCTCTGGACGAAGGCGGCAAAAGCCGAGGCCGCTGCCGGGTATTTGCCCGCCCGGAACTGGTCGAGGGCGTTTTCGTAGGCCTTGTTTTCGGCGACCGGGTCGGCGGAGAGCAGCGCGCCGCTCCCGGCGCTGTCGCGCGATTCCAGGGGAGAAAGGCGACTGTCCAGATCGAGATAGAGATCCTGCAGGCGTTTCTTGGCCTGCTCGTTCTCGTACTGCAGGGTTTCAATTTCGCCGCGCAAGCGGGAGATGTCCTCGCGCAAGCCCATGAGTTGGGTGGCGAGTTCCAGTTGCGCCTGGGTCAGGGTTTCGATGCGGGCGTCGGTTGCCGTTTTCAGATCAATGATCTGCTGACGGGCGCCGTCGTCGTCGAACAGACCCGCCTCTGCGACGGGCGCGATCAGCAACGCGCCCGCGCAGAGCAGCAGGGGCAGAGCGAGGGGTTTCATGGTCAATATTCGCCGGAATAAAGAATGTCGGCGCGACGATTTTGCGCCCAGGCGCTTTCGTCATGGCCTTCGGCGCGGGGTTTTTCTTCGCCCAGACTGACCGCTTCCACCTGATCTTCACGCACGCCCAAGAGCAGCAGGATTCGCTTTACGGCTTCGGCGCGCTTTTGTCCCAGCGAGAGGTTGTATTCGTGACTGCCGCGTTCATCGGTGTTGCCTTGAATCAGCACCTTGAAATTGCGGTTTTCCACCAGAAAGTTGGCGTGCGCGGCGAGCAGGCCGCGATAGTCTTCCGCCACATCGTAGCGATCCAGCGCGAAATAAACGCTGCGTTGGGCGAGTACGCCGCTCGTGAGGATGGCGGGCAGGTTGGCGCCACTGGGTCCAGACGTTTCAACACGGGTGACGCTTGAGTTGGGATCGCGGTTTTCCACCGGCGCGCCGCCGGTTTCCGGCTCTTTGGTGGTGCCGCAACCGGCCAGGGCGAGCAACAAGGTCAGAATGGCAAAAGAGGCAAATTTTTTCATGTGAACGACTCCAGTTGGTTGAATGCGGTTAAGAACTTTGGCAGATTTTATAGGGTTTGCAAACTTCGTCTTCCGCATTTGCTTATTTAATGAACGGCCCCCAGGCGGGTTCGCGTATATCGCCCGCCGGGACGGACAGGCGTTGCCGGATGCGACCATCAATGGAAACCGCAGACAACACGCCGCGCCCGCCTGCTTCCGTCGCCAGCACGATCATGCGGCTGTTGGGCGCGAAACTGGGCGATTCATCCCGGCCTGATTCCGAAAGCAGCTGCACCTGACGGCTTTGCAAATCCATGACCGCAAGCTGGAAACGCCCATCCCGACGGGTGATGAAAGCGAGGCTTTTGCCATCGGGCGAAGGTCGTGGCGAAACATTGTAACTGCTTTCGAAGGTGATGCGCTCCACCGCGCCGCCACGGACGGGAACCCGGTAAATCTGCGGACTGCCGCCCCGATCGGAAGTGAAGTAGACATAGGCGCCATCGGCGGAAAATTGCGGTTCGGTGTCGATGCCCGCCGAAGTGGTGAGCCGGGTCAGACCGCCGCCGCTGACGGCGATGGTGTAGATTTGCGAACTGCCGTCCTTGGTGAGCACAATCGCCAGCCGCGCGCCATCCGGCGACCATGCGGGCGCGGAATTGGAGCCTTTGAAATTGGCGATGACCTGCCGACTGCCGGTCGAGAGCGAATGCACGAAGATGATGGGTTTTTTGTTTTCGAAGGAAACGTAGGCGATACGCGCGCCATCCGGCGACCAGGCCGGGGAAATGATGGGTTCGGAAGAAACCAGCGCGGTTTGGGCGTTCTGACCATCGGAATCGGCGATGCGCAGTTCGTAGCGTCCCCTCGATTTGTAGACATAGGCGATGCGGGTGGAAAACACCCCCTTCTCGCCGGTCAGTTTTTCGTAGATGTAATCGGCGATGCGATGCCCGGCGGCGCGCAGTTGCGGCACGGCGGTGAGATAGGCCGCGCCGCCCAGATTGTCCTGGCGGTTGATGTCGTAGAGACGAAAACGCGCTTCCAGACGACCATCCGCGCTGCGCCCCAGGCTGCCGGCGGCAAGGGCGTCCGCGCCGATGCTTTTCCAGCCGTTGTAGTCGATGGCGGAAGTTTCGGTCAGGGTCACGTTGCCGGTATCCAGCAGACGGAACATACCGCTGCGCTCCAGATCGCTGCGCACGACGGAAGTCAGCGCCCGACTGCTGCCGGCATCGCCGCTGAACTCGGTGATGGCGACGGGAATCTGATGCGCGCCCGCGCCGGTGATTTCGATGGCGAGCTGGGCGTGGGCGGAAACGCCCGCGCCCAGAAGGGCGGCGGTCAAAAGCGGGCGGACGAAACGAAAAAAGGCTGTCTGATTCATGTTGATTTGGCTCGTTGCATGTTGGACGGGTTGCACATGTTCCAGAAATTATACAGAGGGCTATTCGTAAGGGCGGTAAGTGATTTCCAGCGTGCGCTGGAAAACAGAAGGATCGTCGGGTTTGGGAAGCGGCGAGGATTTCAGGATGGCGCGTAGAATTGCGGCATCCAGAGCGGGGTTGCCACTGGAATGGATGAGGCGCGGCTGACCGACGATTTCGCAGGTGGGCAGCAGATTCACTTCAAAAACCGCTTCCGGGTTCCCTTGTATAGTGGGGGGGAGCACGATATTGCCTTGCACCTTGCTGCGGATTTTTCCGGACCAGGCCGCCTCGGCGCTTTTCCGGCCTGCTGCCTGTTGTTCAGCATCCGCCAGCGCCCGTAATTCGGCTTCCCTGTCCTTTTGTCGCCGCTCCCGATCCTCTTCGGCGAGCTGTTTTTGCAGTTCCTTCGCGGGATCGGGTTTTTCCACTGCTCGCGGGGGCTTTTTTTCTTCCGGTTTGGGTTTTTTCTCGTCCTTCACCGCGATGTCCGCTTTTCTTTTCGCCGGAGGCTTCTCGACGGGTTCCGGTTTCGGCGTGCGGGCGGCGGGCGGCGGCAACGCGGTGGCCGGTTGCGGGATGGCTGACCACAATTCCACTTCCACCGCCACATGTTCGGTTTTCCATTGCACGCCGAGGAACAGCGCCAGCACGAGCAGCAGATGTACGCCGATGGAGAACGCCAACGCCTGTTTTTTGCCGGGTTCCGGGGCGGTTTCCAGAATCATTGCCAAAGGCTCACTTGCGGGCCGTTTCAAGTCCCACGCGGTCAAAGCCGAGTTTCTTGATTTCGTCCAGCACGGTCAGCACCGATTCATAACTGGCGGCTTTGTCACCCGCCACCAGCACGGCAGGCTGCGGGATTTTTTCCTGCGCCACCGCGAGAAAACCGGGGAGTTCCGCCTTGTTTACGGCGCGCGCGCCCGCTTCATCCACGATGGTCAGCTCGCCGCTTGCGCCGACTTCGATACGCAACGGATCTTGCGGCGCGATATTGGATTTTTCGACGGTGGGCAGGTCAACGGAACCGGTTTGCAACATGGGCGCCGCCACCATGAAAATCACCAGCAGCACCAGCATGACATCAATGTAGGGAACGACGTTGATTTCGTTTTTCAGACGGCGGGGTCGCATGGCAGTCTCCCGTCTTCAACGCATCTGGCGCTGGAGGATGTTGGAAAATTCCTCCATGAAGGATTCGTGGCGGGTCGCCAGCCGGTCGATGTCGTGCGCGAAACGGTTGTAGGCGAGCACGGCGGGAATGGCGGCGAAGAGACCGATGGCGGTGGCGACCAGCGCCTCGGCGATGCCGGGCGCGACGGAAGACAGCGTGGCCTGACCGACGTTCCCCAGGGCGCGAAAGGCGTGCATGATGCCCCAGACGGTGCCGAACAGCCCGATGTAGGGCGAAACGGAGCCGACGGAGGCCAGGAAGGAGAGATGCGCTTCCAGCCCGTCCAGCTCGCGCTGGTAGGTGGCGCGCATGGCGCGGCGCGCGCCGTCGATGACATCGCTGGCTTCCAGCCCTTTCTGCACTTTCAGCTTGGAGAATTCGCGGAATCCGGCTTCGAAGATGCGCTCCATGCTGCCCGCGCGATGGCGATCGTTTACGGCGCTGTTGTAGAGGCTGTTGAGATCGCCGCCTGACCAGAAGTCGCGTTCAAAGTTTTCGGTCTTCTGGCGCGAATCGCGCACGGCGTACCATTTCCTGAAAATGTAGAACCAGGACATGAAAGAGATGCCGATCAGAATCGCCATGACCACCTGCACGACGGCGCTGGCGTTCAGAATCAGTTGCAGGATGGACATATCCTGGGTGAGATTCATGGCAGAGGCTCCAGTTTTTGCCGCAGATCGTGCGGAATGGGCGCGGTTTTCAGGCCTTGTTCGGTCTGGCGCACGCAGACAATGCGGACGGTAGCCGTCACCAGCGGCGTTCCCTCGCGGCAGACGGACTGGGAGAGCACAATATGGGTGTGCCCCAGCTTTTCCACCGCCAGCGTCACCGCGAGCAGATCATCCAGCCGTCCCGCTTGCAAATAATCGGCGCTGACGTTACGCACGACAAAAACAATGCCTTCATCGCGCAACAACGCCGCCTGGTCGCAACCCAGACTGCGTACCCATTCCGTGCGGCAGCGTTCAAAAAATTTCAGGTAATTGGCGTAATACACCACCCCGCCCGCATCGGTGTCTTCGTAATAGATGCGCACGGGAATGGAGAAAACGGCGGTGGGGGAGAGAGTGTTTTTCATGGGCGAGGATTTTACATGACGGAAGACGGGAATCAGGAATCAATGTCCCGCAGACTGAAAATAGGCTTCAGCGGCGGCGATGGTGCTGGCGATGTCGGCTTCGGTATGCGCTGCGGAAACGAAACCGGCCTCGAAGGCCGAGGGCGCAAAATAATGCCCGGTTTCCAGCAGGGCGTGGAAAAAACGTCCGAACGCCGCCGTATCGGCGCGCGTGACTTCGGTGAAATTATGGGGGAGTGTTGCTGTGAAATACAGACCGAACATGCCGCCGATGTTTTGCGCGCAGAAGGCGACCCCCTGTTTTTGCGCCGCTGCGCTTAGTCCGTCGCAAAGTTGTCGGGCACGCGCGGTGAGATGCTTGTAAAAACCGGGCGCCTGAACCAGTTTCAGTGTGGCGAGGCCAGCCGCCACGGCGACCGGGTTGCCGGAGAGGGTGCCCGCCTGATACACCGGCCCCAGCGGCGCGATTTTTTCCATGATGTCGCGGCGTCCGCCGAAGGCCGCCAGCGGCATGCCGCCGCCGATGACTTTGCCGAAGGTGGACAGATCGGGCGTGATGCCGAAAAGTCCCTGCGCGGATTGCAGACCGACGCGAAAGCCGGTCATCACTTCATCGAAAATCAACACCGCGCCATGTTTCGCGGTGAGTTCGCGGGCGGTGGCGAGGAATTCGGGCTTGGGCGCGATCAGGTTCATGTTGCCCGCGACCGGCTCCACGATGAGGGCGGCGATCCGGTCGCCTTGTCTGGCGAACGCTTCGGCGAGCGCCGCCGCGTCGTTGTAGGGCAGCACCAGCGTGTGTTTGGCGATGTCTGCCGGAACGCCGCCGGAAGAGGGGCTGCCCTGCGCGAGGTCGCCAAAGGTGAGCAGCCCGGAACCGGCTTTGACCAGCAGACTGTCGCTGTGACCGTGGTAACAGCCCTCAAATTTCACCAGCAGGTCGCGTCCGGTATGACCGCGCGCCAGCCGGATGGCGCTCATCGTCGCTTCCGTGCCGGATGAGACCAGACGCACCATGTCCAGCGAGGGCACGAGGCGGCAGAGCAATTCGGCGAGTTCGATTTCGGCTTCGATGGGCGCGCCGAAGGAAAGTCCGTCGGCGGCGGCGGCCTGCACGGCAGTGATGACCTCTGGATGAGCGTGCCCCAGAATCAGCGGCCCCCAGGAGCCGACGTAATCCAGATAGCGCTTGCCGTCCGCATCAATGAAATGCGCGCCCTCCCCTTTGGCGAAGAAACGGGGCGCGCCGCCCACGGAACGGAAGGCGCGCACCGGGGAATTCACGCCGCCGGGGATGTGGCGTTGGGCGCGTTCAAACAAGGACTGGTTGCGGGACATGGCGGGCGTTCTCCTGAGCGAAAAGTTGTTGGTAGGCGGCGGCGCGTTTAGTCGCGTGCGCCGGGTCGCGTTGAAAAAGGTCGCTGATGACGGCCAGCAGACTTGCCCCTGCGGAAATCAGCGGCGCGGCGTTCTTCAGGGTAATACCGCCGATGGCGCACAGAGGCGTACAAAATGTCTGGCGGGCACGCTGGAAAATTTCGGGCGATGCCCGTGGCGCTCCGGGTTTGCTCGGCGAAGGATAAACCGCGCCGAAGGCGATGTAACTCGCGCCCCCGGCAACGGCCTTTTGCGCCCGCGCAAAATCGTTGTAGCAGGATGCGCCGATGAGGGCGGCTTCGCCCAGTATTTTACGGGCAAACGCCACCTCGCCATCGTCGCGTCCCAAATGCACGCCCGCCGCGCCAACGGCCTCTGCGAGCAATGTATCGTCATTGACGATCAGGCGCGCGTCGTATGACAGGCAAAGGCTCTGCAAGGCTTTTGCCTGTGCAAGGCGCAAGCCGTCATCCGCTGTTTTGTTGCGGTATTGCACCAGACGGCAACCGCCCTCGATTACGGCGGCGACAGCGCGGATCAACGTCCCGGTATCCGGGATGTCGGGTGTTACGGCGTAAAGGCCGGACAGCGGCGGGGCTTCAGTCGCCATGAAACAGTCGCCAGGGAAGGTATTGCCCCTGACCGGGGCGAAAGGCGCGCGCGAGGCTTTGCCAGGTAAAAACCTGTGCCGCGCGCACCGCCAGAGGCATGTTCTGACCTTGAGCGAGTCCGGCGGCGCAGGCGGAAGCCAGGGTGCAGCCGGAACCGTGAAATTCGCCCGGCAGACGCGGCCAGCAATCCGCGCGCAACAGGCCGTTCGCGTCGTAGAGGCGGTTGCAGACGGAATCGCCGGGTTCGTGCGCGCCGGTCAGAAGCGCGTGTCGGGGGCCACAGGCGAGCAGGCGCGCGGCAATTTGTTCCGGATCGTCGGGATGATCCATGGCGGTCAGGCGTCGCGCTTCCACGGTATTGGGCGTAATCAGGGCGGCGCGTGGAAAAAGATGTTCGATCAGGGCGGCAATCAGTTCGTCGTCGGCGAAAGCGTCGCCGCGCCCCGACGCGAGTACCGGATCGAGCACCAGCGGAATGTCCGGATAATCCGCCGCGATGGCGGCGACCGCCGCCACATTCTCTACACTCCCCAATACGCCGACTTTGAACGCCGTTATCGGCATGTCCGCGAGTACGGCGCGCGCCTGTTGGTCGACTATTTCCGCCGCAACCGGGTATACGCTCGTTACGCCGACCGTATCCTGCACGGTCAGCGCCGTGATCGCCGTCGTCGGATGGCAACCCAGAGCGGCGAGGGTCAGCAGGTCGGCCTGCACGCCAGCGCCCGAAACGGGGTCGCTGGCGGCGAAAACAAGCACGCCGGGCGGGGGAGCGGAAGGATGAAAACGGGAAGAATGCATGCGTTTTTCCGCCAGATGGGTACGAAAGTAGCGAAAGAGTGGCGGATCAAGGGATGTTTGGGTAAGATTGGCACGATTTTACCCGAAAGCCTCTATCACGCATTGCTGAATGCGAAAGCTGCTTTCAGTTTACAAAAATATTTACAGGAAGAATAATGTACAGTCCATGCGTGTATGGATAGTCATTTTGACTGTTCTGGCGTAGACTGTGCATGTTTATTGCTACAGCACAACAATTACCCAGTAATCCAAAGGGGGGATGAATTGACCGATATTGCAAGCCTGAGCGGCGCGAAGGTAATGGTGATCGACGACAGTCGCACCATACGACGCAGTGCGGAAATATTCCTGCTTCAGGTGGGCTGCGAAGTGATTTTGGCGGAAGACGGTTTCGACGCGCTCTCCAAGATTGCCAGCCACCAACCGGATATCATTTTCTGCGATATCATGATGCCTCGCCTGGATGGTTATCAGACCTGCGCTCTGGTCAAGAAAAACGCGCGTTTTGGTAATACTCCCGTCATCATGCTTTCGTCCAAGGACGGACTTTTCGATCGCGCCAAAGGTCGTCTGGTCGGCTCCAATCAATACCTGACCAAGCCATTCACCAAGGACAGCCTGCTGCAAACCGTGGCAAATTTCGTCTCCCGGCGCACATAGAGAGAACTTTCAGGAGAGCTTGTAACATGCCCATTAAAAAAATCCTTGTTGTCGACGATTCGCCCACAGAGCGCTACGTCGCTACAGAACTGTTGACCAAGCATGGCTATCAGGTCATCACTGCCGAAAACGGCGAGGAAGGCATCGCCAAGGCCAAGGCGGAACGGCCCGATCTGGTGCTGATGGATGTCATCATGCCGGGCACCAATGGTTATCAGGCGACCCGCAAGCTGGCGCGGGATGAGGCCACGAAAAATATTCCGGTGATCGTCTGCACGTCCAAGAGTCAGGAAACCGACAAAATATGGGGCTTGCGTCAGGGCGCGATTGATTATCTGATCAAGCCGGTCAACCATGCAGAATTGTTGCAAAAAATAGCGGCCTTACCCTGAGCGATTACCTATGTCACGACGTATCAGCCTGCGCGAATTTCAGGAGCATCTCTCCCGCCGTTTGTCTGGCGCGGCCCAGGGCGAGAGCGCCGCATCCCTGCTGGGGGTACAGGCCGGCAAAAGCTTATGGTTGCTGGATTTGTCCGCGTCGGGAGAAATCGTGTCCCTGCCGCCGCTGACGCAGGTGCCGCTTACCACCACGGCCTTTATCGGGCTGGCCAACATCCGGGGTAACCTGTACTCCGTCACCGATTTCCCGGCTTTTCTGGGAGAAGACGCAACTTCCCTGCAAGCGCCAGGCGTGCGCCTGTTGCTGGTGGGCGCCAGGCATGGCAGCAATGCGGCCTTGCTGGTGTCCCGCCTTCTGGGATTGAAGAACCCGGTCGACTTTGAAATTGGTCCCGCGCCTGAACAGGCTCCGGCCTGGAATGTGGCGACCCTGACCGACAAGGAAGGCCGCAAGTGGCAACGCCTTGATCTGCAAGCCCTGCTTGCGGACCCTAAATTTATGAACATCGTGGCCTGACCGCGGAGATTAATATGGCTTTCAAGCTGAACTTTGGTAAACGGAAACCCCCCCTTTCTCTCGATAGCGAATTGACGATTGCGCCGGATTATCCGGCGCCTGGACGCCCCCGTAAAAAGGGGGGTAAGGGTAAATCCGGCAAAAGCGAGGAGAAAAGCCTCAAGGATCGCATCCAGTTCTGGGTTATCGTGCTGGTGGCGCTGCTGTTCAGCATTGTGGCTCTGGTGGTGTATGACAACGTGCAATATTCCCAGAGTACGGCTTATGTTGCCGCAGCCGGGGATATGCGGATGCTTTCACAGCGTCTGGCGAAAAGTTCTTCCCTTGCCCTGCAAGGCGACGCCACTGCGTTCGATCAACTGAAGGTCGCGCAAGACAACTTCTCCCGGTTGCTTGAACGACTCCAGCAAGGGGGGAGTATCCACGGCGTCAGCGTGCCGGCTTCTCCGGGCAGTGCGCGCGATCAGCTGGATGCCCTGCAACAGCGTTGGCAAGGCAGCAGATCCAGACCTGTGGGCCTGGCGCAGGCAGCCAAGACCGTGATCGAGCAGAAAGACAATCTGGTCAATCTGGGCAAGAACGTGGCTGTTATTGACGGGCGTAATGCCGAGTTGCTGGAGTTGACCGAGCAACTGGCGGCACTCAAGCTGCGGGATGGCGCTTCCAGAGGAGAAATCGGCGACACCGGCCGGTTGGTGATGCTGACCCAGCGCATTTCCAAGAATGCCAACGCGCTGCTGGGCAGTGAATCCATCAATCCCGTCGTGATGTTCACCCTGAGCAAGGATGTCAACGAATTTCAGAGCCTGATCGACAGTCTGGGGCAGGGCAGCAATTCGAATGATGCCCGCAGCAAGCTTGCCGAGATCGCCGATGTGTTTGCGGATTATCAACAAGCTGTCGGTAATCCGGATCAGAGCGGCAGCATTCTCGCCGACCTGAATCCGCTGAAACAGGCCAAGGAGTCCGGTGCCAGGATTTTCATCGAGAGCGACGATCTGCTGAAGGAAGCCGATGAACTGGCGGCGGCTTATCAAGCGATGCAATCATCCCGCATCTGGTTCCTTATCGGCACCCTGCTGCTCAGTCTTTTGTTCATCGGCATTCTGGTGCGGCTGGCCAAGATATACCTCGACGACGCCCGTAGTCGCACCGAAGAAGCCGAAGGTCAGAAACAGGCCTCGGAATCCACCAATCGCCAGAATCAGGAGGCCATCCTGCGCCTGATGAACGAACTGGGCGATCTGGCGGATGGCGACCTGACCGTGACCGCTTCCGTGTCGGAAGACATTACCGGCGCGATCGCTGATTCGATCAACTACACCATTGAAGAATTGCGCGTGCTGGTGGGTCGCATCAACGACGCCGCCACCCGCGTGACCCAGGCGACGGAAATTGCCCGCACCACCACAAACGAATTGCTCGCCGCCGCTGAAAAGCAAAGCGAAGAAATCGGTACGGCGGGCAAATCGGCCTTGCAGATGGCGCAATCCATGAATGCCGTTTCCGGGCATGCCAGTCAGTCGGCGCAGGTTGCCCGCGCTTCTCTGGCGGCAGCCGACAAGGGGATGACCGCCGTGCAGGATTCCATTCGCGGCATGAACGAAATTCGCGAACAAATCCAGGAGACCTCCAAGCGCATCAAGCGTCTGGGTGAATCCTCGCAGGAAATTGGCGAAATCGTGGAACTGATCTCCGACATTACCGAACAGACCAACGTGCTGGCCCTGAACGCAGCCATTCAGGCGGCCTCCGCCGGTGAAGCCGGACGTGGCTTCACGGTGGTTGCAGAAGAAGTGCAGCGATTGGCGGAACGTTCCGGCGAGGCGACCAAGCAGATTTCCGCGCTGGTGAAGACCATTCAGACCGATACCCAGGACGCTGTTTCCGCCATGGAACAATCCACCCAGGGCGTGGTCGAGGGCGCCAAGCGTTCCGATGCCGCGGGTCAGGCGTTGTCCGAGATCGGTCAGGTGTCGCGCGATCTGGCCGCCCTGATTGAAAACATCTCGTCCTCAACACAGAAGCAATCCCGGTCGGCGACCCAGGTTGCCGGACTGATGCAGGACATCTTGCGCATCACCCGGCAAACGACGGTCAGTACCAACCGTACTGCCGAAGCAGTGGATGAACTTACCGCTCTGGCTTCCGAATTGAAGGGCTCGGTCGCTGGTTTCAAGGTTAGCTGAGAAAATACAAGCCCATGAATGCAGCCACGGATTTTGCGGATTTTGACATTGGCCCCCTGACCTGGATCAAAGGGGAAGTTGAACTGGCTCTGGCTAGGGCTGCGGAAGCGCTTCAGCAATTCCAGACGCAGAAGGAAACGACGCAGATCAAATTTGCCCGCACGCATTTACAGCAGGTGCACGGCGCTTTGACCATGGTCGGGCTGGACGGCGTGACCCAGGTCGTTGATGCGCTGAATCTGTTGCTGGCGGCGCTGGAAAATAAAACGGGCGTAACGGGGACGCCGGATCAGATCGTCGCCATGGCGGGCGAAGGTTTCGACGCCTTGCGCCAATATCTGGACGATCTGGTGGCGGGCGAACCCAATCAACCCTTGCGCCTGTTGCCCGTCTACCAGAAGATCACCAGGATGCTGGGTAAGTCGGCGAATCCGGTCGATCTTTTTTTCCCCAATCTCAACCTGCGCCCGCCCAAGCGCGTCATCAAGACACCATTGGGTCAGGCAGAGCGCCACAAGCTGATCCAGCGCGAACGTAACCATTTCCAGAAAGGCTTGCTGGCATGGCTCCGGCAGCCGGGAGACAGTCCCGCCAGTCAGTCCGGGCTTGAGCAGATGCAACAAGCCTTGCAGCGTATCGAGGCAATTCAATCCTCGCCTGCGTCGCGTTCGTTCTGGTGGGCTGCGCTCGGTCTGGTTACGGCGTTGGCGCACGGCGCCAGCAAGGTGGGGGATGCCCGCTCCCTCTGCGCCCGCATCGACCAGCAGATCCGGCGTTTGCAGCAAGGCAATCCCGGCATTGCCGAACGCTTGCTGCGCGACTGTCTTTATTTTGTTGCCAACACGCCGGCGCAAGCCCATCCGTTGCTGGCCGAGATTCAATCCACTTATCATCTGCCCGGACTGGTTCCGTCCCGTTCGTTCATCAGGACTGCCAGCAGTGCACAGGAAACTGCGCTGCGCCGCCTGAAGGAAGCGGTGGTGACGGCGGAAGAACAATGGAACCGTTTTTGTGCAGGCAGCGCGACTTCGCTGTCCACCTTTGCCGAGCAGGTGAGTAATGCCGCCCGCTTCACGAAGGATCTGGACGAGAACCTGAAATCCCTGGTGGGTATACTCGCCGCCGCCGCCAGTTGGTTGACGCAAGATCCGACCCGCCATTCAGACAGCCTCGCCATGGAAATAGCGACCTCGTTGTTGCTGGTTCAGGGGGCGCTGGAAAACTACAACCGCCTGGACAGCAGCGATTTTGGACAACGCGCGCAGCTGATGATTGCGCGTCTGAAAGCCTGTGTGGCAGGGCGTTCCCTGAGTGGCGCCGAAGCGCCGTTGCTGGATGAAGTGTCCCGTCGCGCCCAGGAAAAAATGCTCATGGCCCAGGTCGCGCGGGAAATCCAGAATAATCTGGCGCAGATCGAGCAAATACTGGACGCCTATTTCCGCGAACCCTCCAAACGACCGGATGCCGCCAGTCTGGAAGGCCCGTTGAATCAGGTCGGTGGGGCGCTTTCCATTCTGGGGCAGGACGACGCCGTCATCTGGCTGAACGATTGCGAAGAGAAGATTCTCGGCTTCACCAAACCCGACAGCGTTGCCAATCAGGAAGATTTCGAGAGCATCGCCCAGCAGCTTTCCGCCCTTAGTCTTTTTATCGACACCCTGCAAAACAGCAAGTCGAATTTCCGCGACTATATGGAGCGTTACTTCCAGTCGCAGGCGAAAAAACCCGAGGAGGAAGAGGAAGAAGAAATTCTGGAAGAAGCCCCGGCTGCCAGCGTCGAAAGCCAGTTGGAACGGCTGAAAGCGGAAACCCGGCAATTGCTGGCGGCAATCCAGGAAAATCCGGAAGACGCAACCTTGCGCGCCGGGTTGATGGCGCATCTGGAGGAATTGCAGAAAGACGCTGATCTGGTCGCCGACCAGGGATTGCAGGCGCAGGTCAAGGCCGCGCTTGCCGCCTTGAGCAAACATCAGAATGAAACGTCGCAGATCACAGCGGTGACGGAAGCGCTGGAGCCTGCCGCGACGCCTGCTCCCGCGCCTTCCAGCGAAACCCTGCAACTGGCTCAGGCCGGCGCCGAAGAACTGGATGCCGAACTGCTGGCCATTTTCCTGGAAGAAGCGCAGGAAGTGCTGACCAGCATGAGCGATAATCTCGCCCTGTTGCGCCAGCACCCGCACGATACCGAAACCCTGACCACCATCCGGCGCGGGGTGCATACCCTGAAGGGCAGTGGTCGCATGGTGGGTCTGAAAGATCTGGGCGAAACCGCCTGGGCTGTGGAACAGACCCTGAATTTCTGGTTGCGTCAGGAAGCTCTGGCCACGCCGGATTTGCTGGATCTGGTTCATCAGACCCATCAGGTGTTCAGTACCTGGGTGAACGCACTTTCCTCCGGTAACGCGCGGATGCCGGACAGCACTGCCCTGATTGCCAGGGCAGAAGCCTTGCGCGGCGATGAAAGCGCGGCTGCGCCTGTCTCCACGCCCCAACCCGCTGCCGAACCAGAATCCGAGCCTGAACCTGAAGTGGAACCCGAAGCGGAACCTGAAGCGGAACCTGAACGCTCCAGCATAGTAGTAGATGACGACGATGATATTCCCGAAGAGTTGAGAACGTCCCGTTTCGATCTCTCTTTGCTGGGGATGGATGAAAATGATCCGATAGAGGCAGCCCCTCAGCCGAAAGCGCAGGAAAATTTGTCGCCCGAATTGAACATGGATCTCGATCTGGACACGCTGCCTGAAGCGGCTGTTCCCTCGACAGGAATCGAATCTGAACCGCTGTCCATCACGACCAGTAACAGCGTGACCATTTCGCCGCAGCTTTATGAAATTTTCCGCGACGAATCGCGCGGGCATCTCGACACCCTGCAAAACTTCCTGAGCATGCTCACCGAATCGCCCGGCATGGAAACGCCTTATGAGGCGGGTCGTGCCGCGCATACGTTGGCGGGCATCGCTGGCACGGTGGGGATACTCTCGGTCAACAAACTCGCGCACGAACTCGAAGCGACCCTGTTGCGCCGCGATGAATCCGAGCATCCAGAGACCCTGGAAGGGCAGGAAATCCTGCGTCAAGCCGTCGTCATGCTGGAAGACATGCAGGAAATTCTGGCTTCCGGCCGCATGCCGGAAGCCCAGCCTGTGCTCATCGACGCGCTCTCACAACTGTACCCGTCTGCGCCGAATGAGAAAATCGCGAAAGAAAGCGCGCCGGTCGCCGCCTCTGCAGCGCCGGTCGCGCCTGCGGTACCCGCTGTTGTTGAAGCGGAAGTCGTTGTTCCTCCTCCCGTCGCTGAGTCGTTGCCAACAACATCACCGGTAGCGGAAGCGCCGTCCGCGCAGGAAGAAGATAATCCCGATGCGGAGTTGCTGGAAATTTTCCTGGAAGAAACCCAGGATCTGGTGCCCGCGCTTTACCATGAGGTCAATGCCTGGCGCAGTGACCGGGAAAGCAAGGAAGCGCCGGATTCACTCGCACGTATCCTGCATACGTTCAAGGGGAGCGCGCGCATGGCGGGCGCCCTGAATCTGGGTGGGGCGACGCACCAGCTTGAAGACCGGGTGCGCGAACTGGAAGCGCGCGGACAGATTGGCGACGACGATCTGGACAACATCGAAGCCGCTTGCGACGTGCTGGCGCAGAGTGTGGAACGTTATAGTGTCGGGGATTACAGCATTCCCATACTGCCGGAAAGCGCAACCCCGCTTCCGCCTGCCGCAGCATCGCAGGAGGCGACGCCAGCAACGCCGAGTCCGGTCGAGCCGGAAATCCTGTTGACCGGGGGCGACCCTGCCGTCCCCGCTGAAGCGGCGGAAGCGGTTGAACCGGTCAAGCCGGTTGAATCCGAAAAAACCGATGCCTTGCCGACTGCCGCGATCCGTCATGTTTCGGATGAATTGCCCGCAGACCAGCCGCCGGTCATCTCGCACCCCGTGCCGCTAACGCCTGTCGAAATGCCAGACGAGTTGATCGTCGATGCTGACGCGAAAGAGGCTGAAGCGCTGCCGCTGTTACAAGACGAACTCGACGAACAACTGTTTCCCATTTTTCTGGAGGAAGCGGAAGAACTGATCGGTGGTTTTGCGGCCCAGATCACCGCCTGGCGGAAAGATAGAATGAATCCCGATGCATCGCGCGCGCTGGCGCGCCTGTTGCATACATTCAAGGGCAGCGCGCGCATGGCGGGCGCGATGAACCTGGGAGAATTGGCGCACGCCTGCGAAAGTCGGGTTGACGAACTCACCAAAAGCGGGGAAATCCGGGACGAAGACCTGGATGAAATCGCTTCCGCCTGCGACACCTTGGCGCAAAGCGTGGAGCATTACCGCAAGGGTGAGCTGAAAATCCCGTCACCTGACACGGTTGCGGACGACACAAAACCGTCGACTGATCTGACGCCCGCTGCCGTTGCGACCGCGCCTGACGCTCCAGCGCGCGCCGCACCCGCTACCGCTACTCCGCGCGCACATGAAGGCGAGGTCGCACACGCCCAGTTGCGCGTGCGCGCCGACCTGATCGACACCCTGGTCAATGAGGCGGGCGAGCTTTCCATCGCGCGCGCCCGGATTGAAGGGGAAATGCGCGAAGTCAAGGCTTCGCTCCTCTACCTGACCGAAAACGTCATCCGCCTGCGCCGCCAGTTGCGGGAAATCGAAATTCAGGCGGAAACCCAGATTCAGGCCAATACCGGGCAGGAAGCCAAAGCCGATTTTGACCCGCTGGAACTCGATCGCTTCACCCGTTTTCAGGAATTGACCCGGATGATGGCGGAGTCGGTAAACGACGTCGCTACGGTGCAACAGAATTTGCTGAAAAATCTGGATGACGCCAATGCCGCCATTGTCGCCCAGGCCCGCCTGAACCGTGGCCTGCAACAATCGCTGATGAGCGTGCGCATGGTGCCGTTCGCCAGCCAGAGCGAACGGCTCTACCGGCTGGTGCGCCAGACGGCCAAGGAACTGGGCAAGCGCGCCACGCTGGATATTCACGGTGGACAGGTGGAACTGGATCGTTCCGTGCTGGAAAAAATCCTTTCCCCGCTGGAACACATGTTGCGTAATGCCGTGGCGCATGGTCTGGAAGCGCGCGATGTGCGTCTGGCCGCAGGCAAGCCGGAAATCGGCGAAATCAATCTGACGCTGGTTCAGGAAGGCAATGAAATCATTGTTTCCCTGTCTGACGATGGCAGCGGTCTGGACATCAAGCGTATTCGCGCCAAGGCGGAAAGCGCCGGGTTGATTGCGCCGGAACAGGCCATGGCGGATCAGCAGTTGATTGACTTCATTTTCTCGTCCGGCTTCACCACCGCCGCCAGCGTTTCCCAGATTGCCGGGCGCGGCGTCGGCATGGACGTGGTGAAAACCGAAATCACCGCCCTGGGTGGTCGTATCGAAATCCTGACCCGGCAAGGTCAGGGCACAACCTTCCGCCTGTATCTGCCGCTCACCCTGGCCGTGACTCAGGTGGTGCTGATTCAGGCCGGAGGCAAGCTGTTAGCCGTGCCTTCCGCCATGGTCGAACAAGTCATGGATGTGCCGGAACGCATCATCAACGAGATGCGCGACAAGGGCGAAGCCGTATGGCAGGGCAAACATTACCCGTTCTATTACCTGCCCCATCTGTTGGGAGATACGCAAAGCCAGACGGGACAGCGCCGTTTGTACTGGGTGATGCTGTTGCGCTCCGGTACGCAGCGGGTGGGTGTCCTGATCGACGAAATGTTCGGCAATCAGGAAATCGTGGTCAAGAATGTCGGCCCGCAAATGGCGCGTGTGGTCGGCATATCAGGCGCTACGGTGCTGGGTGACGGCAAGGTCGTGTTGATCCTGAACCCGGTCGCGCTGGCCAATCGCATGACCTTGAGCGCTACCGTTGCCGCCGCGCAGGATGCCGCTTCGGTGAAAGACTCGTCGCCGGTTGTGCTCGACGACACCCCCGTCGTACGTCGCCAGCCGATTGTACTGGTGGTCGACGATTCGCTGACCGTGCGCAAGATCACCAGCAAGCTGCTGGCGCGCGAAGGCTATCGGGTTGAGCTTGCCAAAGACGGTGTGGACGCTCTGGAACAGTTGGTTGAACTGATGCCTGACGTGATTCTGTCGGATATCGAAATGCCACGCATGGACGGTTTTGATCTGGTGCGTAACATCCGTTCCGACCACCGTCTGGACAAAGTTCCGGTCATCATGATTACCTCGCGGACAGCGGACAAGCACCGCAATCTGGCGATGGAGATCGGCGCCAATCAGTATTTGGGCAAGCCGTATAACGAAGTGGAATTGCTGCGGCTGTTGGCGGACTATACTGAGCAGGTCTGAAAACGGGTCGGCAACTGCTGTATCCTGAACGCCTCGCTTTGCGAGGCGTTCGTGTTTCTGCCGCCAGGAGAAGGCGCTTTCTTGAGGCGCCGCGCCCACCGTGACAAAATTCAGCCATCAATGAACGACAGAGATCCATGCCAATGAAATTTTCAGACCTTCCTTTTCTCGCGGATCTTGCCGCCTTGCGCCGCGACATCCACGCGCACCCGGAACTTGCCTTCGATGAAAACCGTACCGCCGGAATCGTGACCCGCGAATTGCAGGCTTACGGACTGGAAGTTCATTGTGGTCTGGCGAAAACCGGCGTTGTCGGGGTGCTGCGCGCAGGCGCTGGCAATCGCATGATCGGCTTGCGCGCCGACATGGATGCACTGCCGCTGGATGAACAGAACGATTTTGCCCATCGTTCCACTCATGCTGGACGCATGCACGCCTGCGGGCATGACGGGCATACCGCCATGCTGCTGGGCGCGGCGCGGTATCTGGCCCTGTATCCCGATTTCGATGGCAGCGTGGCGTTTATCTTCCAGCCCGCTGAAGAGGCCGAAGGCGGCGCGGCAGTGATGATTGAAGAAGGGCTGTTCGAGCGTTTCCCGGTTGAATCCGTCTACGGCCTGCACAACTGGCCTGGCTTGTCCGTGGGGGTGATGGCGGTTCACGCCGGGCCGGTCATGGCCAGCACTTGTCGCCTTGAAATCACCGTGAGCACTCAGGGCAGCCATGCCGCCATGCCGCAACAGGGCGTCGATGCCATCGTGACGGCCAGCCATCTGGTCACCGCCCTGCAAACCGTGGCGGCGCGCAATCTTTCGCCGCTGGATGCCGCCGTGGTCAGCGTGACTCAGTTTCACGCCGGTTCAGCCTGGAATATCCTGCCTGACGAAGTGGTGTTGCGCGGCACCATCCGCACCTTCAAGCCGGAAATTCAGGCGGCAGTCGAAGCCGCCGTCAGCCGCTTGTGTCAGGGGGTGGCGGCCAGCTTCGGAGCGCAGATCAAGGTGAGCTTTAATCGGCTTTATCCGCCGACCATCAACACGGCAGCGGAAGCCGAAACCTGCCGCCGTGTCGCACAACGTGTTCTGGGAGGCGAAAATGTGCTGACCGATGCCGCTCCCGCGATGACAGCGGAAGACTTTTCCTTCATGCTGCAACAAAAGCCAGGTTGCTATGTCTGGCTTGGCAACGGCCCCGGTCAGGACGGCTGTACCCTGCACAATCCGAATTACGATTTTAACGATGAAGTCCTGGCCGTGGGCATTGCCTACTGGGTGGAATTGGTGCGTGAAATTCTGCGCCCATAGCGCGCTCCCGGCAGGCGGGAACGCGCGTTCAATCAGTGCGACGGGCGTTTTTTCCCTTGCCGGCGCGGGTCTGCGCCACGATGCTGCGCGTCAAAGGTTTTTTGTTGTTCGGGTGAAAGCTGGGCGTAAAAAACTTTCAGGTCGGCGAGGCGCTGGCTCATGAATTCCTGGTGCTTCCGGGTGTTTTCCAGCATTTTCTCCATGCGTTCCGGCGCGGTCAGTTTGTCAAATTCCTTCGGGTCAGGATGGTGTTCCCATCCTTCGGGGGACGCATTGGCAATAAATGCTTTCCAGGCCGGTTCCTGCGCTTCGCTCAGCTTCAACGCTTTATGCAGACGTTCATGCCGCGCCGCGATGCCTTCTTTTGCATCTTTGTGCCACGCCTTGCCATCGTGTGAATCGCCTTTGCGGTGATCCCGGTCTTCCGCGTTGACGGTGCTGACCCCCAGAGCAATGCTGGAAGTCGCCAGAAAAGCGACGATGATTTTGTGCATGTTGTTCATTGCAAAACTCCTGTGGTTGATAAATGTTACAAGCGTCATTAAACCTGAAAGTTGTAAATTGAATATTGCTTGCCCATGGTATTTTGTTACTGTTTGTATGGGTGACGGACAATGCAAAAGCCAGCTTCAGAAAAGCTGGCTTGCGAGGGAATCTGGAGCGGGCGATGGGAATCGAACCCACGGCTCTAGCTTGGGAAGCTAGGGTATTACCATTATACGACGCCCGCTTGATATGTCATCACCCGACCATGCCGGAATGAGGGCGGATTGTATGCTGCTTTACCGGTGAATTCAACGGGTATTCAAAGCGGGTTGGCTCGGACGAATGGAGCGGGAGCGGGGAAGCGAACGTTCGATGTTGGCGAGTCCTTCCAGTTGTTTCTGCAATTCACTGACCTGACGCTGGGTTTCCAGAAGCTTTTGATGCTGTTTTTCCATCTGTGTGTTCTGACGGCGCAGGCGGGTTTCCTGACGCAGGCGCTCCGCATAGTTGTCCGCCAGAAAACGGATGACGGGACGCAAGTAATAAACTGCGGAATTGTTGGATTTCAGCAGATTTCCCAGGATGCTGTTGGCGCGCATCAGATCCGGGTTGGGTTGGCGGGGATGGCCCAGCACCATGGCCTGACGCAGTTGGGTATCGGGTGCGGAGCCGAGCTGACCGAGCAGGCGGCGTTCATGCATCAGGTCGTTGGCAGACATCGGCGACAAGGCCTGATAATAGGTGAGCAGGGCTTCGGGAGATGCGCTTGACCTGTCCAGGTTGGTGACGCGCTTGTTGCTGTCCTTGTTCGCCGACGGGGTGTCGGGAAGCGTGGCGCAGCCGCCTGCCGCGAGCAGGCCGACAGAGGCGATGAGCAGAGGTCTCCGAAGCCGGGAGAAGCATGCTGCCGCGAAGGGGGAAGAATTAGTTTTCATGGGGTAAATCCACACAAAAACAGGCGCCTGCGCCATTGCTGATGTATTGTACATTCCCGCCCAGAATGCGTGTCAACTCACGCGCGATGGCAAGGCCAACCCCTTCGCCCTGATGTTCTGCCGACATCTGGGAAGCGCCCTGATAGAAGGGGTCGAAAATATGTTCGGCGTCTTCGGGCGGGACGCCCGGCCCCTGATCCTGGCATTCCAGATGCAGTTTGTCTTTGTCGTTGGTCGCCCGCAGGATGATTTCGCCGCTTTCCGGGCTGAAAGTGATGGCGTTTTGCAGCAGCGCGGCCAAGATGGTGCTCACGTTTTCAGTGTCCAGTTGCACATGGACGGTCGGCGCTTCGACGCGGATGCTGATCTTTTTGCTCTGGCAGCGTTCGGATTGGGCGTCGACGGCGAGTTGCAGGAATTGCGGCAGGGAAACCCGCTGGCGCTGTTGTCGGCTGGCTTCAAAAACCAGGGTCGTCATGCGTGTCAGGCCATCGAGTCGCTTTTGCAGGATATCGGCATTGTGTCGCAGGATGTCGATGATGCTTTCCTGATTCGCCGGAGAAGCGTTTTCGGCAAACAGGGTGCAGGCTTCCCGGACGGCGATAATGGGCATGCTCAGTTCCCGGGAGATATGGCGGAAAACACTTTTTCGGTCATTTTCGATACCGGCGAGCCGCAGGCGCAACCAGTCCAGGCGCGCGGCCAGCTGTCGTATGTCGACGGGGCCGTACACGGAAATCCTGTCATTGAAATAACCGCGTCCCATCAGGGTAATGGCATGCTCTAACTGGTGAATCGGACGGAGCAGCCACCAGCCCAGAATGATCGCCACCACGATGGACGCCACGAGCGCGAGCAGGAATTGCAGTTTCAGTTGCACCTGTTTGGTTTCCAGTTCTGTCAGTTGGCGCTGGTTACGGATATCCATCCACTGCTGGCAGGTTTGGCGGATATGGTTATAGAGTTCCGTCAACCTGGAAAATTGTGTCTGCGTGGTCAGCGGGGTCGATTCCATGCCGGGGTCTTTCAGGTTTTTCTCCAGTTCCCGGGTAGCGAAACGCCATTCGTCCAGTATGGGGCGCAAGGGAATGTCCTGATAGGTTTCCAACTGTTGGATCAAGTCCATGGATTGGTTCAGGGCGGCGTCGAAATTGGCGCGAAAGGCATCCTGGCGCACCAGCAGATACTGGCGGGCGCTACGCTCCAGATCGGTGTTGCGTTCTCCGAGTTCCTGCAGGGTGGCGGCCAGACGTACGGACTGTTCGTTACTGCTGCGGCTTTGCGTGACCAGACTTTCCAGCAGTTGCCAGCTTTGCACGACCGTGCTGCCCAACAGAACAAGGATCAGGGTAAACCAAGCGACCATGGCTTGACGGGATGATATCCGGTTCATGAGTCTTCCTGTTTGGGGGAACTGTAAGTCTAAACTGTATTTGCCATACTGCGCTATTTATGCTGACTATCTATCCAATCAATCGCGCAGTTCCCGGCCCGTCAGCCGGATGAACACATCTTCCAGATTGGCGGCGCGATGCAGGTAGCGCAAGCCTTTGCTGTCCAGAATGTTCAGCAAGGGCCGGGCATCCTGGCAGTAGAAAAAAGCGCCCTCGCCATTTTTTTCCATGTGCATTCCGGGTATGCGGGCGCTGTCCGCCAGTATCGCATCGACACCTTCCAGAACTTCGATGACGTGCGCTTCGATGTGTTGGGCGATCAGTTCTCCGGGGCTGCCGGCGGCTATTTTTCGGCCACTGTCGATGATGATCAAGTGGTCGCAGAGACGTTCGGCTTCATCCATGAAATGCGTGGTCAGGAGCAGGGTTTTGCCCGCGTTCTTCAAGGTGTTCAGGCGTTCCCAGATCAGACGGCGAGCCTGCGGGTCGAGGCCGGTGGTGGGTTCGTCGAGAAACAGGATGTCGGGGTCGTTGACCAGCGCGCGCGCCAGCGTGAGCCGACGTTTCATCCCGCCGGACAAACTGTTGATGCGGGCATCGCGCTTGTTTTCCAGACTGGAAAATTGCAACAGCCAGGGCAGGCGCGGTTCGATGTCCGCGCGCGAAAGGCCGAAATAGCGTCCGAACACGAACAGGTTTTCGCTGACGGTGAAGTCGGGGTCGAGATTGTCAAATTGCGGCACGACGCCGACGCGCATCCGGGCGGCCTTTGCCTGGGCGGGAATGGGCAGGCCAGCCAGGGTGATGCGTCCGGCGTCGGGTACGGTCAGTCCCAGACAAAGTTTCAGGGTCGTGGTTTTCCCCGCTCCGTTGGGGCCGAGCAGACCAAAGCAACGCCCCTTTTCCAGTGTGAAGGAAAGTCCGTCCACGACAGGAAGCTGCGCGTAAGTCTTGTGCAAATCCTGTACGTTCAGCGGGGCTGTGCCCATCAGTGCCAGGCTCTGACGATGATGTCGTGGATCAGCTGGAGTCGCCGGTGAAAAAAATGATCCGCGCCGGGGATGACGATCACGGGCAGGTTTTGCGGTTCGGCCCAGGCGAGTACATTGGCAAGCGGCACGGTATGATCCGCAGCGCCGTGAATGAGGAGGGTGTCGGCGGGCACGGCTTCGGTGTCGTAGTGGCGCGCGCCTTCCACGAAACCGGCTGCCGTGCCGACCAGCGCCAGCCGTTCCGCCGCCTGCCCGGATGCCGCCAGACGGTGGGCGAGGCGGGTTTGACAGTAAGCGCCGAAAGAAAAACCGGCGAGCGCCACGGGCAGCTCATGCTGCGGGTCGAGCCGATGGCGGGCGAAAGCGAGTACGGTCATGAGGTCGTCGACTTCGCCGATGCCTTCGTCGTGTTCCCCTTCACTGCCGCCAACGCCGCGAAAATTGGGGCGCAAGGCGGCGTAACCCAGATGCAGGAAAGTTCTGGCCAGGGTATGCGTTACCTTGTTGGTATTCGCGCCGCCGCCGACGGGATGAGGATGCGCGACCAGCGCGATTCCCCGCAGCCGTCCGCCGGACGGGATTTCCATGATGACTTCGATATTACCGACCGGGCCGGCGATATCGATGTTCACTGCGCTGGCGGTCATGCCACCAACAGACGTTCGACGCGCTCGTCGCAAAGCAGATGACGCCGGATGATTTCTTCGAGGTCTTCCTCGTCGATGAAAGTGTACCAGACCGCTTCCGGGTAAATCACCAGCATGGGCGCATGCTCGCAGCGACCCAGACAGCCCGCCTTGCTGATACGTACACCGGCGGCGTCCGCGCCCAGTTCCCTGGCGAGTTTTTTAATGAATGAAAACAGCGTGTCGTCGTTGCGTGAATTACAAGCGGGTTGCCCTTCGGGGCGCTGGTTGGTACAGATGAAAAGGTGTTTTTTGAAAAAACTCATGATGAGAAATGGCAGATAAAAAACCGACCGTCGAGGGTCGGTTTGCAGGCGGTCAGATGTATTCGAATTTCAGGGGTTCCGCGCTCTGATCGCGGCTGGACACGCCCAGGCACATAATACCCGTTTCGTGCAGGGGCAGACTGTCCTTGCGCAGGAAGACTTCTGGCGCGTTGGTGTGCGTGACGAAGGTGCCGTTGGTGCTCATGTCCACCAGGCAATAATGCGCGCCTTTGCGTTCGATGCGGGCGTGCTGGCGGGAAATGCGGCTGTCGTTGATTACGATGTCGTTATGGTATTCGCGCCCCAGCGTGATGAAGGGCGTTTTTTCATCCAGAATGATTTTTTTGTCACCGTGATGCACGCGTAATCTGATTTGAACGCCGGGGGTCTGCACCGGCACATCGCCCTCGCTCGACGGGAATTCCTGCGCCAGCAGCGTGGTGGACGTCAGCGTGGCGGGCAGGTCTTCATCACTTTCGTGCCAGATCAATTCCATGATCTGGGCGGGTTTCCCGTCATCAAGGTTTAATTGCTGATGCAGATCGCGTACTTTCAGGCCGACGCTGGCAGCGACTTCCAGCAGGGTTTGCCGATCACAAAGAATCTGGTTGGGCAGAGAGAGTTCCAGCAGTTTGCCGACGCCCTGCGTGGCTTTTTCTTCGCTTGCCGCCGACAGCAGGGCAAGCCGGATATTGAGCTTGATGCCCGCGACCGAAGGGGTGTCCGCCATCCGGCGTTGCATCTCGATGGTGGACAGACAGGCTTCTTCGGAAGAGGGGAAAACGAAACTGATGCGCCCATGGTTGAAAGAATCCAGAACGCGACCCCGAAATCCTTCGCCGGTGCGCTCAAGCCTTTTAAGGCAGCGTACCAGAGCATGCTCAGATTCTTTTGCGCCCAGCCTGTTGGCCAGACGCACGCCTCCGATAATTTCGCCGCGAACAATGGTGATCACCGTAATTCCCTACAATTTGAGCCAATCGATCTCAAATGATACCAAAAGTCGATCGAATTCAATATACAAGCCTTGCAAAACCTTATATTCCCAAACGGACAAGCGACGGAAATCCACCCGCCAGCGGTAGTTCCGGCGCGTCGAACAGGGTGTCGCCATCACTGGGCATCTGTTCTTCCAGCTTCAAGCCGCGAAAATCAAACAGCGCGTTGTCGGCCAGATGCGAAGGCACGACATTCTGTAGTGCGGTGAATACGGCTTCCGTGCGACCGGGAAAGCGTTTGTCCCAATCTTGCATCATTTCCCGGATTTTTTGCCGTTGCAGGTTGTTCTGCGAGCCGCAGAGATTGCAGGGGATAATGGGAAATTCCATGCCGCTGGCGTAACGCGCGATGTCGTTTTCGGCGCAATAGGCCAGAGGACGAATCACGATGTGCGCGCCGTCATCGGTGGCGAGCTTTGGCGGCATGGCTTTCAGTTTGCCGCCAAAGAACAGGTTCAAAAACAGGGTGTGCACCATGTCGTCGCGGTGGTGCCCCAGGGCAATCTTGTTTGCGCCCAGTTCTTTCGCCGTGCGATAGATGATGCCCCGGCGCAGGCGCGAGCAGAGCGAGCAGGTGGTTTTGCCTTCGGGAATTTTTTCCTTCACCACCGAATAGGTGTCGGCCTCGACGACGCGGAATTCGACGCCGCTTTTCTCAAACCATGCGGGCAGCACCTCGGCGGGAAACCCCGGCTGCTTCTGGTCAAGGTTCATGGCGATGAGCCGGAAGCTGACCGGCGCGCGCTGTTGCATGAGGCGCAAAAGACGCAGCAAGGTCAGCGAATCCTTGCCGCCGGAAACGCAGACCAGCACCGTGTCGCCCGCCTCGATCATGTTGTAATCGGCGATGGCCTTGCCGGTTTTACGCAACAGCCATTTTTCCAGGCGTTGCAGGGTTTGGGAAGCGGGCACGAAAAATCCTGTTATGGGTAAATGAAATTACAGGGAAGCCGTCCGACCGCCATCTACATTGATGACCTGCCCGGTGATGTAAGGCGCGTCCGTCAATAAAAAGCGCACGGAGCGGGCAATGTCTTCGGGGCTGCCCTCCCGCTTCAGAAAGGTATGCGCGACGATGGCTTCCCGTTCTGCTGGCGGAAAGGCGCTGCGCGTTTCGTTTTCCGGCCAGAGAATCGCGCCCGGCGCGACGGCGTTGACCCGGATTTCCGGCCCCAGTTCCTGCGCCAGCGCCCGGGTGAGCGTCAGTAGCGCGCCTTTGGCGGCGGAATAGAGCGCGTAACCGGCAAGCGGGCGTTCCGCGTGAATATCCGTGATATTGACAATCGCGCCGCGTCGCTCGCGCAGAGCGGGCGCGGCGGCCTGGGATAAAAAGAGCGGCGCCTTGAAATTGCTGCCCACCAGATCATTCCAGTCCGCTTCGTCGATCTGACCTATCGGCGTCGGGTAAAAACTGGAAGCGTTGTTGATGAGGGCATCCAGACCGCCGAAATCGGTGAGCACCGCCGCCACCAGAGTTTCCGCCGCGCCTGTCGCGCACAGGTTTGCGGCGTAACAGCGCGCCGAAGCGGGACGCACCGCTGTAAATTCCGCCGCCAGCGCCGCCGCCCCTGTCTGGTCGTTGCGATAATGCAGGGCCAGAGACGCCCCCGCCGCGTGTAAAAAACGGGCAATGGTCGCGCCAATGCGTCGGGAAGCCCCGGTCACCAGCACCGTTTTTCCGGTCAGGGGAGAAGACAGAGAGGATGCATTCGGCAAAATGGTCATGACTCCGCATTTTACGACATCTCTTTCCCGCAACAGCTAAAATCCCCGTTTTGCCCTGTTGAACGCGCCCTGACATGACGCTCCCGCTACCCACGCCCGCCGCCCTTGCCCATAGCCAGCAACTACTGGCGGAAATCTTCCGCCGGATTGCAGTGGCGGGCGGCTGGCTTTCCTTTGCCGATTTCATGGCGATTGCGCTGTACGCGCCCGGTCTGGGTTATTACGCGGCAGGGGCGCGGAAATTCGGCGCGGCGGGGGATTTCGTCACCGCACCGGAACTCACGCCGTTGTTTGCCCAAGCCATCGCCCGGCAAGCGGCGCAAATCATGTCCATGAGCGCGCCCCGCATTCTGGAGGCGGGCGCGGGTTCCGGTCGTCTGGCGGCGGATTTGTTGCGGGCGCTGGAAACGCAGAATGCCCTGCCGGAGCGTTACGACATTCTGGAACTCTCGCCTGACCTCCGGGAACGCCAGCGCCAGACGTTGCGGCAGGACGCGCCGCGCCTGTTCGAGCGGGTGCGCTGGCTGGAGACGTTGCCCGAACATTTTTCCGGTCTGGTGTTGGGCAATGAGGTGCTGGACGCGATGCCGGTGCATTGTGTTCAGTGGCAGGAAGGGCGCATCGACGAGCGTGGCGTTACCCGTGTGGATGGGCGTTTGCAATGGCAGGCGCGACCGGCGGGCGGCAGGCTGCTGACGGAAGCCGAGGGTATCGTCCATGAATGCGCGCCGCCGCCGGGGTATATGAGCGAAATATCGCTGGCGGGGCCAGCCTGGGCAGCGGGCTTAGGCGAGCGACTGGAGCGGGGCTGCCTGCTGTTGCTCGATTACGGTTTTCCCCGGCGCGAGTTTTACCACCCGGATCGCGGTAGCGGCACGCTCATGTGCCACTACCGCCACCATGCGCATCCCGATCCTTTTTACCTGCCCGGCTTGCAGGACATTACCGCGCATGTGGATTTTACCGCGCTGATCGCGGCGGCGTATCCGACCGGGCTGGAATTGCTGGGCTATGCGAATCAGGCGCAATTTCTGCTGAATTGCGGCGTGCTGGATGACCTCGCCACGCTGGAACCCGGCAGCCTGCCTTATCTCAAGGCGGCTTCCGCCGTGCAAAAACTCATCGCGCCGCAGGAAATGGGCGAACTGTTCAAAGTCATTGCGATGGGCAAAAACATGGATATGCCCCTCATCGGCTTTTTACGCGGCGACAAAAGCCATACCTTATGAAGGACGGCGGGCGATGTGCGGGAAATGATGTGGTTGTCCCAGCACCATGCGCCCGAATTCTTCCAGCAACGCCGGGTTCATGGGCGCGTCGGCGGGCAGCCGGTAGGTGGTGTAGCCCAGGCGTTCCAGATTGCGGGCGTGCACCAGCAGCACGCCATCCTGATAATCCGGCTCCCAGCGCACATTGACCTTGACCTCCTGCGCGATGGCGATGCGCACGGATTGCAGAAATTTGCGCTCGTCGCGGGTTTCTTTCACCTGCATGTCCAGGTTGAAATCGAAAAGACGTTGCCGGAATGCCTCTGCCGTGTTGCCGTCGCGTTCGAGCGTGACCGGCTCTCCCTGACCGCTCAGGTGGTAGCTCAGGGTGACGAGTTCCATGAACGCCTGATCGCTCAGGGAAGACGTGCGGTAATCTGCGTAACCCTGCCGCCAGGCAAGCGCGCGCAGCGACTTTTCGTCGGCGAGCGGATAGTCGCGGGGAATTTCCGGCTGCACCACGTTGAGTTGTTGCACCATGTCGTGCAGATAAGCGAACACCTGACGCAGCGAACGATCCAGTTGGGCGGCCTGCTGGTGATGCTGGCGTTCGCGGGCGTCCTGTTGCTCAAGCAGCCCATGCGCCTGTTCGCGCAGTTGTCCAAGCAGGCCACCGGAAATCGGGATCTGTGTAACGCCGGGGCGGGCGCGTCGCTCACCGGCGATTCCCTTGACCCGTTGCTGCGGCGCTTCACCTTCCGCCAGCAGGTCGGGAAACTGCAAACCCGGGTCGCTCGGTGATATCCTGCTTCCCGCGCGTAAACGCGCTTCGTCGGCGAACGCCGCACGAGCGACGGCTTCCAGATCGTCCACATCTTCCAGCAAAAAACAATCTTCCCCCGATGGCGAGGCGGGGGCTGGCGGCGAGTCCTGTTTAGGCATGGCGGGATTTTTGAAGATGGAAAAGAAGTCTATACTTTAACCATTGGATCGAACAAAAGAAAGACCAACATTATGGAAATCAACAGTTCAAATATCGGCAGTCTGGCTTCCCAAACCGGACAGGCGCCGGACGCAATCAACATCGCCGTGCTCAAAAAGGCCATCGACATGCAGGCGCAGGCCGCCGCGCAATTGATTGAGGCGCTGCCGCAAGCAACGGTCAATCCGTCCAATCTGGGTCAGAACATCGACCTGCGCGCCTGAATTATTCACCGTCAGCGTCAGTCCAGCGTTGCATCCAGCCAGTTTTTCAGCAGTTCAGCCACTTGCGGCCAGTCTTTTTCATGGGTCACCGCGTGTCCCATGCCCTTGAAAATGTGCGCTTCCATATTGTAGGTGCGCGCTGTGGTTTCCACCAGAAAGGCGGGCACCAGCACATCCTTTTCTGCCCCGACGATGAGGAGCGGCGGACGCAGCATGGCGGGCAGCAAGGGCAGGTTGAAAACGCTCATGTCCCAGAGCGCCCGCTGCGATTCCAGTTGCATGCTGGCGCGGAAACGTTTCAGCAACGCGTTGTCCACGGGTTGCCCGAAAAGCGCCTCGCGCACGGTGGGGAGTTGTACATTCTCGCCGCTCAGGAGCTGGTTAAGATCCATCAGCAGCCCCGGTCTTTGCGCAAGCAGGTTGAATTGCGACAGCAGCAAGCCTTGCGGCGGCACGGCGCAGAGCAGAATCGCCGCCGGAGCGCGGTTGTTTTCGAGATATTTCTGCACCACGAAACCACCCATTGAATGCCCGATCAGGGCGGCAGGTCGGGGGTGTTTTTCGGCCAGCCAGACGATGGCGGCTTCGGTGTCTTCCACATAGTCGGCAATCGAGAGGGCGTCCAGATTATCGCCGCCTTCGCTTTCACCGTGACCGCGCAGGGAAAGGGCATAGCTGCGATAGCCCTGACGGGCGAACCAGGGCAGGAAATTATCCGCCCACATCCAGGCCCCGGCAAATGCGCCGTGGACGAACAGCAGGGGCGTGGGATGCGGATCGACGCCTTCCGGCGGCAGGGCGTACAGTATTTCGCGTCCGGCGAGGCGGTGGGTGTGCAGGGGGATGTCGGTGGATTCTGTCATGAATTTTCCAGAGGAATTACAGTGGGTGTGAATGAAGCGAGCGCGGCGCGCACGGCGATGACTCTGGCGGCGTGCAGGCGTTCCGGAATTCTGGTTTTATCGGCGACAGTGCGGGCGATGGCGCCGCCATCCACGGCGCAAAACGCCGCCGCCGCCGTGTTCCAGATGTCGCGCTGGGGATAGGGCATCGCTTCCATCCCCAGACGACCTTGATGATCGGCGGCGCAGACGGACAGCAGATCGGCGAAGCGTTCGGGACGCCGTTTGACATCGCAGCGCTCCATGATGCTGACCATGCTGGCGGGGGTGAGCGCGTCCGCCGCGCCGCCCACATGTGCCATGTTGCCGTGTTCACGCACCGCCATCCGGGCGAGTTCGCGGCAGTCCACGGGAATTTTTAACCGCGCGCACAGGCTGATGAGCGGCGCTTCGCCGAGTTTCGCGTGGCCGTAATGACGCGGCCAGTTTTCCTTCGGCGTAAGCGCCTTGCCCAAATCGTGCGTCAGGACGGCAAAACGGGCGGGCAACGCGAGATTCATGCGCGCCGCCGCCGCCAGCGTGAGCAGGAGATGCGCGCCAGTGTTGCCTTCCGGGTGATAGTCGGCGCGTTCCGGCACGTCGAACAGGATGTCGACCTCCGGCATGAGCCGCGCCAGCGCCCCGCAAGCGCGCAACACTTCAATCATGCGTTGCGGGTGCGCTTCCATGAGGCCGGTGGAAATTTCCTGCCATACCCGCTCCGGGACCAGATGATCGACTTCGCCGTTCGCCACCATCTCACGCATCAGCGTGAGCGTTTCCGGCGCGACGGAAAAATCGCCGAAACGGGCGGCGAAGCGGGCAAGGCGCAGGAGGCGCACCGGGTCTTCGACAAAGGCGGGGCCGACATGCCGCAAAATCCTGGCTTCCAGATCGGCGCGACCATTGAACGGGTCGATCAACACGCCATCGTCGCCTCTGGCAATCGCGTTGATGGTCAGGTCGCGGCGGGCGAGGTCGTCTTCCAGGCGCACGTCCGGCGCGGCGTAAAAGGTAAAACCGCAGTAGCCCCTGCCGCTTTTGCGCTCGGTGCGCGCCAGCGCGTATTCCTCATGGGTTTCCGGGTGCAGAAAGACCGGGAAATCCTTGCCGACGGGTTTGAATCCCTGCGCCAGCAACATCTCCGGCGTCGCGCCGACCACAACATAATCCCGATCGGCGACAGGCCGTCCCAGAAGTTCATCACGAATCGCGCCGCCGACGGCATAGATGCGCACGGAGGTTCTGTCCCCGGTCAGTTCCCCGCAAGCTCACGCCTTGCATGGGCACGATAAAAATCGAGCCGCGCTTTGGGCGTATGGCGGGAGAGATAGGTGGGCGCAATGGTTTCCAGCGCGACAGGACGCCATACGGCGGGCGGGCGGCTGTTGGCGTCCAGAATGGTGTCGGCTTGCAGGGTGCGCAGGCTGTCCTGGGTCAGCTCCGGGTTGGGGAGCAGCCACCACAAACCGGCCTGCAAATAAGCCCAGCCCTCGGAGAGCGGCAGGAGGCGGGTGCGTCGCTCCGTCAGTCGGGCGACGTAAGCGAGCAGATCGGCCAGCGTATATACCTGCGGCCCGGCCAGATCGTAAGCCTGCCCGAATGTCGCCTCGTCGTCGATGCTTAGCGCGATGGCGTCGGCCACATCGGCGACCCAGACGGGCTGCAAGCGTGTTCCGAGCATGCCCAGCGGTAGGAGGGGGAGCGTAAGCCAGCGGGCGAGCATGGAAAGAAAATGGTCGCCCGCGCCGAACATCGTGGCCGGGCGGAATACGCTCACTTCCAGCGTGTCCCGGGCGGCCAGCACGATGTTTTCGCCCGCCCCCTTGGAACGCAGGTATTCGGAAGCGCCGCGCTCATCCGCTTTCAGGGCGCTGACGTGCAGGAGGCGTCGCGCGCCGCTCGCGCGCATGGCGGCGACGATTTTCTGCGGCAATTCCACATGCGCGCGCAAAAAATCCTTGCTGTAAGGCAAGGCCACGTCGCGGCTGTGCAGAATGCCGACGAGGTTGACGACACTGTCCTGATGGGCGACCAGCGCCGCCAGTTGCGCGGGATCGTGCGGGTCGGCCTCGATGATGTCGACGCCGGGCAAAGTCATCAGGCGTCGATTGCGTTCGCGGCGTCGGGAAGGAAGGGTGATGGCGTACCCTCGTTGGGCGAGGCGGGTGGCCAGATAGGAACCCAGAAAACCGCTGCCGCCCAGAAGCAGGATTTTGTGTTGTGACATGGTGGCGTGATCGTGTGGAGGAAAGCTCGAATTCTAAGGCAAATCAACCGCCCGCGCCGCGAACGATCGGGGGCGCTGAAAACGCGCAAGGCAAAATTCAGGGCAAATCCGCGGGAACGCTCGTGCCGTCCCGTGCCGGAGCCGTCCCCAGACGTTCGCGCAGGGAAGCCGGTTCGCCGGTAAACAACACCGAGTAATACACGGCGTTGCTCATCACTTTTTTAACGTAATCCCGGGTTTCGTCAAAAGGAATGGTTTCGGCGTAAATCGCGCCTTCCAGCGGCTCATTGGCGCACCAGCGTTTTGCCCGGCCGGGGCCGGCGTTGTAGGCGGCGGAAGCCAGCACCGGATGCTGGTGCAGACTTTCCAGCACCATGCGCATATAGGCGGTGCCCAAAAGCAGGTTGGTGTCCGTATCGTTGACCGTGCGGTGGTCGTAATCCTTGATGCCGATTTTTTTCGCCACCCACTTGGCGGTGGCGGGCATCAACTGCATCAGGCCGGAAGCGCCGACGGAAGATTTGGCCTGGGTGATGAAGCGGCTTTCCTGACGCATCAGGCCATAGACCCAGGCGTCATCCAGATTTTGTTCGCGCGCGGCAAGACGCACCTGGGCTTCGAAGGGGGCGAGAAAACGCAGGGAATAGTCGTGTTGGCTGCGGGTCTTGTCGGCGGCGTTGATGGCGCGGTCATACAGGTGGTATTCGCGCGCCAGCGTGGCGGCGGCCAGCAGTTGCCGGTCATCCATGTCGCGTAACGTCCAGTTCCATTCGCGGATGGCGTCGATGCGTAAATCGAGGCGGAACAAGGCCAGGGCGCGCACAATCCCCGGCAAGGTCCGCGCATAAAACAGTTCGTCGGCGTGCGGGGGCAGGGCGAGTGGTGGAACGGTGATGCGCTGTCCCAATTCTTCATCGGCGAGGTTGCCGTAAAATTCCGGCAGTCCGCGCAGCGAGGCGAATTGCGCGCGCGCCTCGTGTGTGCGACCCGCTGCCTTGTGAGCGCGCCCCAGCCAGTAAACCCAGGCCGGACGCGCCTGCAATTCCTGCGGCATCTGTTCAATGGCGAGGCGCACCAAATCCCATTTTTGCGCGCGCAGGGCGGCGCGCACACGCCATTCGGCGGCGTCGTCGGTGAGGAGTTCCGGTGTGCTGCGGGCGAACCATGCAGAGGCTTCCGGCAAATGGCGGCGCGCGCCCTGCAAGCCAATCTGCGCCCAACACCAGGCGGTCGTCTGCGCGCCCAGATGCGCGCGCCACTGTTCCAGTTGTTCGGCGGCGACAACGGGGTCGTTCTGCGCCAGACGGGTAATCGCCAGCGCCACGACTTCACGGCGGACGCGGCTGCCGCCCATACTTGCCGGTTTTTGGCGCGCCAGCCAGATACGCGGCTGGCTGATGAGCTGGTCGAGTTGTTTGGCGTCCGGTTGCTGTTCGCGGGGCAAAAAGCGTAATACCCGCCGCGCCAGATCCGTTTTGCCCCGTTCGAACAACATGTGCACGCGGCTCCAGTACACATCGTCACTGACCATTTCGCCCAGGCGCGCAAACAGGGGTTGGCAACCTTCGGGAACGCTGATGACGGTCTGCCAGAGGGTTTCGGCGTCGGCCTGGCTTTGTTGCCGCGCTGCCGTATCGCCCAGATGCGTCACCGCCTGAATCTTCAGACAGCGGGATTCCAGATCGGGCGCCTTGAGTTGCGCGTATTGCTGCGACACTTCCGACCAGCGTCCCTGTTTGCCCAGAACCTTGATCCAGTCGGCGCGCAGGCGTTCGCCCAGATAGCTGCCCTCCTCCTGCCGGATGAAGGCTTTGATCGTCGCCGCGTCCTGGCGCTCGATGCCCTGCCGCAACAGATAATATTCAACATAAGGCGCCAGCGCGTCATCAATGAGTTGGGCGTTCAGTTGCTCCAGTTTCGCGCGGTCGCCGACCCGGAAGGCTTCGCGCGCGTCGAGAAACTGGCGTTCGCCTGCGGATTCTTCCGCAGAGGCGGATCCTGAAATCGCCAGTACGATCGTCAGGGCGCAGGCGAGGCAAAAACGGGTGAAAAAAACAGGCGGCTTCATGGTTAAATGGGGGAATGGATATCGAAAGCAATTCAGTTTTCCAGCATAACATGAAGTGGCCTGCCGGAACGCCAGCCCGCGCACAATTGCGTCAAAAACTGCTGGCGGCGCGGCGGGCTGAGCCTGTCGAACAGGTCGCCGCGTGGTCGGAGCGGCTGGTCGGGCATCTGCTGCGCGTTTTTCCGCAGCCGCCGGGGGAGCGTATCGCCTGCTGCTGGCCGATTCAGAACGAGCCGGACGTGCGCGCCGCCGCCGCCATCTGGCGGGCGCAGGGCGCAACGACGCTGTTGCCGGTGGTGCTGGCCCGACACGCGCCGCTGGTTTTTCGCCCTTGGACGCCGGAAACGCCGCTCGCGCCCGACCGCTATGGCATTCCCACGCCGACCGGTGGGCCGGAAATCATCCCCGACGTCATCATCATGGCGCTGAACGCCTTTGACGCGGCAGGCTACCGGCTGGGCTACGGCGGCGGTTTCTTCGACCGCACCCTTGCCGTTTTGCAGCCGCGCCCGCTGGTGTTGGGCGTGGGGTTCGAGATGGGGCGCGTGGCGAGCATCCAGCCGGAAGCGCACGATCAGCCCGTGGATTGGGTGTTTACGGAGCAGGGGGGGCAGAAGACAGAAGACAGAGGACAGAGGACAGAGGACAGTAGGGTTTCCGGCGCTACGCGCTGCTAATTGGGCCTCCCTCTCCGATGGAGGTGGCGCAAAGCGCCTCCAACTTTACTGTCTTCAGTCCTCTGTCTTCTGCCCTCTGGGCACCGAAAACCCGATAATCGCCAGCAACAGGAAAAACGCGGCGATCAGATGATTGCAGACGGCGTTAACGTCATACACGCCCGTGACGAGGGAGAATTCCAGTGCCGACCAGCACTGCCGCAACAGGAACAGGACGCCCAGTCCCAACGCCAGCCAGGGCGTGCGCCAGGGGGCGTGTTTGAATACGGCGGCGGCCAGCCATTGTTTCCAGATCAGGAAAACGGACATGACCTGTATGCTCACCGCCAGACCCAGCCCCAGCAACGAGAAGAAGTAGGGTGAGTATTCAAACGCGGGGGGCGGTAGCAACATGTTCGATGGCCTGTTGAAGACGGACGAGCGCATGGTCCAGAAGTTCGGGCGCGCAGCCGAAATTGAGCCGCACCCAACCCGGCGCGCCGAAATCCGCGCCATTGGAAAGCCCCAGACCTTGCGACTCAAAATACGCAACGGGATTGGCGAGGTCGAGTTGTCGCACGTCCAGCCACGCCAGATAGGTGGCTTCGATGTGCGTCATGGCAAGGCCGGGCAGGCGGGCGACCGTCGCTTCCAGCCGGTCGCGGTTGCGGCGCAGGGTGGCGAGCAATGCCTGCCGCCAGTCGTCGCAGTGGCGGAACGCGGCTTCGCAGGCGACCAGCCCCAACACATTCACATGCGGCACGATGCCCGCCATGGCGCGGATAAAACGCTGGCGCAACTTTGCATCGGGAATCACCGCGAAGGCGCAGGCGAGGCCGGGGATGTTGAAGGTCTTGGAGGGCGACATCAGGGTGATGCTGCGCCGCGCCGCGTCTTCGCCCAGGCGCGCGAAAGGCAGGTGACGCCGGTCTGCGTCCAGAATCAGGTCGCAATGGATTTCGTCGGAACAGACGATGAGGTCGTGGCGGACGGCGAAGTCGGCGACCCGTTCCAGTTCCGCCTGCCGCCAGCAACGCCCGACCGGGTTGTGCGGATGGCAGAAGAGCAGGAGGTTCGTTCCCGGTACGCAGGCGGCGGTCATCGCTTCGGCGTCCATTTCCCAATACGCATCATCTTCCCGCCGCCGCAGCGCGAGCGGCGCCCGTTGCAGCGGCTGAGCGGAATGGCGCGGCGCGGCCAGAAAAGGCGGATATACCGGCGTATGCGCCAACACGCCGCCGCCCACGCCGCGACAGGCGACATTCAGCCCCGTCACCAGCCCCGGCAGCCAGACCAGCCATTCCGCATCAATGCGCCAGTCATACTGGCGTTCCAGATAAGCCAGCACCGCGTCGACCTGCGATGGTTGGGGCGCGCCATAACCCAGCACGCCATGCGCCAGCCGTTCCCGCAAGGCTTCCAGCACGGCGGGCGGCGCGGCAAAGTCCATATCCGCCACCCACAGGGGCAGGATGTCCCGTCCGGCGTATTTACCCCATTTCATCGAATCGCTGCCGCGCCGGTCGGGGATGTGCCTGAAATCGTACATTCTCAAATCCCTATTCACCACTTTCCGCTGCCTGACGCAAGGCTAGAAAAGCTTCTTTCAGACTTTGACTGACGGCAGAATCCGGTTCCTGTAAAAGTAAGGTTTGATAGGCATCCAGATAATTGGCGCGGATGCGATGGAAAAAATGCAGAAAATGTCGCAAAAAACCGATGCAATCAAGGATGGCAATCTCGGTACCCTCGGTTTTTTCATAAAACGTTGAGGCATACTCGGTCACAATGGGGTCAATGGTGTCGGTGGTGACGAACAGGTAGTTATGAATCCTGTTTTTCCCCCTGACAATCTTGTCGACGGCAACGTCGATGTCATCTTGCGTGACACGTTTCATTTTCATTTCATAGGCGGTAATGACGGAATGCTCGCCCGACAGACAGATTTCAACATCGCCCAAAGCCCCGGTTTGTAAATCAGCGGCATTGTGCGCATTCAGAGGCAATACGCTTTCTGCCAGTCGTTCTCCTGCGACTTTATAGGCCGCAGCCACGACCAGCACAGGCAAACGGCTGGCATTTCTGCAAGCGAGATGCTGACCAATCAAGGTGACGATAGCCTCGGAAGCGAGTGGCAACGCGCCTTCGGTATGTGCCAGCGCATTCAATAAGGAGTCCATTCGGGCCAGCTTTTCGTCACGCAACAACATGAGTACGCGCACGATTTCCACAAAAAGCGTGTCTGCGGCAACGCGCTGAAGGGCCACATCTTCCAGTAATGCCAGCGTATTCTGATAGAGGTCGCGCGGTCTGCCAACGAGTTGCTGGTCGACAGTCAACGGATGGTTGATATTACGCAATGTTGGCGTCAAGAACGCCGTGGTCTGATTAACAGGTAGCCGGTGTGTGTTGATAAACCGGGTCAGGTAGCGTTCATCATAGGCACGTCCCGAAAAGCAGTCTTCGCCACCAATTTCGGTATAGGGCTTGCGTGGGTCGACCTGCGGTTTGTCCAGCTTGCCCAGCAGACAAGACATCAGCAATCGTACTCCAGCGCGGTTACTCATGCAGCGGCAGACATAATCAACACGTTTCTGAATTGCCGGGTCTGTGATAACCGGGGTGTTCAACGCTTTGGCGGCACGCGCATGAATGCCCTGCAAGATTCTTTCCGGTGTCATGCGAAAAGCCCTGGTTGTTTTTGCGGGGCGTAATTTGTCCACAACGCTTCCGCGCGTATGCCCTTGGTTGAATGGATGGTTTTCTCCGGCCCCCGGATTTTATGCCAGTGCTGCGGGCTGAACAGTTCATCCATCAAGGGATGTTCGTAACCAGAAACAGCGACCATGCCCACGCACGCATTGAGCGCATTGGCCAGTTCCCGGTGCGCCTGTTCGTCCATCTCAAAACCGTAAGCCCTGGCGTCACCACGTGTAGCGTGCAAATAAGGGGGGTCGCAGTAGAAAAGCGTTTGCGGGCTGTCATACAGCCGGATAACATCAAGGGCCGGACGGTTTTCGATTTGTACGCGCAAAAAACGGGCGGCGATTTCATCCAGTGCTTCCACTCCGCCCAACCAGCGCGACACGACACCCGACATACCGGAACGGCTCGTTTCCTTGCAATTCGCCCAACGACCAAGGGATGCCGTTTGCGCCAGGCCGGTGCGCGTTTGTCGCGCCCGGACATAAAACCGTCGGGCCCGCTCAATGGCGTTGATGCCTTCCATATCGCCATTTACAGCGAGATGGTATTCCTCACGTGAAAAGGGGGTCAGGGCGATGGCCCGAATCAAGGCTTCGTGTTCATCGCGCAGGACGCCAAAAAAATTAACGACTTCCCCGTCAATGTCGTTATAGGTTTCCACTGGCGCCGGAGCACGGTTGATAAGCACCGCGCCAGAACCGGCGAAAGGTTCGCAATAATGATGGCAAGGGGGAAGCAGGGGCAACAGCCAGTCGAGATGAGAAAATTTACCGCCATACCAGCCAAAGGCAATGCGACGTTGCGCGCGCTTACGCAGGTGAATAACGGTAGCGGTTGCAAGCGGGGGCGCTGCATCCAGATAAATGGGGGAAACACTGCGCTTGGGTAGCGTTGTTTGTCGAGTTGGCGGTGTGACATTACGCATCGTATTTCAGCCCAGAAACAGCCGATAGGCCGGGTTTTCGCTTTCGTCCCAGTAGCGGTAGCCGAGTTTTTCCAGAAAGGCGTGGAAGTTGGCGGCGTCGGCGGGGGGCACCTGCATGCCGACCAGCACCCGGCCTGTGTCCGCGCCGTGGTTTCTGTAGTGGAACAGGCTGATGTTCCAATCGGCGCTCATCTGGTTCAGGAAATTCATCAGCGCGCCGGGACGTTCGGGGAATTCGAAGCGGTAGACCCGCTCGCTCATGCCGCTGTCGCGCACTTGCGGCGCATGCCCGCCGACCATATGGCGGATGTGCAGCTTGGCGGCTTCGTCTTCCGAGAGGTCAAGCGTCGGGTAGCCGTGTTTTTTCAGGACATCGACCAGTTTCAGGGATTCGGCGCGGCTGGCGACCTGAATGCCGACATACACATGCGCTTCTTTCAATTCGTGATAGCGATAATTGAATTCCGTGATGTTGTGGCGGCCAATCAGGGTGACGAATTTCTTGTAAGCGCCGGGTTGTTCGGGCAGGGTCACGGAGAGCACCGCCTCGCGCTGTTCGCCGATTTCGGCGCGTTCGGCGACGAAGCGCAGACGGTCGAAATTGGTGTTGGCCCCGGACGCCACGGCGACCAGCATCTTGTCTTTCAGCTTGTGCTGGCGGATGTATTCCTTCGCCCCGGCGATGGCGAGCGCGCCGGAAGGTTCCAGAATGGAGCGGGTATCTTCGAACACATCCTTGATCGCCGCGCAGGTGGCGTCGGTGTCTACCCGCACGATGTCGTCCAGTAATTCCCGGCACAGGCGAAAGGTTTCCTCGCCGACCAGCTGCACCGCCGTACCGTCGGCAAACAGGCCGACCTGTTCCAGTCGCACCCGCTTGCCTGCCGCGATCGACTGGCGCATGGCGTCGGCGTCGAAGGTTTCCACGCCGATCACCTTGATTTCGGGGCGCACGGCCTTGATGTAGGCGGCTACGCCCGATGCCAGGCCGCCGCCGCCGATGGCGACAAAAACGGCGTGGATATTGCCGGCGTGCGCAGAATGCTGGCGCAGGATTTCCATGCCGATGGTGCCTTGTCCGGCGATGACTTCCGGGTCGTCAAAGGGGTGGATGAAGGTGAGTTTTTCCGCCTTTTCCAGTTCCAGGGCGCGGGCGTAGGCGCTGTCGTAGGAATCTCCGGCCAGCACCACCTCGCCGCCGCGCTTTTTGACGGCATCCACCTTGATTGCGGGCGTGGTGACGGGCATAACGATTACCGCCCGGCAACCGAGATGCGCCGCCGACATGGCGACGCCCTGGGCGTGGTTGCCGGCGGAAGCGCAGATGACGCCGTGTTTCAGCTTTTCGGCGGACAGGCTGGCGATTTTGTTGTACGCCCCCCGGAGCTTGAAAGAGAACACCGGCTGCATGTCCTCGCGCTTCAGATAAATGCGATTGCCGACGCGGGCGGAAAGGTTGGGCGCGAAATCCAGGTCGGTTTCTTCCGCGAGGTCGTAGACCTGGGAAGTCAGTATTTTTTGCAGGTAATCCGGGTGCATGGCGATTCTTTGAAGGCGAAAGGACGAATTCTAAGCCTTTCAGAAGAAAATCCATCTATCTTCCGTCATCTGTCTTCAGTCCTCAGTCCTCTGCCCCCAGATTGCTCAACGGTTCTGGAATGTGGCAGGCGTAGCCCTGCGCGTAATCGACGCCCAGTTCATTGACCACATCGTAGATTGCTTCGCTGCACACAAATTCCGCCACGGTTTTCAGGCCATGCGCCCGGGCCAGTTGCACCATCGCCTGCACCACGGCGCAGTCAGATGCGTCGTGGTCGATATTCTTGACGAACTGACCGTCGATCTTGAGGTAATCGACCTTGAATTGTTTCAGGTAGGCGAAGGAAGACAACCCGCTGCCGAAATCATCCAGAGACAGCGCCGTGCCCAGGCTACGCATCTGCTCAATGAAATCCAGCGCTTGCCCCAGTTGACCGATGGCGCAGCTTTCCGTGATTTCAAAACAGAGGTTCACGGGGTTGATCTGGTGAAGCGTGATCTGATGGCGTACGTAATCCGGGAATTCCCGGTCGGAAAGGCTGGCGCCGGAGATATTGATGGCATAACGGTCAATGCCGGTCGACGTGCCCGCCTGCCGCCATTCGGCCAACTGCCGACAGACATTTTCCACCACCCAGCGGTCGATGTAGGGCATCAGGTTGAACCGTTCGGCGGCGTTGATGAAACGGGAAGGCGGCTGGATGTTGTCGAGAAAATCCCGTAGCCGGATCAGAATTTCGACATGGCGCGGCGCGCCGGGACGCAAGGGTTCGAGGCGCTGGAAGTAGAGCAGGAAGCGCCCTTCGGTCAGCGCCGTCGTGACATGACCGATGGAGCGGAATTCTTCGTGACGCAGGCGGAAATATTCGTCGGCTTCGGTATATAGCTCGACGCGGTTGCGGCCATGATCCTTGGCGGCGTAGCAGGCCGTATCCGCCGCCATCAGGATGTCCGTGAAATTGTCCATGCCGGGGCCGGCGCGCACCACGCCCACCGACGCGCCGATGCGGAAACTGCGTCCCCCGTAAGTGAAGACATGGGAACGGATTTTGTCGACGAGCGCCTTGGCGCGGCGCACGGCTTCGTCTTCGTCGCAATTGCGCATGAGGATGCCGAATTCGTCACCGCCCAGACGCGCCAGAAAGTCCTGTCCGACGTGGTTTTGCAGGGCCTTGGACAGGCTGATCAGGAGTTGGTCGCCCGCGCTGTGACCGCAGGTGTCGTTGATGACCTTGAACTGGTCAAGGTCAAGATAAAGGATGGAGACCGGCTGGGATTCATGTTTGCCCAACACCTGCTGCAACTGCTGTTCGAAGGCGTGGCGATTGAAGAGGCCGGTGAGCGAGTCGTGGATCGCCTGATAAGCCAGTTCTTCGGTGGCGTGATGTTGCAGGGTGATGTCGCGAACACTGGAGCGGTAGCCGAGAGAGAGTCCTTGCGCATCGTGGATGGATTGCCAGGAGATGGCGCACCACAGGCTGCGTCCGTCGTTGCGCGTGATGCGGAACTCCATGTCCTGACCGCTAAGCCCATCCAACGCCTGCCGCATCTGGTGACGCACCAGCCCCTTGTCGTTGTCGTGCACCAGGGAGAGCGGAAAATCTTCCATCTGCATGCATTCTTCCGGGGTATAGCCGGTGATGCGCTGCACAGCAGGATTCACCCAGCGCAGCCGACCTTCCGGGTCAAACCAGTTTTCCCAGGCGTGGGTGTAGTCGGCAATGGCGCGAAAACGCAGCTCGCTGTCTTCCAGTTCATGCATGCGGGTGTGTATGGCGTCGACCATGAGGTTGAAATTTTCCGCCAGTTGCGCAACTTCATCGTGACCGTTGACCTGGATACGCAGATCGAGATTGCCTTCCGTCACCTGGATGCTGGCATCCGAGAGCAGCATCAGCCTGCGGGTCATGTAGTAAATGACCAGCGACATGAAGAAGGTCAACGCCGCGATGCCGATGATGGCGATCAGGACGCTTTGCTCGAACATGGACTGTCTGGCCCTGGTGATGAACGCGGTGTTCATCCCGATATGCAACTGGCCATATTGCTGTCCGTCGATGCCGATCGGGAACACGGCGTTCATGGCGCCGTCCGATTCGCCGGGTTGGGGCAGAGAGGCGGAATCCGGCCAGCCGACCGCGATGCGGCTGCCCTCTTCCGTGACAACCGCGAGATAGTTCACATGTTCCGAGTGACGCCATTCTTCCAGCGTTTCGCGCAGGGAAGCGTAATCGCCGGTGAGCAGGTCGGGCAGAATGGCGGAACTGAACGCGATGCCGACTGACTGAATGTTTTCGTTATCCTGCTCCTGCAGGTAACGGTCGGCGAGCGAGACGCTGTTGTAGATGAGCGCCCCGACCATCAGCAGGCAGACCAGAAAGCTGCCCAGCAGCAGCCGCATGCGAAAAGAACGGGCCAGGTAGCGGATCATGGCGTATCCGGTTTCAGTGGCGCCAGAGGCCGGATCAGGTCGGTGTAAGGTTGTACCTGCCTGATGTCCCGTGCCGTGATGGGCGCATACCCTTCATACCCGGTCATCTGGAAAAACGCCTTGCCCTGATCCGTGGCCGGAAATGCCATCAATGCAGAGCGGATTTTTGCGATCAGGCTGGCGCCGAGCTGCGCGCGCGCCAGGGTCATGAGGTGCGGCGTGTTTTCGCCTGCTTCGGGGTGAATGATCTCGATCTGGGCGCGCGTATCGGCGGACATCTGGTTCAACGGGCCGTAGGTGGTCACGGCGGCATCCACGTCCTTCAAGGTGACGGCGATGATGGCCGCCGCGTGACTGGGGCGTTCCAGCATTTGATAATCCGTGTCCGCATGCATGCCGATCTCTTCCAGTTTTCTGACGCCCGCCACGGAAAAAAAGGAAGTGCGTTCAGGGAAAGCGATGCGTTTGCCGCGCAGATCGGCGGTTGTCTTGATCCCGTTGGCGGCGCGCACGACGAAGATGACGGGCATGGGGGCGCGGTAACGCACCAGCGGCGCGTAGCCGTGTTCCAGACACAAGGCGCCAAAGTGCGGCGGCGTGATGATGATATCGAAGCGACCGTTCAGTGAGTCCGCGAGAAAGGCGGCGTGATTCGCCGAGGTGTAGAGTCTGACGCTGCGCTGCAGACGTTGTTCAAGGTACTGCTGCAAAGCCTGATGCGTCTTGAACAGGGTGACCGGAGAATTGAACGGCGCGATGCCCAGATGCAAAATCGCCTGTTCGCCAAAGACCGGGCTGGCAGACAGGATGAACAGGCAACACGGCAATGCCAGAAAGAAACGACGCAGCATGGTGAAGATTCGTAATGAAGGCACAGGCGCTTGATCTGCCGTAAGCAGATGTTTCAGCCAAAACCCGAAGTATATGGGAAGCCGTGAGACGATAATATATATTACTTCATCGAAAACTGACTTCGGTCGGAAACCGCCCCCTTCAGGGGGGTAATCCTGCTTGCACAGGAGGGGCGTAACCCCTTCCGTGCGTTCGTCCGGCCTGCCGGACGTGGATTGAAACATTGCGGGTTTACGTGAGCAGGATCGTCGGGGCGCGGCATGCCGCGCCCGCCTTTTCGCCGTTTGTAAACCCGATGAAGGCGCTGCCGCCCCTGAGCCACGGTTGCCTGTTCTCCGCGCGCAAAGGGGCATGGAGGTGTCAGGGCAATCGCATTTGCCTGACTCCGGGGCACTGGCCGCAAACACCGTCATTCCCCTGCAAGGGAATGACGGCAGGCAGGGCGGGATCTACGATACCGCCGTTTGTTTAACATGCGGCGCTTTCGGAGAAAGCGCCCTACCTGAACCCGCGCTCCCAGGAGGCATTCGCGCCGTTGGTCGACGCGTTCGACTTTTTGGCGTGAAGCGCCGCAAACGATACTGCCCCCTCATCAACCGCTGATGGCCAACGCGTTCCCCAAAAGCTGACGACATCTGCGTGTGCAATTGCCCTGATGGAGGTGTCGTTCGGCGAAAAATCCCGCATAATGAGCGCATCTTTGCAGTGCTGAACCCTTTATCCAATGCTCTCCAGGCCTCCCCGTCCTCCCGTCACTCCGTCTGCTCCGGTCGCGCGTCCGGGGCAGGCGCTTACGTTGACGCAACGGTTGGCGGCCATCCGGCAGTCGAGCAATGTGGAGCCGCTCATGAGCGGGGCTGCGGCGCGGGAATTTGAATTCAGGCCCGCCGATTTCGAGCGGGTGCGCAAACTGATTTACGCCAAGGCCGGCATTTCGCTCTCGATCGCCAAGCAGGACATGGTGTATTCCCGCCTTGCGCGTCGCCTGCGGGTGACGGGCATGAAATCCTTTGAACAGTATTTGAATCGTCTGGAACAAAGTCGGAGCGCGATGGAATGGGAAAGTTTTGTAAACGCCCTGACCACCAACCTCACTTCCTTTTTCCGCGAGCCGCACCATTTTCCGCTGCTGGCCGGGTATCTGCGCGAAATTGCGCCCAGGCGCAGGCAGATCAACATCTGGTGCTGCGCGGCTTCCACCGGCGAGGAACCTTATTCGATTGCCATGACGGTTGCCGATACCTTCCCGAATGGCGGCCCGCAGGTCAGCGTGTTCTGTTCCGATCTGGATACCGATGTGCTGGCGATCGCGGAAAAAGGCGTGTATGCCAGCGACCGCGTGGACAAGATTCCGCCCGATCAACTGAAGCGTTATTTTACCAATGGCGTGGGCAGTCAGGCGGGTTCGTACTGCGTCAAGCCGGAACTGCGCCGGATGTTGAGCTTCAGGCGGCTGAACCTGCTCGATCCGGTCTGGTCGGTGAAGGGGCCGCTGGACGTGATTTTCTGCCGCAATGTGATGATTTATTTCGACAAGCCGACGCAGTACAAGATACTGTCCCGCTTCGTTCCCCTGCTGCAACCGGATGGTCGTCTGTTCGCTGGACATTCGGAAAGTTTCCTGCATGCCGCCGATCTCTTTCGGTCACTGGGTAAAACCGTGTACGAAATCGCCGGAAAAGCACGTTAAAAATACACCGGGTTTTCCGGGTTTGATTACAAGGATTGCCTATGTCAATTCGTGTTCTGGTGGTGGATGATTCCTCCTTCATGCGCAAGCAATTGAGCAAAATCATCAATGCCGCGCCCGATCTGGAAGTTGTCGGCGCGGCGGAAGACGCCCGTTCCGCCCGCGACATGTTGCAAGGCTTGAAGCCGGATGTCATCACACTGGATGTGCAGATGCCGGACATGAACGGTCTGGAATTTCTGGAACGGCTGATGCGAAAGAAGCCTGTGCCGGTGGTCATGGTTTCCGCCTTCACCCAGGAAGGCTCGGAAACCACGCTGAAGGCGCTGGAACTGGGCGCGGTGGATTTTATCGCCAAGCCCAGAGCCGACAACCTGAAAGCGTATGGACTGGAATTGGCGGAAAAAATCCGCGCGGCCAAAAGCGCCCATCTGCGCGTCAATGTCCGCCCCACGGGGGCGGCGGCGAAGTCCGCAGGCGTCACCGGCACGCCGGTTCCGCAGGCCGCGCCGCGCGTTGCGCCGCGTTCCGGCATGGCGCCATCCGGCGGGACGCCTGTACATTTCGCGGTCGGCGCGGGGGGGGGCAAGGTCATTTTTCTGGGGGCGTCAACCGGCGGCACCGAGGCCATCAAGAAGGTGCTCATGGGGATGCCGGCCAATTGTCCGCCCATCCTGATCGTGCAACATATGCCGGAAACGTTCAGTTCCGTGTTCGCCGCCAGTCTCGACAGGGCGTGCCAGCCCAAAGTGCGCGAAGCCCAGGGCGGAGAACTGGTCGAAAGCGGTAACGTCTATGTCACACGGGGCAACCATCACATGCAGGTCAGAAAGGAGGGCAACCGGTTGTATACGCAACTCGTGCAAACGCCGCCCGTGAATGGGCACCGCCCCTCGGTGGATGTGCTTTTCGCTTCCGCCGCCGCCGTGATGGGCAAACAGGCGGTTGGCGTCATCCTGACCGGTATGGGTCGGGATGGCGCGCAGGGTTTGCTGTCCATGCGCAAGGCGGGGGCGAGAACCTTCGGTCAGGACGAGGCCAGTTGCGTGGTGTACGGCATGCCGCGAGAAGCTTTCCTGATCGGCGCGGTCGAGGAAGTGGTCGACATCGAGCAGATCACGCCCAGAGTGTTGTCGCTTTTTCGGTAAGACGTCCCCGCAGATTCATAATGTTACGAATTGCATGCACAGTTTCGAAACGCGCGAATTCTGTGTATTCTTGAAAGTACGTGTTTTTGTCTGCGATGACAGGGTTTGTCGTCCAGAGAATGTTTGGGGGATTTGAGATGTCCGAACTGCTCAAAAGTATTGACGCGAGAACCAAGCTCGCAGGCACCAACAAGCTGGAAATCCTGTTGTTTTCGCTGGGCGAGGATCGTCGCACCGGGCGGCGGGAGACTTACGGCATCAACGTCTTCAAGGTGCGGGAGGTGATGCGCACGCCGCCGATCACCGCCGCGCCGGACATGCCTCCGGCGGTGGAAGGCATGGTCAGCCTGCGCGGGGTATTGGTGCCGGTGGTCGATCTGGCCAAGTACGCCTGGGTGGATTCCGATGTCAAGCGCGATGTCATGATTGTCACCGAATACAACGGGCACACCCAGGGTTTTCTGGTTGAAGCGGTCGACACCATCCTGCGGCTGGACTGGAGCATGATGCGGGTGCCGCCGGAAATGCTGATGGCCCAGATGGGCGGGCTGGTGACGGCGGTGACCGAACTGGACGACGGGCGGCTGATCATGATGATGGATGTGGAGAAAATACTCTCCGACACCGCGCATACCGACGATGATGACATGCGCTTCAAAAATCTGCCGAAGCTGGATAATCCCGATCTCACGGTATTCTTCTGTGACGATTCCGTCGTGGCGAGGAAACAGGTGATGCGTACGCTCGACGCCATGAACGTCAAATATGTCGCGGCCAACAACGGGCAGCAGATGTGGGACGAACTGGAAAAAATGGCGAATTACGCCGACGGCATCGGCAGGTCGCCCGCCGAATTCATCAGTCTCATTCTGACCGACATTGAAATGCCCGCGATGGATGGTTATATTCTGACCAAGAAAATCAAGAATGACGCGCGTTTCGCGACCATCCCCGTGATTATGCATTCCTCGCTTTCCGGCATGTCCAATCAAAAATTGGGGCTGTCGGTCGGGGTCGACGAATATGTGCCCAAGTTCGAGCCGCAGCGACTTTCCGAAACACTGGCGCGACGCCTGACTTCCAACCTGCCCGCGCCGGTCGCGGCCTGACCGGAGGAGAAAACTCATGGACATGAAAGCAAACAAGAACCTGCTCGCCGGCGTCGACGCCCGTACCCGGCTGGCCGGTTCCAACCAGATGGAAATTCTGCTTTTTTCCCTGGGCACCAATGAAACTTTCGGCATCAACGTCTTCAAGGTGCGCGAAGTGGGCCGCACCCCGCACATCACCAGAACGCCCAATATGCCGCGCGGCGTGGAAGGTCTGGTTTCCCTGCGCGGCAACGTGATTCCCGTGCTTTCCCTGTCGTCTTTTCTGGAACTGGACAACCCGCCGAAGGATCTGGGCGGCAGCATGATGGTGGCCGAATACTCCAAGCGCACGCTGGGTTTTCTGGTGCACGAAGTCGACCGCATCATCCGGGTGGACTGGGAAAAGGTCAAAGCGCCGGAAAGCGTGCTGAACTCCAATCAGGGGCTGATTACCGCCGTGATCGAATTGGGTGACGGGCATCTGGTGTCCATCCTTGATGTCGAACAGATTCTTTCCAACGCCTTCGGCGAAGCCGTCATTGTCGATGTGGCGCCGGCGCAGGTGAAAGAAGATACCAATGTCTTTTTTGCCGACGACTCCATCGTGGCGCGTAAAAAAATTGCCGAAGTGCTGGACAAACTGGGCGTCAAGCACAAACATGCCAACAATGGCGCGGAAGCCTGGACGCGCCTGCAGGCCATCGCCACGCATGCCAAACAGGTCGGCATTCCGATGCGCGACGAGGTCAACCTGATTCTGGTCGACGCCGAAATGCCGGAAATGGATGGCTACGTGCTGACCAAGAACATCAAGGGAGACCCCCGTTTCGAGGGCGTGCCCGTGGTCATGCACTCTTCCCTGTCGTCCGAAGCGAACCGGGCGATGGGCAAGTCGGTCGGGGTGGACGCCTATGTCGCCAAGTTCGACGCGGAAGTGCTGGCGGATACCCTGCGGCCCCTGATTGAACATTGATTGAACGGCAAAAGTACTGGAGCCAAAAGCATGCCCGATCCTAAACTGAGAATTCTGGTTGTGGATGATTTCTCCACCATGCGGCGTATCGTGCGTAACCTGCTGAAAGAACTCGGATTCACCAACGTCGACGAAGCGGAAGATGGCGCCATCGCCTTGCAGAAACTGAATAATGAGTCTTTTGATTTCGTGGTTACGGACTGGAACATGCCCAACATGGACGGTCTGACCCTGTTGCAGACCGTGCGTTCCTCGCCGAACCTGAAACACCTGCCGGTGTTGATGGTGACGGCGGAAGCAAAGAAGGAAAACATCATCGCCGCTGCCCAGGCTGGCGCCAGCGGCTATATCGTCAAACCCTTTACCGCCGCGACGCTTGCGGAAAAACTGAACAAAATTTTTGAAAAAATGGCGCAAGCCTGAGGGTATGGAGTAAAAACATGACCCCGGATAACGATAACCCCGATCTGGAAGCCCTTTTCGATAGCGTGGTCGCCCAGTCCGCGACTGCGGTAGCGGCGCCGCCGCCCGCCCCTGTTCCGGCTTCGACCCCCGCACCGGGTAACGACGACGCCGATCTGGAAGCGTTGTTCGATACGATCGCCGCCGAAACGCAGCGCGCCGCCCCGCCCGCCGCTGCCCCGGCTCCCGTTTTTGCCGTTCCGCCATCACCCTCCGATGGCGCAGCGCCCGAAGGCGACTGGTCGACGCAGGAAAGCGTCTTCAATCGTCTCGGTCAGATGGCGCGGCAGTTGCACAATACCCTGCACGAACTGGGTTATGACAAATTACTGGAAACCGCCGCCAGCGCCCTGCCGGACGCCAAGGACAGACTGGCCTATGTCGCCAGCCTCACCGAGCAGGCCGCCTGCCGGGTGCTGAACGCCACCGATATGGCGCAACCGGCGATGGACGCGCTGGGCAGCACGGCCAAAGACCTGGGCGAACGTTGGGACAAGGTGTTCGCCAACCAGCTGACCACCGACGAATTCAAGCAACTGGCGGAAGAAACCCGCGCTTATCTGAATACCGGCCTGCCGCAGCGGGCGAGTGTGGTCAATGCGCAACTGCTGGAAATCATGATGGCGCAGGATTTTCAGGATTTGACGGGGCAGGTCATCAAGAAGATTGTCGCCCTGGCGCAAGATCTGGAAAACGGGCTGATGGCGGCGTTGCTTGAAGTTGTGCCGGAGAACAAGCGTTCGGAAGAAGTGACCAGTCTCATGAATGGCCCGGTCGTCAATGCGGAAGGGCGTTCCGATGTGGTCGTCAATCAGCAGCAGGTCGACGATCTGCTGGGCAGTCTGGGATTCTAGGAGAAGAAAATGAGCGATTTTGCTGGCATGGAAGATCTCTTGCAGGACTTTCTGCAAGAATCCTACGATTTGCTGTCCGACGTGGACAACAAGCTGGTCGATCTGGAAAAAAGCCCGGATGACCGGGGGCTGCTGAACGATATTTTTCGCGGTTTCCATACCATCAAGGGCGGCGCGGGCTTTCTGAACGCGACTGAGCTGGTTACGCTCTGCCATCGCACGGAAACCCTGTTCGACAAGCTGCGTAACGGTGAATTGAGCCTGTCGCCGGAACTGATGGACATGATTATGGCCGCCACCAAAGGTGTGCGCGACATGTTTGGCGACCTGTCGTCCGGCGTGCAGCCGCCGCCCGCGCCACCTGAATTACTGCGCTCGCTGGAAGGCGCGGCGGCGGGAAAACCGCTGTCTGAAGCTGCCGCCCCCGCCGCCGCCCCGCAAGCCGGCGCAGCGGGCGGACCGGATTGGGCTGCCCTGCACGCCGCCGTCAGCGGACAAAAACCGGCCGTATCGGGCGAAGTCATCCCCGCCTCTGTGGCGAGCGCCGGGAGCGAACAACATGCCGACGCACAGCAAAGCACGAGCAAGGCGTCCGCGCCCGTGCCTGCCGCGCACGCCGCCAAGAGCAGTGGCGGGGGGCGTCGCGTTGAAACGACGGTGCGCGAAAACACCATCCGCGTCGATACCTCCCGTCTCGATCAGGTACTGAATCTTTCCGGTGAAATCGGCCTGACCAAGAACCGGCTCACCAGCCTGCGCGCCGACATCCTCGCGGGCAAGAACGATTCCGAAACCCTGCACGCCCTTGACCAGGCCGTCAGCCAGCTTGATCTTCTGGTTTCCGACCTGCAAAACTCGGTCATGAAGACCCGGATGCAGCCCATCGGACGGCTCTTCCAGAAATACCCGCGCATTGCCCGCGACCTCGCGCGACAATTGGGCAAAGACGTGGAACTGGTGCTGGCCGGTGAAGAAACCGAAGTCGACAAGAACATGATTGAAGACTTGTCCGACCCGCTGATTCACCTGATCCGCAACGCGGTTGACCACGGCGTCGAAAGCCCCGAAAAGCGCGCCGCCGCCGGCAAGTCGGCGAAGAGTCTGGTGCGCCTCGAAGCCCGTCAGGAAGGCGACCACATCGTCATCATCGTGGCCGATGACGGGAACGGCATGGTGCCGGAAGCCATCCGCGCCAAGGCGGTGGAAAAAGGACTGATCAGCGAAGAAGAAGCCAACACGCTGGATGATCGCCAGAGCTTCAACCTGATTCTGTTGCCCGGCTTCTCCACCAAGACCCAGATTTCGGATGTCTCCGGTCGTGGCGTCGGCATGGACGTGGTGAAGACCAACATCCAGAAGTTGAATGGTTCCATCGAGATTCGTTCCGAAATCGGCAAGGGTTCCGTCTTCCTGATCTCCCTGCCGCTGACGCTGGCGATTTTGCCGGTGCTGCTGGTGCTGCTGGGCGACCAGCCCTTCGCCCTGCCGCTGTCGCTGGTGCGCGAAATTCTGCCCATCGAGCGTGACAAGGTACAGGAAGTGGGGGGCAAATCCACGCTGGTGGTGCGCGGCGAAATTCTGCCCGTCATCTCCCTCGTGCGTCTGCTCGGCTGGCCGCAGGAACGCTATCCCGAATACGGGGTGCTCATGCAGACGGCGGAGCGCAGTTTCATTCTGGGGGTGGACAGTTTCGCAGGCCGCGACGACGCGGTGATCAAGTCCCTGGAAGACTTCCGTCCGCACGGCGTGGCGGGCGTGACCACGCTCTCCAACGGTCAGATTGTACTCATTCTGGACATGAAAGAACTGCTCTCCGACGCCGGACAACATCCTGATATCGGCGGGCGCATGCCCGCGCTTGAAGCGGGTTGAGATTCAGAAATACCCTGCTCGGGGGTCGCCATCCGGGAGTGTCAGAGCGATGGCGATATCGGGCGACGAAAGCGTTCTTCCAACGCCAGATACATCATGCCAACCGTAAGGGCATCGTTCATCGCGTCATGCCGGGGCAGGGCGGCAATATCCAGTCTTTGCGCCATGATGTCCCAGCGTAAATCGATATAGGAACCCGGGTACAGGCGTTGCCGCCAATCGTAATAGCGCGAGGAGAGTTCGATGTTCCGGTTCGGCAATGGCGCGCCGATGAGTGGCCTGATGTATTTGTTCAGCACGGCAACATCATATTCCAGGTAATAACCGAGCAATGTCCGCCCACCGATAAAATCCAGCAGTTTCCGCACGGCGTCTGTCGGTGCAATCCCGGCGCTGACATCCGTCGGGCGCAGCCCGTGGATGCGAACATTATCACTGTTCGGCGCGTTTTTCGGTTGCACGATGGTTTGAAAAGCCGTGCTTGCCGCAATCCGGTTGCCGTCGATTTTCACCGCCGCAATCGACAGTAATTCCGCCTCCGCCACATCAAGCGAAGTCGTTTCACAATCAATGCTGACAAGCTGCCCGTCATCCTGTTCGAATATCGTTCTGTACTGCGGAAGCATCTGCTTCCTGCGTAACCGGGCAAAAGAAATGTTCCACATTTCAAAAGCGCCCGAGTTGATAATGCCGTTGTATAAATGTCTTGAACCGGCGGGTGACGGCCAGCGACTCTTTCAGTGAGTCACGCGCCAGCGACGATAACGCGCCAGTGTCGACCATATTGTCATGCGCCTTGCCCCAGTGTCGCGCATCAATGTCACCGTCAAGTCGCAATTTCATCATGAATGCCAACGCCCCGGATAAATCGTCGGCAAAGGCGCGTTCTATTTTGCCTTTGGAAACCAGAGCGTCCAGACGGGTAAAGGTATTCACCGTCTCGATGCCGGATTCCAACGCCAATACCCGTATGCCATGCACAATCGGGAAAATTCCGCCTTTTTTGATGTCAAAGTACACTTCGTCATGACGATGCAACAGCTGCCGCCAGAAATGGTTTTCTGCCTCAAGATGGTCAAACTGGGAAATCGCTTTGGCAAGCCAGCCCAACCATTGCGTTTCGTCGTGCACCCGCTCGAATAAATACTGTCGGCAGGCATTCAGCATCTCCGGGTCGCCTGCCGCGACTTCCGCATCCAGCCACGCGGCAAGATTCATCCAGGTATTTTTATCCGGCTGGTAAATCCAGTGGTGCAGTCGCTCCTGCCATTCCTGTACCGTGCCGCGCCACGTCGATTGATTTGCCATGACGCCGCCGCTGCAAAGCGGGTAGCCAATTTTTAACAAGCCTGCGCAAAATGTCTCTGTTGCCTGCGTAACGGATGCCGGATCGAGGGATTCATGAAAAATCAGCGCATTGTCCTGATCCGTTTTCAGAATTTGCTCCCCGCGCCCCCCGGAACCGAGCACCAGCAGGCAGCTTTTGGCAAAGACATCCGGTGGCGCAACGAGTCGCCATAAACGCTCCATTAAACGCAAATCGAGCGCCTGCACGAGCCGCGCCAATTGCGGCGTTTTCATTCCGGTTGAATTCAGTGTCCCGATGGCGGCGTCGATGCTGCGCCCCGCTTCAATCAACCCTTCCAGATCGTTTGCTTTTTCAATTTGTTTTGAAACCAGATGCGAATGGCTGAAAAAGAAAGACAATAAATCTATTTGCGGCAATACCCCAACCGGAACGCCGCCCTCGGTGACGACGACGCGCTGGATATTCTGCCGGGTCATAATCAGCAGGGCGCTGAAAATATATTCATCCAGTTCGCAGCAATGCAGCGCGTATTGTGCCCGTGGGCCGACCGGCGCATGATGCGGCGTTTCTTCAATAATGACATCGCAAAAATTGCTCATGGTGAAAATGCCGATTTTGTCATTATCGCGCACGAAAACTGAACGGCAATGATGTTCCCGCATTGCCTGCGCCGCGTCCGCAATGCTTGCCGACGCCTCCAGGAATATTGCAGGGCGTACGCCCGCTTCGCGGATGGTGGCATTAAAAAGATTCTGCCATTCCGCCTGTCCGCCAGAGCGTCCCGACAAGCCCGTTTTTTCCGAAATCCGCGTAAAAAAATGCGCGCCGAATTCAGGATACTTTTCCGCCGCCTTGAGCACCGCCTGACGCGGCAAGGCATACAGCAGGGTTTCCTCATGCGCGACAAAACGGTTTTCAACCCGTCCGGTGAGGAGCGAACGTGAATCGAATACGTCCTCTTCCCGATAAACGCCAACAATCTCATCTGCCACGATTTCGCCGACGATGCCTTTTGCCACCAGATACAAGGCATCCACTTTGAGTCCCGGCGAGAGAATCTCCGCTTCGCTGCCAAAAAATAAAATATCGGCTTCTTCCGCCAATTGTTCCTTACCCGCCGCAGGCAACAAGTCGAACGGCGGAAAAGATAAGTCGAATCGCGCTCCGGCCATGATGTGTCTCCTGTGGTTTTTATGGGTATTTTTAATGCCTGCAAGATTGGGAAAATGCAGCGTCCGGCGTTGCCGGACGCTGCAAATGCCGATCAGTTGGCGCCGATCAGGATGCCGGTTCCGGTTCCGGCATGGGGCTGTGGGAGCTTGCCTTGGCCGCGCCGATGCCGGTTTCCGAACGGACGGTCTGGTCTTCAAACAGGGCACGCTCTTTTTCAGCCTGCTTGCTGTGGTCGAAGATTGAGATCAGCCAGATGGAAATGAAGCCGAGCGGCATGGAGAAGATTGCCGGAGAGGCATACGGGAAGGGCGAGCTGCCCGCCGGGTTGCCCAGCGTATCAACCCACACGGCGTCGGAGAGAATGGTCATGATGAGCGCCGAGATCAAGCCGATGAAACCGCCGATGTACGCGCCGCGCGTGGTGCAGTTTTTCCACAATATCGAGAGCAACAGCGCCGGGAAATTGGCGGAGGCGGCGATGGCGAAGGCGAGCGACACCATGAAGGCGACGTTTTGCTTTTCGAACGCGATGCCGAGGATGATCGCCAGAATGCCCAGTCCGACGGTGGTGATGCGCGAGACGAAGAATTCCTTTTGCGGGGAAACCTTGCCTTTTTTGAGCGCCGTCGCGTAAAGGTCGTGCGACACTGCAGATGCGCCGGAAAGCGTGAGACCGGCGACGACCGCAAGAATCGTGGCGAAGGCAACCGCCGACATGAAGCCGAGGAACAGATTGCCACCGACGGCGTTGGCCAGATGCACCGCCGCCATATTGATGCCGCCCAGCAGGTTGCCGTCCGCATCAAGGAAGTCCGGATTCGTGCTGACGAAGACAATCGCGCCAAAGCCGATGATGAAGGTCAGGACGTAAAAATATCCTGTCCAGCAGGTCGCCCAGAACACGCTCTTGCGCGCTTCCTTGGCATCGGGCACGGTGAAAAAGCGCATCAGGATGTGCGGCAGGCCTGCCGTGCCGAACATGAGCGCCATGCCAAAGGAAATCGCTGAAATCGGGTCCTTGATGAAACCGCCTGGCCCCATGATGGCGTTGCTTTCCTTGACGGCGGTTGCCGCGCTGAACAGCTTTTCAGGGCTGAAGCCGTGCGCCATCATCACCATGAAAGCCATGAAACTTGCGCCCGCCAGCAGCATGATGGCCTTGATGATCTGCACCCAGGTGGTTGCCGTCATGCCGCCGAAGAGCACGTAGGCCATCATCAGAATGCCGACGATGATCACCGCGTAGATATAATCGAGTCCGAACAGGAGCTTGATGAGCTGCCCTGCACCGACCATCTGCGCGATGAGATAGAAAGCGACGACCACCAGCGTGCCGGAAGCGGCGAAGATGCGGATCGGTTCCTGCCGGAAGCGGTAGGCGATTACATCGGCAAAGGTAAAGCGACCCAGGTTGCGTAATCGTTCGGCGAGCACAAAGGTGAGGAACGGCCAACCGACGAGAAAGCCGAGCGAGTAAATCAGCCCGTCGAAACCGGTCATCATCACCGCCGCCGAGATGCCGAGGAATGAGGCGGCAGACATGTAATCCCCGGCAATCGCCAGCCCGTTTTGAAAACCGGTGATGCCGCCGCCAGCGGTGTAGAAATCCGCCACCGAACGGGTGCGCGAGGCAGCCCACTTGGTAATCCACAGCGTCAGACCGACGAAAAACGCGAACATGATAATCGCGGTCCAGTTGGTCGGCTGCTTTTGCGTTTCGCCAATGGCTTCCGCCGCGAATGCGCCATGCGAGAACATTGCCAGTGCGAACAGCATTAACCATTGGGAAACAGGGGTCAAAGAATGCTTTTTCATGCTTTTACCTCCTTCTCCAGAATTTTACGGATTATCGCGTCGTATTTCGTGTTGGCGCGATATACATAAATTCCGGTCGTGATAACCGAAAAAAGAATGACGCCAAATCCCACCGGGATTCCCAGTGAAGTTGTCATTCCTTCTCCAAGCGGAGTCGCCAGAAAGGCTTTGTTGAAAGCAATGAGCATAATGAATCCGTAGTAGACGATGCAAAGCAGCAACGTCAACCACCAGCCGAAGGCGCTACGTTCCTGCACCAGCGACTGATATTCAGGATTGCTCATAATGCGTTGAGATAACTGTGTTGTCATGATCCTCTCCTTGAATGGCAGTGGGTAACAAACGTCATCAGCGCGAGGTCAAATACACCGAGAGCGGTGGCATTTGCCGTCACAAACTTTGTTTCTTGGATCTGTGATTGGGTCATTTTGTCTCACTCCTGTTTTATCGTCATAAATGGTGTGGCAGCGTCCTGGTGATTTGATTAACCAAAACCATGGACAGCTACAACATATCATGCCTTTTAGTGGGGGCTGGAATTGCAACCATTCGCAACGCGTCGCAATATATATGTTACGGATGCGGAGGCGAACGCAGATGCGCGTGGTATCCGGCACGCCAGCGGTTACAATTCCGCCATGAGCTGTTTTGAAACTGCCATCGTGCAGCCCGTTTAAAAAATCGCCCGTAGCAGAAAGGGAAAATCTCATGAACCATCCGTCGGGCATCCTTCCCGCCATCATCGCTGCCATCGCCACCGCACCCGGTCGGGGTGGCGTTGGCATGGTGCGGGTGTCTGGCGGCGATTTGACGGACTTCGCGCTGAAACTGACGGGCAAGACCCTCAGGCCGCGCTATGCGACGCGGGCGAACTTTCTGGCGGCGGACGGCAGCGCCATTGATACAGGGCTGGCGCTTTATTTTCCCGCGCCCGCTTCGTTTACCGGCGAGGATGTGCTGGAGTTTCAGGGGCATGGCGGCCCCGTGGTGATGAATCTGTTGCTCGCCCGTTGTCTGGAACTGGGGGCGCGGCTGGCGGAACCGGGCGAATTCACCCGTCGCGCCTTCATGAACAACAAGCTGGATCTGGCGCAGGCCGAAGCCGTGGCGGATTTGATTGATGCTTCGACCACGGCGGCAGCCCGTTCCGCCATGCGTTCCCTGCAAGGCGAATTTTCACGCGCCGTTCACGCGCTGGTCGATGAACTGGTCGACCTCCGGATGCGGGTCGAAGCCACGCTGGATTTTCCTGAAGAAGACATTGATTTTTTCAAGGAAGCCGACGCCTTCAACCGTCTCGCCCGGCTTGAGGCGCGATTGAACGAAGTGCGGGCGCAGGCGCGACAGGGCAGCCTGCTGCAGGCCGGGCTGCATGCGGTGCTGATTGGTCAGCCCAACGTGGGCAAATCCTCGCTCATGAACCGGCTCGCGGGTGATGATCTCGCCATCGTGACGGCGACGCCCGGCACCACGCGGGATGCGCTCAAATCCGCCATTCAGATCGATGGCGTGCCGCTGCATGTCATTGATACGGCAGGTTTACGGGAAACCGGGGACGAAGTGGAACAAATGGGGATTGCCCGCACATGGAAAGCCATTGCCGAAGCCGACCTTGCCTTGCTCATTCTGGACGCCCGGACGGGATTGACCGAAGCTGACCAGGCGATTCTGGCAAAACTTCCCGAAAATCTGCCCAGGATTACGGTACGCAACAAAATCGACCTGACCGATGAGCCGCCGGGAAAACACACACAGGACGCGCAAATCAGTCTTGCCCTTTCCGCCAGAACCGGCGCAGGCATGGAACTTCTGCAAGCGACGCTGTTGGAATGCGTCGGCTGGCGTGGCGACGAGGACGTGTTTATCGCCCGCGCGCGCCATCTGGAAGCCCTGAACGCGGGCGCGACGCACCTTGCCTTTGCCCGTCACGAAGCGCAGCGCCAGGTTCCGGCATTGGAACTTTTCGCCGAAAACCTGCGCCTTGCCCAAAACGCGCTCGCGTCAATCACCGGCGAATTTACGCCAGATGATCTGCTGGGCGTGATTTTCAGCCGGTTTTGCGTGGGGAAATAGGGATCACAGGGTAAGCGCATTTGACGGACGGTAGGCAGAGCAAAGGCAGGGCGGGATCGTAGAAACCGCCGTTCGTTTAACATGCGGCGCGCCCGGAGCGCGCGCCCTACCTGCCTAAACGCATGGTAACGACGAGCCTTGACCTGACGCGCGCCAGAACGACGGCCTGCGTTCAGCACCAGACCGTCAACAACACCATCGCCACGCCACCGACCGCTTCGGCGGCGACGCAGCAGAGCAGGGCCAGAAATCCCTGACGGCGGATTTCAGCCGGGGCTGCATTGCGTCTGCGCGCGCTCAGATAATTCATGATGCGGCCCATGCAATACACCATGGCGATGCCGAAGGTGAAAAGGATATAAATCAGCGTCAGGTATTGTTGATTGCTCAGGATGCGGCAACGCGTGCCGGGCGCGCCCCAGAGCTGTATCAGCGTGTCGTAGCGCATGGCGATGCGCATGCCAAAATAAATTTCCACTCCGAAGGCGGCAAGCGCGAGGATCACGATCCAGGTGCTCGCGTCCATGAGGGTATTGAACGCCTGTCGCGCTTCCAGCTTCAACTCATAGTAAAAGTCATCCCACCAGCGTTGCAGATTCATGCGGCAGTTCCTCCCACGGTAATGCCGTCCAGACGCAAAGTCGGCATGCCAACCCCCACCGGCACGCTCTGCCCTTCCTTGCCGCAGGAACCGACGCCGGGATCGAGGCGCATGTCGTTGCCGATCAGGGCGACGCGGGTCAGCGCCTCCGGGCCGTTGCCAATCAGGGTCGCGCCTTTGACGGGCGCGGTCACCCTGCCCTCTTCAATCAAATACGCTTCGCTCATGGAAAACACGAATTTTCCGCTGGTGATGTCGACCTGCCCGCCACCGAAATTGGTGGCGTAAATGCCGTTCTTCACCGAGCCAATGATTTCTTCCGGCGCGGCCTGACCGGAGCGCATGTAAGTATTGGTCATGCGCGGCAACGGCAGATGGGCGAAGGATTCACGCCTGCCGTTGCCGGTCGGGGCCACCCCCATCAGGCGGGCATTGAGACCGTCCTGCATGTACGCCTGTAAAATGCCGTCTTCGATCAGCACCGTGGCCCGGGTGGCGTTGCCCTCGTCGTCGATGGTGAGTGAACCGCGTCGGTTCGGCAGACTGCCGTCGTCAATCACCGTTACGCCGGGCGAGGCCACGCGCTCGCCGATGCGCCCCGCGAAGGCGGAACTGCCCTTGCGGTTGAAATCGCCTTCCAGCCCGTGCCCGACGGCTTCGTGCAGCAGAATGCCCGGCCAGCCGGGGCCGAGCACCACCGTCATTTGTCCCGCCGGAGTGGGGCGGGCATCCAGATTGATCGCCGCCTGCCGCACGGCTTGATGCGCAAAATCTTTCAGGGTTTCATCCGTGAAATACGAATAATCGAAGCGACCACCGCCGCCCGCCGCGCCCTGCTCGCGGCGACCGTTTTCTTCGATGATGACGCTGATCGAAACGCGCACCAGCGGGCGCACATCGGCGGCGAGACGACCATCGGAACCGGCAACCAGCACGACCTCCCATTCTCCCGCCAATCCCGCCATGACCTGCGTCACGCGGCGGTCTTCGGCGCGGGCGAAGGCTTCGAGCCGTTCCAGCAGGGAAACCTTGGCGTCGGCAGAAAGGGAAGCGAGTGGATCGGCATCGGCATACAGGGGTGGTGGCAGAATGCTGGCGGACAGGCGGGAATCCACACGCCCATCCTGCCCGGCGGCACTGATGGCGCGCACGCTGGCGGCGGCGTCTTCCAGCGCCGCCACGCGAATGTCGTCAGAATAGGCGAAAGCGGTTTTTTCACCACTGATGGCGCGCACGCCGACGCCCTGATCAATGTTGAAACTTCCCGCCTTGACGATGCCTTCGTCCAGATTCCAGGATTCGTAGCGGGCATATTGAAAATAGAGATCGGCGTAATCGACCCGCCGTGACATGATGTTGCCCAGGATCTGTTCCAGATCGGCATGACCGAGGTCATAAGGGGTGAGCAACAGGCGTTCAGCCTGATCGAGTGGAGACAATTTTTGCAAAGATGAAAACATGGTCAGGACGCTGTGATGGAAGCCGCGATTCTACCCTGCCCGTTCAAAAGACAGAGGACGAAAAACGGCTGTCCCGCTACAAAAGTTACGCGCGCTGTCAGCGAGGTGGACGCCTCGCGCCTCACGCCATACGCGAGGCGGAAACGCCGATTGCGTTGATCCATGAATCGCGCACCATGCGCTTCTGGGTCTGTTGATTCGCCTGATGGACGCAACTGGACATCAGTCCGCGCCGATGAGGGTTATTTCGTGCGCCCAGGCAAGAGCGTCGAAGACGGCGAGATTGACCGTGCGGTCGGAAAGGCCGAGAGCGGTGGCGTGCTCTGCGATGGATTCCGGATGCATGCTTTCGCAGGCTTCCGTCAACGCCAGAAATTGCGCCAGCATACCTTCCCGGCGCGTCAGCGCGGCGACAACGGCGGGCGGAATCTGGATTTTCCGGGTGAGTTCTTCCAGCGGTTCGCCCATGAGCTGATCGAGCAGGGAAAACAACCCGGTGAGGAACAGGGCGTCGGTTGAAACATCGACCATGCCCGATTGGGCGGCCTGTTTGCCCAGCCGTTCCATCAGGGCTGCGCGCGCGAGCGCCTGTTCGGTCAAGGCCCATTCGTAATAGCCGGGGTCGGTGACGTTGAAGAGCAGGAAGGAGAGCCAGCGATACAGATTGTTGCGCCCCAGTATGGTCAGCGCCTGATCCAGATTGTCGATCTGACGATAGAGGCCGAAAACCGGGGCATTGACATAACGCAACAGGCGGTAGGAAAGCACCGGGTCTTGCCGCAATTCCTGCGTCATCCGCCGCGTGTCCTCGTCGTGGCGCAGATCGTTCAGGAGTTGCATGATACGCAGACGGTTCGCGGAGCTTTTTGAAATCTTTTGCGCTTCGCGGTTATTGATAAACGGCCCGCGAAAGATGTCGAAACCCAGGCGGTAACAGAGTTTGAAATCGTCCGGCTTGTTTAATCCGCTGGCAATCAGACGCAAGGGCGCGGCTTCGGCGTTCGCCTCAATGGTCGATTGCTGTTCCGGGTTCAGACGGGTCACCTGACGAAAGCGGTTGACCTGATCGGAAAACGCTTCGTCGGAAGGTGCCCCCGCATATTCCGGCCACGCCACCTGTATGAAGTCGAGGTAGGGCAGAAGCTTCAGCCACGCCAGTTCCGAGGCTGCCGTTGCCGCATATTGACGCTGCCATTTCAGGCCGACGCGCATGCCATTGGCGCGCAGTTGTCCGATGGACTGCTTGATGCCTGTCATCGACGGCGCGTCGGGTTGCGTTCCGTCTTCGGAAAAGGCCAGGGACAGCGCGATGTTTTGCCGGGGCAGACGGGCAAGCGCGGGGTGCGCGAGCGACGTGGGCGTGATTTCGATCAGGGCCAGACGCTTGCCCAGCAGAGAATCGAGTTTCAGATCCGCCAGATGGCACATCAACACCTCGTCGTAGTATTGATGCACCAGGGTGCGTTTTTCCGTGATGCGCGACTGTAAATGCTGCGGATGGCTGAATTCGTAGCCAAGAATTCTCTGATCACGACCCACCAGGGCTTCGCGGCAGATGAAGGCGGGCAGACGCGCGTCGAAGCTCGGCTCCGGTTCCGGCGCGGGCGCCAATTTTGGCGGCGATGTGGCGACTGGCTGCGCAAGACGTTCCGGTATGGGCGTATCTGTCGGGAGGGGCTGTTCAGATGCTTTCCCGAATATTCCACGTAAAAAACCAAGCATGATGCCATCCTGCCTCTGTTATTTTTTCGATGGCATGAATTGTTACTGCGGAATCTGACAAAAGCAACCGTTTCCGCGCAGGAAAATATGCGATTGTCGGATGGCGCAGGGATCGCGGGAAAATTCAGACGTCGTTTTCCAGCGCTTCGCTGTTGTCCGAAAGCGCGCTGGCTTCGGCAATCAATCTGGAGAGGCTGGCCCCGCGTTCCAGCGAGTCGTCGTGCACGAAATGCAATTCCGGCAGGGTGTGGATGCGGATGCGACGGCCCAGTTCGCGGCGCAAGAAACCGGCGGCGCGGGCAAGACCGGACTGGATTTCCGGCAGGTGGGAAATGTCCAGTGTGGTGAAAAACACCTTGGCGTGGGCATAGTCGGGCGTGATGTCCACGGCAGTGAGGCTGACCATGCCGACGCGCGGGTCTTTCAGTTCGTGCTGGATAATCTCCGCCAGATCACGGCGGATTTGTTCGGAAATGCGATCCGCGCGGGAAAAGTTCTTCATGCACAAAATTCCTCAGTATCGGGGATCAGAAATCAAGAACCAGGCATCAAAAGCGGAGGACATCCGTCCCGGTTTTGATCCCTGATGCCTGGACGCCCGATCCCTGAAAATTACAGGCTGCGTGCGACTTCCTGCACTTCGTAGATTTCCAGGAGGTCGCCTTCCAGAAGGTCGTTGAAATTCTTCAGCGACAGGCCGCAATCGGTGCCGGCTTTCACTTCCTTGACATCATCCTTGTAGTGTTTCAGGGAAGCGAGTTCGCCCTCCCACAGCACGACATGGTTACGCAGCAGACGAACGCGGGAAGTGCGACGGACAACGCCATCCTGAACCTGACAACCGGCGATGGTGCCGACCCTGGCAATGGTGAATACCTGGCGGACTTCCACCTGACCGGTGACGATTTCGCGTTTTTCCGGCGACAACATGCCGGAAAGCGCGGCTTTCACCTCATCTACGGCGTCGTAGATCACGTTGTAGTAACGGATGTCGACCCCGAACGTTTCCGCCAGCTTCCTCGCGCCCGCGTCGGCGCGGATGTTGAAGGCGATGATGACCGCGCCGGAGGCTTGCGCCAGATTCACGTCGGATTCGCTGATGCCGCCGACCGCGCCGTGGATGACATTGACCCGCACTTCGTCGGTGGAAAGCTTGGCGAGGGCGTGCGCCAGCGCTTCCTGCGAACCCTGTACGTCGGCCTTGATGATGAGCGGCAGGCTTTTGACTTCGCCTTCACCCATTTGTTCGAACATGGATTCGAGCTTGGCGGCCTGTTGTTTGGCGAGTTTGACATCGCGAAACTTGCCTTGCCGGAAGAGGGCGATTTCGCGCGCCTTCTTTTCGTCGGCCAGCACGATGGCTTCCTCGCCTGCCGCAGGCACGTCGGAAAGCCCCAGAATTTCTACCGGAATCGACGGCCCGGCTTCCTTGACGGTATTGCCGTTCTCGTCGAGCATGGCGCGGATTTTGCCGAATACCGGCCCGGCCAGCAGCATGTCGCCCTGTTTCAGCGTGCCAGATTGCACCAGCATGCTGGCCACGGGGCCGCGTCCCTTGTCCAGACGGGCTTCGATAATCAGACCCTTGGCGGGAATCGCCCTCGGCGCTTTCAGTTCCAGCACTTCGGCTTGCAGCAGCACCTGTTCCAGCAAGGCGTCGATGCCGATGCCCTTTTTGGCGGAAATGTGGATAAAGGGCGAATCGCCACCGTATTCTTCCGGCACCACGCCCTCGGCGACCAGTTCCTGTTTTACGCGTTCAGGATTGGCTTCGGGCTTGTCGATCTTGTTGACCGCCACCACGACAGGCACATTCGCGGCCCTGGCGTGGTGGATGGCTTCCCTGGTCTGCGGCATGACGCCATCGTCGGCGGCGACCACCAGAATCACGATATCTGTGGCCTGCGCGCCGCGGGCGCGCATGGCGGTAAAGGCTTCGTGACCGGGGGTATCGAGGAAGGTGATCATGCCGCGATCGGTTTCCACGTGGTAGGCGCCGATGTGCTGCGTGATGCCACCCGCTTCGCCGGAGGCGACCTTGGCGCGGCGAATGGAATCCAGCAGCGAGGTCTTGCCGTGGTCGACGTGTCCCATGACCGTGACCACCGGAGCGCGCGCCTCGGCGGGCACATCGGCGTGATTGCCCGTATCTTCTTCGACGAGGAAGGCGTCCGGGTCGTCCAGACGCGCGGCGATGGCGGTATGGCCTATTTCCTCGACGACAATCATCGCGGTTTCCTGATCGAGAATCTGGTTGATGGTGACCATCGAACCCATCTTCATCAGGGTCTTGATGACTTCGCTGGCCTTGACCGCCATCTTGTGCGCCAGTTCAGCCACAGAGATGGTTTCGGGGATATGGACTTCGCGCACGATGGGTTCGGTGGGCGCCTGGAAGCTGCCTTCGCCGGTTTCGACGCGTCCCCCGCCTTTTTTGCCGTGCCGACCATCCTTCCAGCCCTCTCCGCCCGTGTTGCCGCGCGTTTTGATGCCTTTTCTCTTGCTGTTGTCCCAGGTTTCCTTGCCTTTGACGCCTTTCTTGTCGCCATCCGGCTTCTTGTGCAGGGTCTTGCCCTTTTCGGCGGGCTTGCCTTCTTCGATCTTGGTCGCGGCCTGTCGAGCAGCTTCGGCGGCCTGGGCGGCAACTTTTTTCTCTTCCGCTTCGCGGCGCAGGCGCACGAGTTCGGCCTGACGCTCCTGTTTTTCCTTGAATTCTTTTTCCTGACGTTCCAGCAATTCACGATGGCGACGATCTTCGTCGGCGCGCGCCTTCAACTCGGCTTCATCCAGAAAAGAGTGTTTGACGACGGTTTTACCCTTGCGCGCCGCCGGTTTGGGGGCTTCGTTGCTTCTGGGTTTGGCCCTGGCGGCGGGTTTGGCGAGTTCGTCGGCCTCGGGTTTGGCGGCAGATTGGATCGTTTCGTCGGTTTTGGGCTTGGCGGTTTTCTTGCTCTTGCTGATGACAGGCTGTTCGGGCGCGGCGGGTGGCGCGGCGGGAACGGGGACAACCGGCGTGGCGGCTTTTGCAACCGGGGGGGGCGTCACGACGCTTTCCGCCGTATCCGTGACGGACGCGGCGACAACCGGCGTTGCTTCGCTGGCGGGGGAAGCCGACGCGCTGGCAACGGGTTCCGTTATCGTTGTTTCGTTCCTGACGATGGCGCTTGGCTCGTCGCGTTTGACCAGTACCCGTTTTTTGCGTACCTCCACCTGCACGGTGCGGGCGCGCCCGTGGGCATCGGTCGACTTGAGTTCGGACGTTTCCTTGCGGGTCAGGGTAATCCTGGTTTTGCCTTCGCCATGCGAACGGCGCAGAAACTCCAGAAGCTTGGCTTTATCCTGCTCGGACAGGTCGTCATCGGCGTCTTTTTTCTTGACGCCCGCCTTGACGAGTTGTTCCTGCAGGGTATTGACCGGCATTTTGAGTTCGTCGGCGAACTGGGAAAGTTTTGTACTGGTCATGACATTTTCCCTTTACTCGAACCAATGCGCGCGGGCCTTGAGAATCAGGGCCTTGGCCTTTTCTTCCTCCATCCCGGTGATTTCGATCAGTTCATCCACGGCCAGCTCGGCCAGTTCATCCCGTGTCTTGATGTTGTTGGCGAGCAGTTTGCCCGCCAGTTCGTTGTCCATGCCTTCGAGATTCAGGAGCGCCTCGTCGACTTCTTCCAGTTTCTCTTCGGCGACGATGGCTTCGGTGAGCAGGATGTTGCGCGCGCGGTTACGCAGTTCATTGACCAGATCCTCGTCCAGCCCTTCGATTTCCAGCATCTCGGCCAGCGGGACGTAGGCGATTTCTTCCAGCGCCGAAAACCCTTCGCCGATCAGGAGATCGGCCAGTTCTTCGTCGATGTCCAGTTTTTCCATGAACAACAGACGGGTGGCGGCGGTTTCGGCTTCCTGCCGCTTTTCCGATTCTTCCCGCGTCATCAGGTTGATGGCCCACCCGGTCAGTTCCGAGGCCAGGCGCACATTCTGGCCGCCCTTGCCGATGGCGGTGGCGAGGTTGGCTTCTTCCACCACCACGTCCATCGCGTGTTTTTCCTCGTCGACCACAATGGAAGACACTTCCGCCGGAGCCAGCGCGCCGATGACGAATTGCGCCGGATCGACCGACCACAACACGATGTCAATCGGTTCCTCGGCGATTTCGTTTCTGACCGCCATGACGCGGGTGCCGCGCATTCCGACGCAAGTGCCGATGGGATCGACGCGCGGGTCGTTCGATTTGACGGCGATCTTGGCGCGCATGCCGGGGTCGCGGGCGCACGCTTTGAGTTCCATCAGGCCGTCTTCGATTTCCGGCACTTCCAGTTCAAAGAGGCGCATGATGAATTCCGGCACGGTGCGCGAGAGTACGATCTGCGGGCCGCGCGCGCTGCGGTCGATTTTCAGCAGATAGGCTTTCACGCGGTCGCCAACGCGCAGATTTTCTTTCGGAATCATCTGGTCACGCGGCAGTATGGCTTCGATCTTGCCTGCTTCAACAATGGCGTTGCCGCGCTCCATGCGTTTGATGGTGCCGGAAACGATATGCTCCTTGCGTTCCAGGAAGTCGTTCAGAATTTGTTCGCGTTCGGCGTCGCGGATTTTTTGCAGGATCACCTGCTTGGCCGCCTGTGCGCCGATGCGTCCGAAGTCGATGGGTTCGAGCGCCTCTTCCAGATAATCGCCCACTTCCACCTCGGCGTCGTCCTGCTTCGCCTCGGAAAGTGGCGACTGGGTGAATTCATTCACATATTCCGAGTCGTCCACCACCAGCCAGCGGCGGAAAGATTCAAATTCGCCGGTGTTGCGGTCGATGGTCACCCACACATCCGCCTCATCATGGATGCGCTTCTTGGTCGCCGACGCCAGCGCCATTTCCAGCGCGCCGAACACCACGTCGCGCGCCACATTCTTTTCCCGCGCCAGAGCGTCCACCAGCAGCAAAATTTCACGACTCATCGCCAGACCTCCTATTGTCAGCGCCCGCCCGGCTTCCACCGAAGCTGGGCGCCAAACGCGCTTTCGCGATATTTTCCAGATCAACCGCCAGTTCATCGGCCGCTTTGCCGGATTCAACTTGCAGCACTACTTTTCCGTCGCGCAAACCCAAAAGCCGCCCGCGATAATTGCGCTGTTGCCCCGACAGGGGCGTGCGCAGGGAGAGGCGAACCTCCTCGCCGACGAAGCGTTCAAAATCCGCAGCTTTTTTCAGGGGGCGATCAAGACCGGGAGAGGAAACTTCCAGACGGTCGTAATCCACGTTCTCGACATCCAGCAGGCGCGAAAGCTGACGGGAGACGGTCGCGCAATCCTCCACGTCGACGCCGTTCGCTTTTTCCGGCCTGTCGATGAAAACGCGCAGCAAGCCTCTGGCGGCGAACTCTACATCCACGAGTTCGTAGCCCAGGCCGATCACCGTTTTTTCCAGCAGATTGTTTAAATCCATAGCCAAAAATAAAAAATGGGCATAAAGCCCACTCCCCGAAAAAGTCGCGCGAATTGGTCGCTGACGAAACAAACCGCAGAATTATAACGACTTTTTTCTTTTTCAGCAAAGCATGGCAGGTATTCTGTAGAGCGCAGGTCATCTGTCTTTCACCCGGAGAGGGCAGGAAATGCGGCGATTTGCCGCGACATCGGACAAATTGGGGTGTTGCCGACAAGCCATGAGCACGAACAGCGAGCGCTTGCCGGAACCGCTTTGCCCGTCAGTTGCTCCGTTTCCACCCCCCCAGGGCAATCGCACAGGCAGATGTCGTCAGCTTTTGAGGAAACGCGTTTTCAATCAGCGGTTGATGAGGTGGCAGTATCGTTTGCGGCGCTTCACGCCCAAAAGTCGAACGCGTCGACCAACGGCGCGAATGCCTCCCGGAATCGCAGCCTGAGCGGGTTCAGGTAGGGCGGGTTCAGGTAGGGCGGGTTCAGGTAGGGCGGGTTCAGGTAGGGCGCTTTCTCCGAAAGCGCCGCAGGTTAAACAAACGGCGGTTTCTTCGATACCGCCCTACCTGCCGTCATTCCCTTGCAGGGGAATGACGGTGTTTGCGGCCAGGCCTCGGAGTCAGTCAAATGCGATTGCCCTGTTCCACTCCCTACGGTGTCGGCGTCAGATCCGCCGCCGACAGAATATCTTCGTCATCGACCTCGGTTTCAGGGCTGTCTTCCTGAAGAATCGCCATTTCCGTGCGCTTGTTCAGCACCACGATGCTGATGCGGCGATTGATCGGATTCAGCGGGTCATTGGGGTCGAACAATACCGAAGAAGACAGCCCCACCACCCGCAGAACCTTGAGATCGTTCATGCCGCCCAACACCAGTTCCCGTCGCGAGGCGTTGGCGCGGTTGGCCGACAGTTCCCAGTTGGAAAAACCCTGCTCGCCGCCGGAAAAACGGGCGGCATCGGTGTGTCCGGCCAGACTGATGCGGTAGGGCACATCATTTAACACCGTGCCGATCTCGCGCAGAATGGTGCGCGTGTAGGGCTTCAATTTATCCCCGGCGAGGTCAAACATGGGGCGATTCTGTTCATCGACAATCTGGATGCGCAGTCCTTCGGAAGTGATATCCAGCAACAACTGGTTTTTGAAGATACGCAGTTGCGGCGAGTCGTCGATCAATTCCTCCAGTTGCTTTTTCAGTCCTTCCAGTGCGCGCCGTTCGCGGCGTTCGAATTCCCGGCGCAGCCGCCGCTTTTCCGCTTCGGCGATATCGCCCCGCTTGACCTGCCCGGCGCTGCGGCTCAAATCCTGCCCGCCGCCCTGCAGGATGCTGGTCGCGTCGCCCATGCCGCTGCCTCCGGTGCTGGCGACCTTCATCGGATTCTGGAAAAACTCGGCGAGGCCCTGCAAATCGCCCTTGGCCGTGGAACCCAGCAGCCACATGAGGATAAAAAAGGCCATCATCGCCGTCACGAAGTCGGCGTAGGCCAGTTTCCACGCGCCGCCATGCGCGCCGCCGCCGCCCTTCTTGATGCGTTTGATAACGATGGGACGCGAGGAATCGTCGCTCATGCGCGCCTCTCAAGCGACCGGACGGGGCGTTTTTCACCCATCATCTTCCCTTGCGGCTCTTCAATTCGTCCTCCAGTTCCAGGAAACTCGGACGGGCATCGGCGGGCAGGTTCTTGCGCCCGAACTCCACCGCCACCTGTGGCGCGTAACCTGACATCGAAGCCAGCAACACCGCCTTGACCACATTGAAAATACTGCTGCTCTCCGCCGCCTTTTGTTCCAGCAGGGTCGCAATCGGCTGCACAAAACCGTAAGACAACAGAATGCCGAGGAAGGTGCCCACCAGCGCGCCGCCGATCATCTTGCCCAATACCGGCGGCGGTTCGCCCACGGAACCCATGACGCTCACCACGCCCATGACGCACACCACGATACCGAAGGCCGGCATGGCGTCGCCGAGCTTGTTCATCACATGCCCCGGCACTTCCGCGTCATGGTGGTGCGCCTCCAGTTCCTGATCCATCAAGCCTTCGATTTCCAGCGTGTTGAGGTTGCCGCCCACCATCATGCGCAGGTAGTCGGTCATGAATTCCGTGACGTGATGATCGTGCAAAACATCCGGGTATTTCGAGAATACCGGGCTGGATTCGGGATTTTCCACGTCGTTTTCAATCGACATCAACCCTTCCTTACGCACCTTGGTCAACAACTCGAAAAGCAGCGCCAGCACATCCACGTAATACGCCTTGGTGTAGCGCGAACCCTTGAAGATACCCGGTAAGCCGCCCAGAACGCTCTTCATCACCTTGGGACTGTTGCCCGCCACGAACGCGCCCACCAGCAGGCCCGCAATCGCCAGATACTCCGTCGGCATCCACAGCGCCGCCAGACTGCCGTGTATCGAGTACGTGCCGAGCGCCGAAGCGAGAATGATGATGTAACCGATGATCAAAAACATGCGTTTCCCCTGAGCCTGCCGTCCGGCGCGCTCGCATGAAATCAGAAGCCTTATTCTACATGGCGATTCGCCAGATGGCAGGCAACAGACGCCAGAAGACGGAAAAAATTGCCCCCGCCTTCCGCCTTCCATCTTTTCGTCCCCCAAGGCGCACGAAGCTTGCGCGTCTCAAAAAAACAACACAAAAACCCTTTCAGCAACGCGAAAAAAGATGAACTTGCAGGGCGCAAGGGGACGAAACGGGGCATCCTGTCAGGCGTTATTCATGACGAACGGATTGTTGCTCATGCATGACATATGGCGTGAACCGAGGCGAGTCCGGCATGAAATCCAGGCGGAAAATGACTACAGAATTTCTGCCAACGTTATTTCTGGAAGATCAGGCCGGGTCACACGCAACAGGTTTGACCTTTCCCGCCGCAAGTTTTGCCCGGTGGCGCGCTGCTTCCGTATCGACGCCCGTTGCTGTGACGACGCCCATGCGGCGTTTCACGAAGCTTTCCGGTTTGCCGAACAGTCGGATGTCGACGCCCGGAACGCCGAGCGCCTCGCCAACACCGGTAAAGGCGATTCCCCTGGCTTTTAGCCCCCCGTAAATCACTGCGGACGCGGCGGGGGTTCTCAGCGCGACATCGACCGGAAGCCTGAGAATGGCGCGGGCATGCAATTCAAATTCCGAAAAACGCTGGGAAGCCAGCGTGACCAGCCCCGTATCATGCGGACGCGGGCTGACTTCCGAGAACCAGACCTGATCGCCCCTGACGAAAAGCTCGACGCCGAAAAGACCGCGCCCGCCGAGACGCTCCGTGACGGCTCCGGCGATGGTCCGCGCTTTTTTCAGGGCAACTTCGCTCATGGCCTGAGGTTGCCAGGATTCAACGTAATCCCCGTTGACCTGCACATGACCCACCGGCGCGCAAAAATGCGTTTCGATCTCACCCTCCGTCCCGATGGCACGCACGGTCAGGAGCGTGATTTCATAATCAAAATCGATAAAGCCTTCAACGATCACGCGGCCCCGATTCACCCGCCCGCCCTGTAGTGCGTAATCCCAGGCTTTGGCGACATCCGCCGCGCTGCGCGCCAATGATTGCCCTTTACCGGAAGAAGACATCGTGGGCTTGATGAAACAGGGAAAGCCAATGCCCCCGTCGATGGCGGCCTGCAATTCTTCGAGCGAACCCGCAAAGGCATAGGGAGAGGTGGGCAAACCCAGTTCTTCGGCGGCCAGCCGACGGATGCCTTCACGATTCATCGTCAATTGCGCGGCGCGCGCCGTCGGGATAATTTCGCACCATCCTTCTTTTTCGATCTCCACCAGCATATCGGTGGCAATCGCCTCAATTTCAGGCACCACGAGATGGGGGCGTTCCTTTTCAATCAGCGCCCGCAAGGCGTCGCCGTCCGTCATTGTGAGCACATGCGCCCGGTGCGCGACCTGCATTCCGGGCGCGTTGGCGTAACGATCAACCGCGATGGTTTCAACGCCGAGGCGTTGCAGGGCGATGATGACTTCCTTGCCCAATTCGCCCGCCCCAAGCAACATGACGCGCGTCGCCGATGGAGAGAGGGGCGTTCCGATGCGGGTAATTTGACCTGACATGGTGTTTGTCCTGAAAAAGCGGAGCAAGGCTGGATGATGCGGGATGATAACAACAAGAAACTGTCTTGTCCCTCGCGGGAGAGGGCCGGGGAGAGGGGGGCAGAGCACAGACGACCGGGTAGTGACGTAGCAGGTAGGGCGCTTTCTCCGAAAGCGCCGTCGTTAACGCCCGGCGCGCTCGGAGAGCGCGCCCTACCAAAGCGCCCTACCAAAACCCTGCCAAAACGGGGTGGAGAGCCGCCGCTCCCGGAGACGCGCAAGCGTCGTCAAAAGGCGTAATTTACCCTGACTCCGCCTGTCACCCCTTCCTTTTTTCCCTTGTCCCTTGCGGGAGATGGCCGGGGAGAGGGGGGCAGAGCACAGAAGACCAGGTCGTAACGTAGGTAGGGCGCTTTCTCCGAAAGCGCCGTCGTTAACGCCCGGCGCGCTCGGAGAGCGCGCCCTACCAAAGCGCCCTGCC
>JAISRR010000160.1 GCA_031273565.1 Zoogloeaceae bacterium | reverse complement strand
TGGACGGCTACACCCTGATCGCGGGCCTCTCCGCCTCCCGCGCCCTGAACGCGGGCGAGTTGACGCTGGGCGCCTTCATCGAGCACGGCGAAGGCGATTACAGCACCTACAACAGCTTTTCCAACGCCGCGAGCGTCCACGGCAAGGGGGACGCCGACTACACCGGCGGCGGCATTCTCGCGCATCTGGAATTCGCGGAGACAGCCACCGGCAATTTGTACGCCGAAGCCAGCGCCCGCGCGGGCAAGGTGAAACTGGACTTCAGCGCCAAAGACCTGACCGACGCCTTTGGCCGCCGCGCCGCCTACGACACCAAATCCACCTATGCCAGCGCCCACGCGGGGTTGGGCTATCGCCTGAAGTTGGGAGAATCGTCCTCGTTAAAACTCTACGGCCAATACCTGTGGAGCCATCAGGGGGGCGACACCGCGACGCTGACGACCGGCGAGCCGGTGAAATTCCAGTCCATCGACTCCCGCAGAACGCGCCTGGGCGCAAGGTGGGATGAGACGCTGAACCCGATGGTCGCCTTCTACGCGGGCGCGGCGTGGGAGCATGAGTACGCGGGCAAGGCCAAGGCCGACATCTACGGCTACCGGCTGGACACGCCGGATTTGCAGGGCGATACCGGCATGGCGGAAGTCGGCGTAACCTTAAAACCCACGCCCGGCAAACCGTTGTCGCTGGACGTGGGTATTCAAGGCTACACCGGCAAGCGCGAGGGGGTGACGGGGAGTTTGAAGGTGAATTACGCCTTTTGAGCCGAAAACGTGAGGCTTTTTTCATGCGGCAGCTTCGCTGCCGCTCACTGAACGGTCTTCCGTCTTCTGTCTTCTGCCCCCCCTCTCCCACAAAGGTAGGGCGCGCTCTCCGAGCGCGCCGCATGTAAACAACGGCGGTTTCTACGATACCGCCCTTGCATACGCCCATACGGAACCTGCCAGAGCCATCGAACGGATGAGCGACGCCAAAACACAGGCCGCGCAGGCGCCCGGCCAGTCCAGCCAGAACGCGGATTTTTCAGAAGACAAGGACGCCACCCGATGGATTCCCTACCCGTATTCGACGGTCTGGGCAAAAAATTACCCGCCTGTTTGCAGGCGCCCGGACGCCACAATTCCGCTGACTGGTTTCACGCCCAAATGCGATTGCCCATGTCGACCTTGTGGATAACTTTTGTCCGTCGCGCTTTGGGAGTAGAATTTCGCCCCTGTCGTTGTTTTTCATCCACCTGTCGCCCCTGGTCACTCCGGGCCGATCATCCGCACGAGCCTGCTTCATGAGCACCGAATTCTGGGAATCCTGCCTGCAAAAGTACGCGCAGGTTCTATCGCAGCAGCAATTCAACACCTGGATTCGTCCCCTTACTCTGGAAGGCGACGAGACAGGCGGCTTGCGACTGTTGGCGGCCAATGGTTTCGTGCTCAATTGGATTCGAAAAGAATATCTGGCGGACATCGAGGCGCACGCCGCCGACTTTTTCGGCAAACCGGTCAGGATTGCGCTGGCCATCAGCAAAACGGGGAAGCCCGTCAACGGAGGAAGAGAGACCGCACTCCCGAAGGATGCCGCCCCCGGAGCCGACGCGCAGACAAAGCAGGCAGAGGCAGACAAGCGCAGCGGCAAGGCGGGTAAAAACAAATCCGCCGCGTCCATCGCGGGTGCATCGTCGCAGGAAAATGACAAGACCCGCCTGAACAGCACGCTGACCTTTGAAAATCTGGTCGTCGGCAGGGCCAACGATCTGGCGCGCGCCGCAGCCGAGCAGGTTGCCACGACGCCCGGCGGCAGCACCTACAATCCGCTGTTTATCTATGGTGGCGCGGGTCTGGGCAAGACTCACCTGATGCACGCCATCGGTAATCACATCGTCAGCCAGTTGCCGGAAAAGGTGGTGCGCTATGTGCACGCCGAGGATTACTACTCCGATGTGGTCAAGGCGTACCAGCAAAAAGCTTTCGATGTGTTCAAGCGTTACTACCGCAGTCTGGATGTGCTGTTGCTCGACGATGTGCAGTTTTTCAACGGCAAGAACCGCTCGCAGGAAGAATTTTTCTTCGTTTTCAACGCCCTGCTGGAAGCCAACAAACAAATCATCATCACCTGCGACACCTATCCCAAGGACATCAACGGCCTCGACGACCGGCTGGTGAGTCGCTTCGACTGGGGGTTGACCGTGCAGATCGAGCCGCCGGAAATCGAGATGCGGGTCGCCATCCTGAAAAAGAAAGCCGAAGCCGAGGGTCTGGCGCTGGAAGATGATGTGGCCTTTTTCATCGCCAAATACCTGCGTTCCAATGTGCGCGAGCTGGAAGGCGCGCTGAACCGGGTGCTCGCCTATTCCAGCTTCCGGGGCATGCCGGTGACGCTGGAAGTCACCCGCGAAGCGCTGAAGGACATCATCAATTCCGTGCGCAATGTCAGCATCGAAGGCATCCAGAAAACCGTCGCCGATTATTACAAGATCAAGGTTGCCGACCTGTTTTCCAAAAAACGCCCCCGCGCCATCGCCCGCCCGCGCCAGATTGCCATGTGGCTGTGCAAGGAAGTCACGCAGTTCAGCTACCCGGTGATTGGCGACGCCTTTGGCGGGCGCGACCACACCACGGTCATCCACGCCGTCAGGACGATCGATACCTTACGCGCCACGGACAGCGACCTCAACCACGCCCTGCATGTGCTGGTGCAGACCGTGAAGGGCTGACCCCGGCTATTTCAGGCGGTAGCGCGCCGAGCAGGCGTGGGCGGGCAAGCCTTCGCCATCCGCCAGTATGCCCGCCACGCGCCCCAGATGTTGCGCGCCGGCCTGCGAAACCCGGATTAAACTGGTGCGTTTCTGAAAATCGTAAACGCCCAGCGGCGAGGAAAAACGGGCGCTGCCGGAGGTGGGCAGGACATGGTTGGGGCCGGCGCAGTAGTCCCCCAGGGCTTCCGAGGTGTAAGCGCCGATGAAAATCGCGCCCGCGTGATGGATTTTTTCCACCCAGGCGTCGGCTTCCGTCATGGCCAGTTCCAGATGTTCGGGCGCGATGCGATTGGCGAGGGCGATGGCTTCATCAAGGTCGCGGACTTCGATCAGCGCGCCCCGATTTTCCAGCGCGGTGCGGATGACTTCGCGGCGCGGCATGCCGGGCAGGAGCTTTTCGATGCTGGACGCCACGGCGTCGATACAGGCGGCGTTCGGGCTGACGAGGATGCTTTGCGCGAGTTCGTCATGTTCGGCCTGACTGAACAGATCCATCGCCACCCAGTCGGGATCGGCGCTGCCATCCGCCAGCACCAGAATTTCCGAAGGGCCGGCCACCATGTCGATGCCGACGACGCCAAACACCCGCCGCTTGGCGCAGGCGACATAGGCATTGCCGGGGCCGACGATTTTATCGACCTGCGGCACGCTCCGGGTGCCGTAGGCGAGCGCCGCCACCGCCTGCGCGCCGCCGATGGTGAAGACCCGATCCACGCCCGCCAGCGCGGCGGCGGCCAGCACCAGCGGATTTTTTTCGCCGCCCGGCGTGGGCACGACCATGATGACTTCCCCGACCCCGGCCACTCTGGCGGGAATCACGTTCATCAGCACGGAAGAGGGATAGGCGGCCTTGCCGCCGGGCACGTAGACGCCGACGCGATCCAGCGGCGTCACCATCTGGCCTAACAGCGTGCCATCCGCTTCGGTGTAACGCCACCCCGTCTGCGTCTGTTTTTCGTGAAAACGCCGGATGCGCGCCGCCGCTTCTTCCAGCGCCTGCCGACGTTCGGTAGGCAAGCCTTGCAGGGCGGCGGCGAGTTCCGCCGGGGACAGTTCCAGCGCCGCCATGTCCGGCGCTTGCAGGCGGTCGAAACGGCGGGTGTATTCGACGACCGCCGCGTCGCCGCGTCGTTTGACATCGGCGAGAATCTCCACGACGGTGTTTTCGATGCTCGCGTCCTGCGCGCCCTCGAAGGCCAGCAGGGCGTCGAGTTGCGCGCCGAAATCGGCCTGGCGGCTGCACAGTCGCTTTAACTGGATGGGCATGTTCATTTCTCCACAGCGCCCTGAAAGGCGTCGATAATGGGTTGCAGGGCGGCGCGCTTCAGTTTCAACGCCGCCTGATTGACGATGAGGCGGCTGGAAATATCCATGATGTGTTCCACCGCCACGAGCCGGTTGGCCTTTAAGGTCGCGCCGGACGAGACGAGATCGACAATGGCGTCTGACAGCCCCACCAGCGGCGCGAGTTCCATCGAACCATAGAGTTTGATGAGATCCACATGCACGCCCTTGGCCGCGAAATGCTCGCGCGCCGTCTTGATGTATTTGGTCGCCACTTTCAGCCGCGCCCCTTGCTGCACGGCGGCGGCGTAATTGAAGCCTTCCTGCACGGCCACCATCATGCGACAGTTGGCGATGTTCAGATCCAGCGGCTGGTACAGCCCCGCGCCGCCGTGTTCAATCAGCACATCCCGACCCGCCACGCCCATGTCCGCCGCGCCGTATTGCACGTAGGTCGGCACGTCGGAAGCGCGCACGATGATGAGCCGCACATCGGGTTGATTGGCGTCGATAATGAGTTTTCTGGATTTTTCCGGGTCTTCGTTCGGCACAATCCCCGCCGCCGCCAAAAGCGGCAGGGTTTCTTCAAAAATACGACCCTTGGAAAGGGCAATGGTAATACCGGTCACGGCGGATTCTCGATAGGGAAAGCGATGATTTTAACGCATCAGGTATCCGGGGGCGGACGACATCAGAGATTCAGGCAACCGCCGGGCAGGGCGACGGTCAATTGCAGGCGCGTGAGCGCGGGACGTAAATCCAGCCCGGTCGCGCTCTTTAGCGCCAGCGCGCGTTCGCGCAGGGTCGTAAGCGGCAGCGCGTGATATTCGCCGGCAACGCCAAGGGCGACGACATTGCCGTTATCGCCGGAAGCAAAATGCAGGCTGCGGCCAGCGAAGGCATGGCGAATGCGGCGCAGATTGGCGCGAAAACCCCGGTTGCCCGCCAGCAGGTTGCAGGAAAAAACGCCTGTTTCTGTCAACGCCGCGCGGCATCCGGCGTAAAACGCCGCGCCGGATAACGCGCCAGTGCGTCCGGCGGCATTGAAGCCATCCAGCAAAATCAGGTCGAACCGCGCCTGTGGCGCGTTTTGCGTCAGCCATGCCGCCGCGTCGGCGATGACGATGTCGATCCGGGGCGAGGCGGGCAGCCTGAAAAACTGCCGCGCGACGTTCGGCACGTCGGGATTGATCTCGATGACGGTGAAACGGGCTTCGGGGAAATGACGGTGCAGGAACTTGAGCTGCGAAGCCGCGCCCAGACCGACCAGCAGGCCATGCCGTAGCGGTGCGGCGGCAAGCAGGAGCGCCAGCAGCATTTCCCGCGTGTACGCCAGTTCCAGGGAAAAGGGACGCGCAATCCGCATCGCGCCCTGCACCCATTCCGAGCCGAAATGCAGATAGCGAACGCCCCCGCTTTCGCTGATGTCGATGCTATGCGCCATGCGGCGGCGCAGTTGCCCCGGAGGGTTCGCTGACTGCGGCTTCTGTCAACAAACGCTGAATGTCTTCCGCCAGTTCTTCCGGCGTGATGTCATGCCTGATCGCCAGACGCAAACGCCCCGCCGGATCGTAGGCGTAGGTGGTGACGCTATGGTCGACGGTATAGCTGCCGGGCGTCTGGCCAGGATTGATCCGGTAAAACACCTGAAAATCGCGCGCCAGTTGCGGCGTTTGTTCTTCACTGGCGAACAATCCCAAAAAAGAGGGGTGAAACGAAGGGACGTAAGTACGCAACAATTCCGGCGTATCCCGCGCCGGGTCCAGCGTGATGAACAACATCTGCACTTTTTCGGCCTGCGACCCCAGACGCTCCATAACCTGGGCAGAACGGTACAACGCACTGGGGCAGACATCGGGACACTGGGTGTAGCCAAAAAAAATCAGCACGACCTTGCCGCGCCAATCCGCCAGCGTGCGCGTCTGACCATTATGGTCGGTGAGCCTGAAATCACGTCCGTATTGCGGATCGACCAGCGCTTCGGCGTGAAAAAGCGGCGCGCTGACCGACGCCGCAGGCGGCGGGGAAGGCGCGTCACAGGCAGAAAGGCAGGCCGCCGCCAGAATCAGCGCGCACAATTTTTTCATGGCGATTATTCCGGGCGTTGCATGCCGGGCGCATTCAGAGGGCGGACTTCGGCTTCCACCGTGATTTCCTGACGTTCGCGTCCGGCATTTTCCAGAATCAGGGTCAGAGGCACTTTCTGCCCTGCTTTGACCTGAGCCTTGAGTTGCATCAGCATGATGTGCAAACCGCCGGGCTTCAGTTCCGTTACCGTTCCGGCAGGCAGGGCAAGGCTGGGCACGGCGCGCATTTCCATCACCTCGCCCTGCATGCGCGTGGTGTGGACTTCCGTAACCCCCGCCACCGGCGAGCGCACGCCGACCAACTGCACGGTTTCCGTACTTTCCAGTTTCATGAACGCGCCCGTCGCCTGCTGCGCCGCCACCGTCGCGCGCACCCAGGCGTCCGTAACCCGCACCGGCGACTGCGCCCGGGCAACCACCGGGAGACAAAGTGCAAAGACCATCGGCAAGAAAGCAAAAATACGCAGCACGGGATCCTCCTTCAGGCTTCAAGCCGCATCTGTTGTTCATCATCAGTCAATTTTGACATCTGGTCCCCTCGACAGGAATCGAACCTGTATCTAGCGCTTAGGAGGCGCTTGTTCTATCCATTGAACTACGAGGAGAGCGGGCATGATGGGTAAGGGAGTGGAGGCTATCACAAATCGGGGATCAAGCGCCAGATGATCGGCCTGGCGCGCACCGGGTCAGAATGGTTCCAAATCCCTTGCGCGCAAATTTTGCAGACGCTCTACAATCTCAACCTTTCAAAACGGCGATCACACTGCCGCGCCCTGACCCCTGTCATGACCACTTTTCGCCCCATCCGCGCTCACATTGACCTTGCCGCCCTGCGGCATAATTTTATCCTGGCGCGGCGTCTGGCCGGGCAGGCGAAAATATGGGCGGTCATCAAGGCCGATGCTTACGGACACGGACAATTTCAGGCCGCACGCGCCCTGGACGACCTGACTGACGGCTACGCGCTACTGGAAACCGAAACCGCCATCGCCCTGCGCGAGCGGGGGTGCGCGAAGCCCATTTTGTTGCTCGAAGGGTTTTTTGCGCCGGAAGAGGCCGCCACACTGTCCCGTTTCGACCTGACGCCCGTCCTGCATTGCCGCGCGCAACTGGAGATGCTGGCGGTCACGCCGCTGCGTCCCGCGAGCGCCTATATCAAACTGAACACCGGTATGAACCGTCTGGGATTTCGTCCCGAAGACATCGGTGCGACGCGGCGACGGCTGGAAGACATGGGCATCCGACGCCTTGCGCTGATGAATCATTTTGCCGAAGCGGACACCGAAGTCGGCATTGCCGCGCAGCTTGATCGCGTGCGGCAACTGCGCGCCGACGACGCGGGCGCGGGCCTGCCCGTCAGTCTCGCCAACTCCGCCGCGCTGGTGCGTTACCCGGAAAGCCGGGGTACGGCGGAAGACTGGGTGCGCCCCGGCATCCTGCTCTACGGCGGCAGCCCTTTTGCCGACGCCACGGCGGCGACGCTGGGTTTAAAACCCGTGATGACGCTGGAAAGCCAACTGATCGGCATCCAGACGGTGCAAGCCGGGGAACGGGTCGGCTATGGCGGCGTGTTTCAGGCGGAAAAACCCATGCGTATCGGCATTGTCGCCTGCGGTTACGCCGACGGTTATCCCCGCCATGCCCCCACGGGCACGCCAATCGCCGTCGCCGGTGTCATGACCCGAACGCTGGGTCGGGTGAGCATGGACATGCTGGCCTGTGACCTCGACGCCATTCCTCTGGCCGAAGTCGGCAGTCCGGTCACGCTCTGGGGCGCGGGCGCGGGCGGCGCGGTGGATGCGGACGCGGTGGCGACAGCGGCGGGCACCATCAGTTATGAACTCTTCTGCGCTGTCACCCCCCGCGTGCCCCGATACTGGACGGAGGCGTGAAATGAGTAATTCCTCATTCGACGCCCATCGCGCCCTGTCCCCCTTGTCCCTTATCCAACCCCGCCCCCATCCGGCGCTGCGCGCCCGCGTCGCGTTCCTTGTCCTCTGATGAGTAAATCCAAAACCCTCTACTGCTGCGACGCATGCGGCGCTAGTTCCCCCAAATGGCAGGGGCAATGCCCCGGCTGCGGCGCGTGGAATACGCTGGTGGAAAGCGTGGCCGAATCGCCGCGCGCCGCTGGCAGCCGTTTTCAATCGCTCGCCCCGACAGCGAAACTGCAAAAGCTCGCGGAAATCGAAGCGAAAGAAGCCGAACGCATCCCCACCGGCATCGCCGAATTCGACCGTCCTCTGGGCGGGGGCTTAATCGCGGGCGGGGTCGTGCTGATCGGCGGCGACCCCGGCATTGGCAAGAGCACCCTGCTGCTACAGGCGTTGGCGAGTCTCTCGGAACGACAGCATGCCCTCTACATCAGCGGAGAAGAATCGGGGGAACAGATCGTCCTGCGCGCCAGAAGGCTGGGCATTACGGCAGGTCGCCTGCAACTGCTGGCCGAAATCAACCTGGAAAAAATCCTCGCCATCCTGCAAAGCGAACGCCCGCAAATCGTGGTTGTCGACTCCATTCAAACCCTGTGGTCGGAACAACTGGCCTCCGCCCCCGGCTCCGTCGCGCAGGTGCGCGAATGCGCCGCGCAGCTTACCCGGCTGGCGAAGCAACTCGCCATCACTGTCATTCTGGTCGGGCACGTCACCAAGGAAGGCGCGCTGGCCGGGCCGCGCGTGCTCGAACACATCGTAGACACCGTGCTCTATTTTGAAGGTGACGCCCATTCCAGTTTCCGCCTGATCCGCGCCTGTAAAAACCGCTTCGGCGCGGTCAATGAACTCGGCGTGTTCGCCATGACCGAGCGCGGATTGAAAGGCGTCAGCAACCCTTCCGCGCTCTTCCTCTCGCAACACGAAAAGGACGTGCCGGGCGCCTGCATTCTGGTGACGCAGGAAGGCACGCGCCCCCTGCTGGTGGAAATTCAGGCGCTGGTCGACCCCGCGCACGGCAACCCGCGCCGCCTCACCGTCGGTCTGGACGCCCAGCGCCTCGCCATGCTGCTCGCCGTGTTGCACCGGCACGCGGGCATCGTCTGTTTCGATCAGGATGTGTTCATCAACGCGGTCGGCGGCGTGCGCATCAACGAACCCGCCGCCGATCTGGCCATCCTGCTGGCCATCGTCTCTTCCCTGAAAAACCGCGCCCTGCCTGAAAAACTCATCGTCTTCGGCGAAGTCGGTCTGGCGGGCGAAATTCGCCCCGCCCCACGCGGACAGGAACGCCTGAAAGAAGCCGCCAAACTGGGATTTACCCACGCGCTCGTGCCCAAAGCCAACCTGCCCCGCCAGCCCATCCCCGGCATGCATGCCATCGGCGTTTCCCGCATCGGCGAAGCGGTCAGCAGGGGACAGGAGATTGAGGGCTGAGGAGCGTAAAGTGAGGCCGGGAGCGGGCGATGAGCGTGCCAGGGAACGCGAAATCCAACAGTCACCGAAAGACGCTTCAAGTAGAGCTTGGCGGCACGGCTCGAAAGTACATGTTCTTACCCGGGGAGATCTCGCCCGTGAAAGCGGACGAGAAGTCAGCAGAGGCCGTAGTAGCGTAGAAGCCTGGCGAAAGGCAGGAATAGCGAAGGGCCGAAGCGTCACGAAAGGATCACCGTCCTGAACGGTCAGAACCGGGCAGGCAGGTGGGTGAAGCGAGGACGGCGTAGCAACTGCGACCACTAGAAGAAGTGAACATCCCCTTTGTAAAACCTTGAAAGTAACCGAAAAATCAATGCCAATTGACTATTGCATAGAATGGCGCCCGCGATTGTCAACAGACTCTAGACGGGCAAAGATGTATCAGCGGCGCAAAGCGCCGGAGACCAGACGGTCATCTGTCCTCCGTCCTCTGTCATCCGACCGCTGAACCGCCCATAACTGCGCGTAAATTCCGCCTTGTTCCAGCAGTTTGGGATGTGTGCCGCGTTCGACGATGCGGCCTTCGTCCATGACCAGAATTTCATCGGCGTGCATGATGGTCGACAGCCGGTGAGCGATGACGAGGGTGGTGCGTCCCCGGGCGGCGGCGTCCAGTTGTTGCTGGATGGCCTGTTCGGTGCGGGAATCCAATGCCGATGTGGCTTCGTCGAAGACCAGAATGGAGGGATTCTTCAACAATGCGCGGGCGATGGCGACGCGCTGTTTTTCGCCGCCGGAAAGTTTCAGGCCGCGCTCGCCGACGCGGGTGTCGTAACCGGCGGGCAGGCGGGCGATGAAAGCGTCGAGCTGGGCGGCGCGGGCGGCGGCCAGCACTTCTTCCCGGCGGGCCTCCGGGCGACCGTAGCGGATGTTGTAATAGAGGGTGTCGTTGAACAGCACGGTGTCCTGCGGCACGATGCCGATGGCGGCGCGCAGGCTGGATTGCGTCAGGGCGCGGATGTCCGTCCCGTTGAGGGTTATGCTTCCGTCGCTCACCTCGTAAAAACGAAACAACAGCCGCGCCAGCGTTGATTTGCCCGCGCCCGAACGTCCCACCACGGCGACGGTGTGCCCGGCGGGAATCGTGAATTCCACGCCGCGCAGAATGGCGCGTTCCGGCTCGTAGGCAAAATGCACGTCGGCAAAATGGATGGCTTGCGGGACATTCTCCAGCGGCGCGGCATCCGGCGCGTCGGCGATTTCCCGCTCCGTGGCGAGCAGCGCAAACAGGCGTTCGATGTCGGTCATCGCCTGACGAATTTCGCGGTACACCACGCCCAGAAAATTTAACGGCATGTAAAGCTGCATCAGAAAGGCGTTGACCAGCACCAGATCACCGATGCTCATCCAGCCTTCAACCACACCTTTGGTCGCCTGCCACATCATCAGGGTGAGGCCAGCCACGACGATGATCTGCTGACCGAGGTTCAGAAAAGAGAGCGAAATCTGGCTGCGGGTGGCCGCCCTCGCCCAGCATTCCATTTCCTCGTCGTAACGTCCGGCTTCGAAAGCTTCGTTGCCGAAATATTTGACCGTTTCGTAATTGATCAGGCTGTCGATGGCGCGGGTGTTGGCGGCGGAATCCGTTTCGTTGACCCGGCGGCGGATGTCGATGCGCCACTGGCTGACCGCAATCGTGAACGCGATGTAGAGCAGGAGCGAAATGAAGGTGATCAGCGCGAACACGGGCGGATATCTGAGGCCGAGGATGACCAGCACCAGAGCGATTTCGATCAGGGTGGGCAGAATCGAGTAGAGGGTGTAGTTGATCAGGGTGGCGATGGCGTGCGCGCCGCGTTCGATGTCGCGCGAGATGCCGCCGGTCTGACGTTCGAGGTGAAAACGCAACGACAGCGCGTGCAGATGAGCGAACACTTCCAGCGCCAGTCTGCGAATGGATTGCTGCGTGACTTTGGCGAAAATGATTTCCCGCAATTCCGTGCACAGGGAAGCGGCGAAGCGCAGTAAACCGTAGAGCAATACCAGCGCGATCGGCAACGTGAGCGCGATCTGCGCGGGATCGGGGGCGGAACCCAGCGCGTCGATGATGCTCTTGAACACCAGCGGCACGCCCACGGTCGCCAGTTTCGCCCCGACCAGACAGGCGAGCGCGGCGACCACCCGCAGGCGGTAGCCCCAGAGATAGCGGAAAAGCTTGTTCAGCATTGAACATCCATTGACAGCGCGCACCAGAGAACAGTATACGTAACGAACCGGCAACCCGATATGCCGACCATTCAACAAAAACCCAGCAGTAATCCGACTGAATTCCCAATCCCCCAGGAGAACAACCATGATTGACGAACCCGTACAACTCCCTCAAAAACAGCCCGTTGTGCGTCTGGTGCCCATGCCGGGCGACGAAAACATGTTTGGCGACATTTTCGGCGGCTGGATCATGTCCCAGGTCGACATCGCGGGGGGCATCGAGGCCATGCGTTACGCCCGCGGACGCATGGCGACGGTGGCGGTCAATTCCTTTTATTTTCAACAACCGGTTTCTTCCGGCGACGTGGTGAGTTTTTATGCTGAAATAATCCGGGTCGGCAAGACTTCCGTGACCGTGGCGGTGCAGGTTTTCGCCGAACGACATCCGCAGAATCCGGTCACGGTCAAGGTAACGGAAGCAACACTGACTTATGTGGCGCTTGACGATGCAGGCCGGAAACGCGACTTGCCCCGGAAAAGTGCGTAAAATCTCATGATCTTTGCCTTTGTTTGCCAAACAACATGAAAAAATCCATCTCCATTCTGCCGCTTGCCGCTGTCGTCGCCGCTGTTTTCGCCATGCCTGTCAGCGCGGATGGCTTTCAGTCGGTCGAACAAAACGCCAGCGGTCTGGGCGTCGCTTACGCGGGCGCGGCGGCGGTGGCCGATAACGCCAGCACGGTTTATTACAATCCCGCCGGTCTTGTACAGCTTCCGGGAGCGCAGATTTCTCTGGGATTGGTCGGGGCGCTCCAGCGTTACGAATTCGATAATGATGGCAGCATCGGTCTTGCGGGCGGCGATGGCGGTCAGGCCGGACAATGGCGCAGCCTGCCCAACGCTTATTTTTCCTGGGCGGTGAATCCCGATCTGTCATTCGGGCTGGGCATTTCCTCGCCCTACAGTCTGGATCTGGACTACGACAACGACTGGCTGGGTCGGGACGCAGGCATTGAGGCGCGCATTTCCAGCCTCAACATCAACCCCGCCATTGCCTATCGCCTCTCCGACAAAATTTCTCTGGGCTTCGGCCTCGATTACCAGACGCTCAAGCTGAAAACCTCACTGGCCAGCACCAGCGACTCCGACTCGGACAGCGACTGGGGCTGGAACGCGGGCGCGCTGTTTACGCTTTCGCCCGACATGCGCGTGGGCGTGGCCTATCGTTCCGGGATGAAGTTCAGGCTGGATGCCCGTCCGTCCGCGCTGACCGCCTTCCCCGGCGTTGACGGGAGCGGGCGTTTCAAGACGCCGGGCAGGTTTTCGCTTTCCGTCTGGCAGCAGGTTTCCGACAAGTGGGAAGCGATGGGCGACATCTCCTACGTGCACTGGAAGCGCCTGGATGACTACGATCACGATAGCTGGCGGCTCTCCTGGGGCGCGGCTTATACCTACAACGAACGCTGGAAATCGAAATTCGGCCTCGCCTATGACCGCTCGCCCGTGCGCTTATCGGATCGCACCGCGTTGCTGCCCGACGCGCATCGCATCTGGTTCTCTCTGGGCGGGCAATATCGCTTCAGCAAATATTCCGCGCTGGATTTCGGCTACGCCTACCAGTGGGTCAAGACGCCGCGCCTGAACGAATCCCTGGGGAGCGGCGTGCGTCTGCGGGGCGATTACGACGCCAGCGGGCACATCATCGGGGTGCAATACACTCAGGGGTTCTGATTCCTGACGGTGGGAATCGGAAACCGGAAACGATAAGGCGACACGATGAATCTTCTGGGCTGGCGGGAAATTCTGCTTACCCTGATCCTGCTGATTGTCCTTTATATGCTCTGGCTGATCTGGCGCATGCGCCGCATCGGTCGCCCGTCACCGTCGCCCTCTCTGCGGCGCGATGAACCGCGCGTCAGCCTGAGTGAACCTTCCCTTTTTTCGGAGACCCCGATGGCGCAGGAACCGCAGGACGACGACGACGAGGAGGTGTTGCTCACCTACCCCCACCCCCGTACCCGCCCCCATCGCCACAATCCTTTCCCGTCCTCTGCGGCGGCGACGCCCGCCGCCTCCCCGGTTGACACGGATGCGGATGCCGCCGCCCGCCAGGATTTTGCCCGGCAGGCGATCATGGCGGGGGTGGAGCGGGAAGTCGGACAGTTGCGTGACGAAATGGACGCCCTGCGCGGCGCTTTCGCCGCCCTGCGCAGCGACATGCAGGCGCTGCATGACGCTTTTGAGCAGGAGGTGCAAAATCTGCACACGGCGCAAAACGCCTCACCGCTTTACAGCGATGCCATGCAGATGGCAATGTTGGGGCATGACGCGATCACCATTGCCGAACGTTGCGGCATTTCCCGCGCGGAAGCGGAACTGGTGGTTGCCCTGGTGAAAAACAAGGACAGAGCATGAGCACGGAAAATTCTCCCGCCGATGCGGATGTCGATGCGGAACAACGCAGCAAGATCGTTCATCGCCTGATGCTGGCGGCGGGCACGGTGGCGATGCTGCTCGCCCTGTTGTGGTTTTTTGATTATCTCTCCCGTCCCGCCGAGACAACGGAAACGCCGCAGTTTACCGAGCCGGTGCCGGTGCAGCCAAAGCGTCCGGTCACGCAGCCCATCACGCCGCCGGAAGTGTTGCCGGATGAACCCGCCGCGCCGCCGGAAGCAGGCGGCGAGCAAGCGCCATCGGAATTGCCCGCGCCGCCCAGAATCGAGGCCGTCCCCAGCTTGCCGCCCGCCCCCCCGTCCGTGCCGGTCGTGCCCGTAACCTCCGCGCCGGGCGCGACCGCGTCAAAAGCGCCGACGGCGACGGTGCGGCAGGTCACGCCGCCGCCCGCGCGACAAATTCCGCCGCAACAAGTCACGCCCCCCGTTGCGCGCCCTGTCGTGCCGGAATTCACCGCGCCGCCGGAAATCACCCTGCCGCCCGAATCGGTTAGACCCCCCGCCGCGCCGCCATCCGTTACTTCGCCCCCCCCTGCGCCGTCCATCAGGGTATCGGGTTTTCTCGTTCAGGCAGGCGTGTTCGTCAATACGCAGCGCGCCGAAGCCCTGCGTAAAAAACTCAAACAGAACGGTATTCCGGCCACGCTGGAAACCCGTGTCCAGGTCGGCCCCTTCGCCACGCAGGCCGAAGCTGAAAGCGCGCGCGCCAAAATGCGCGAACTGGGCATTGAAGGCATCCTCGTGCCGCCGCCCGGCAAAAACTGATTTTCCTTTCTCAACGAGATACGCATCATGAAAAAAATCATCATCGCCACCGACAAAGCGCCTGCCGCCATCGGCACCTATTCCCAGGCCGTCAGGGTCAACGACGCGGACGCCACAGTCTACATCTCTGGTCAGATCGGCCTGAATCCCGCCAACCAAACGCTGGTTGCGGGGATCGACGCGCAAATCACCCAGGTCTTTGAAAACCTGAAAGTCATCGCCGACGCTGCGGGCGGCTCGCTTGCCGATGTGGTCAAACTCAATGTCTACCTGACGGATCTTGCCCATTTCGCCAAGGTGAACGAAACCATGAGCCGCTATTTCAACGCGCCCTACCCGGCGCGCGCCGCCGTGGGGGTCAAGGAACTGCCCAAGGGCGCGCTGGTGGAAGCCGACGCCATTTTGTCCCTCGGCGTTGGCGCACGGAGATAAGTGCTGGCGCACGGCGACAAAGTGGGCAGCGACAAGAAGACCGCGCGTAAAACATCCTCGAATCTGCGGGAAAAACTCAAACGCCTGCACCTGACGCGGCGGGAAGATTTATTGCTGCATCTGCCCCTGCGTTACGAGGATGAAACCCGGCTGACGCCCATCGACGAGGCCATCCGCCAGAGCGCGGGCAGCGTGCAGGTCGAAGGCGACATCAGCGATTGCCGGATTCAGTTGCGTCCCCGCCGCCAACTGGTCGCGCAACTCGCCGACGCTTCCGGCGCGCTGACCCTGCGCTTCATTCATTTTTATCCCAACCTGCAGGCCACCCTCTCGCCCGGCAACCGGGTGCGCTGCGTGGGTGAAATCCGGCAGGGATTTTTCGGGCCGGAAATGGTGCATCCGCGTTGTCGCGTCGTGTTGCCGGATACGCCCCTGCCGGAGGCGCTGACGCCGGTTTACCCCACCACCGCCGGTCTTGCCCAGTCCGCGCTGAGCAAACTCATCGCGGGCGCGCTGGCCGGGCCGCCGCTCGCGGAAACGCTGGACGCGGACACCCTTGCCCGCCTGCGCCTGCCGACCTTGCAGGCGGCGATTCATTTGCTGCACCGCCCGCCCGCTGGCGCGGATGCCGAAATTCTGGAGGCGTTGTCTACGCGCCGTCATCCGGCCTGGCGACGGGTCAAACTCGACGAACTGCTGGCGCAACAGATTTCCCTGCGCCAGGCTTACCGGGCGCGGCGCGGAATCGGCGCGCCCCGGCTGCCTGCCGCAGGCAGGCTCGCCGAAAAGCTCATCGCCCGCCTGCCCTTCGCGCTCACCGCCGCGCAAGTCCGCGCCGTGGCCGAGATTGGCGCTGATCTGGCGCAACCCTATCCCATGCAACGCCTGTTGCAGGGCGATGTCGGCGCGGGCAAGACGCTGGTCGCGGCGCTGGTCGCCTGTCAGGTCATCGAAGCGGGCTGGCAGGTCGCTTTCATGGCCCCTACGGAGATTCTCGCCGAACAGCACTATCTGAAACTGGCCGAATGGTTTTCCACGCTGGAGATAGAAATCGCGTGGCTGACCGGCAGCCAGAAAGGCAAACAGAAGCAGGCGCAGCAGGCGGCGGCGCGCACGGCGGGACTGGTCGTCGGCACGCACGCCCTGATTCAGGAAGGCGTCAATTACGAACGTCTGGGGCTGGTCATCATCGACGAACAGCACCGCTTCGGCGTGCAACAACGCCTCGCCCTGCGGCAGAAAGGGGGCGCGCCGCATCAACTGATGATGTCCGCCACGCCGATTCCGCGCACGCTGGCGATGAGCTATTGCGCCGACCTCGACGTTTCCGAACTGGACGAACTGCCGCCGGGTCGCACCCCCATTCGCACCCGTCTGGCGCGTGACGGGCGGCGCGATGAAGTGATGGCCTATGTGCGTAAAAGAGTGGCGGCGGGGCGGCAGGTGTATTGGGTGTGCCCGCTGATCGAAGAATCCGAAACCCTGCAATTGCAGACCGCGCTGGAAACGCACGCCTGGCTGACGGATGCCCTGCCCGATCTCAACATCGGCCTCGTGCATGGTCGTCTGAAGAGCGCCGAAAAACAGGCGGTGATGGCGGCTTTTGTCGCCGGAGAACTGGATTTGCTGGTGGCCACCACCGTCATCGAAGTCGGCGTGGACGTGCCCAACGCCAGCCTGATGGTGATTGAACACGCCGAACGCTTCGGCCTTTCCCAACTGCACCAGTTGCGCGGGCGCGTCGGACGCGGCGCGCACGAAAGCGCCTGCATCCTGCTCTATGCCGACCCGCTATCGCAACTGGCGCGCGCGCGCCTGAAAATCATTTTCGAGCAGACCGACGGGTTTGAAATCGCGCGGCAAGACCTGCACCTGCGCGGCCCCGGCGAATTCATCGGCAGCCGCCAGAGCGGCATGCCCCTGCTGCGCTACGCCGATTTGGAACTCGACGTCGACCTCGTGGAAACCGCCCGCACCCTTGCTGAAACCCTGCTGATCCAGACACCGGAACAGGCCGACTTGCATCGGGAACGCTGGCTGGGCGGGCGGGAAGAATTGTTGAAGGCGTAAGTCGGGCACGCAGAGCGCGTCCCCGACATTGAGCCAGACTGCGTTGAGCCGTCAGGCGGCTTCCGGCTGTTTTTCCTTCTTCGCAAAGAATTTGCGCAAAAACGCGGCGAGCACAAAAATCGGAATCACCATCCACAGCAGATGCCCGAATAGCTGGTCGAAGATGCTCAATTCCGGTTGTGGCAAGGGGTCGGGCAGATCGCCATCCTGCTGGAATTTCGCCAGTTCCTCCCCTTCCGGCAGCGGGTAATAGGTATTGTCTTCACCCCTGGCGGTGAGCACCAGTTCGCCCTTGATGGAGTAGGGGACGAAAAAATATTCCGTTGACACCATGTGACCGAGCGACATGGGCTTGCCATCTTCGGTTTGCAGCCCGGTAGTGGCGATGAAGTCGATGCGTTCATCGGTGCCGATTTTCCAGCGCGCCGCGTGTGCGCTGGCGGAAAAGACCAGCAGCAGCGCCAACAGCGGCAAAAACAAAAGTTTCTTCATCTGAGCCTCGCAAAAGATGGTGTATGGAAGTGGCGCTACTATGCCATAAGGCATGGAAAAAAGCAGCCCGCCTGAACCAGGCGATGCGGAATCCATTTATGATTCACCGCTATTCCAACTCGCGTGCTGACGAATCATGACGACAGATGCTTCCGCTCTACCTTCCATGCGCCGGATTTTCCTGAAAAACGGCGCGCTCATGCTGCTGGCGTTGTTTGTTATCCCGGCGCTGACGTTCTGGTTTTCCCAACATGCCCTGGACGCTGAAGGCGAACGGCTTTCCCTGCATGTGGAAGAAGCGGGTGGCGTGCTGCCGCAGCACCCCGATGGCGAGATCGCGGCGATTAATAAACTCCCCGACATCTGCGCGTTGCCGGATAAATTCGGAGAATTGCGGACTCAGCTCTGTCCGCGTTTCGGCAGCACCTGGCAATTTTATCGGGCGCATATTCTGGCGTTGTGGTCGCTGATCGGCGGTGCGGTGTTTCTGCTGGTGATTGCCTTGCTGGGCTGGCTCGCGTTTGTCAATCGTCGGCTGCGCCTGAGCAGCTTTATCGTCGGGCGACAGTTGATGATGTATGTGGGCGCGGCGACCGTCATTATTCAGGGGGCTTTAGGCGTCTGGCTGTCGTTCTGGCTGACGGCGTTTTTCTGGCATCTGTACATCCCCAAACTGATTCTGATTGTGGCGCTGCTCGTACTGGTCGGTATTTTCCTGATTGTGCGCGCGATTTTCACGAAACCCGCATGGGATGACGCCATCGAAGGCGAATTGATTGACGAGGCCGCCGCACCGCGCTTGTGGAACCGCATCCGGCAGATGGCGGAAGAATTGCAGACTGCGCCGCCGCGCTACCTGATTGCGGGGATCGACACCAATTTTTTTGTCACCGAAGCCCCCTTGAGCGTGCAGGGACAACGGCTGGAAGGGCGCAAGCTCTTTGTCAGCATTCCGCTGTTGCGGCAACTGGAAACCACCGAAGCCGACGCGGTACTGGCGCATGAACTGGCGCACTTCGCGGGTGGCGATACGCGGGATAGCGCCCAACTGGGAGCGCAGTTGATGCAGTATGACCTCTATGTCAACAACATCCGGGAAGCGGGCATTGCCTGGCTGGTCTGGCCCTTCATGGATTTTTACCGCCTGATTTTTGAACTGGCGCTGGCGCGCGACAGCCGGACGCGCGAGCACCGGGCGGACCGCACGGCGGCGAAACTGGTGTCGGCAGAAGCCATCGCCCATTCGCTGGTCAGGATTGGCGCTTACGCCACCTATCGCGCCCATACGGAGTCGGAATTGTTCGGGCAGCACGACAAACTGGATGAAAACGTGGGCATCGCCGCCCGCGTCGCACAAGGCTTGCATCCCTGGGCAGCCTCATCCGCCTTCACGGAGGCCATGACGAACGCGCATATTCCGCATCCCTTCGACAGTCACCCGCCACTCGATGAACGGATGCGCGGCGTGAACTGCGTGATTCCGCCGGAAAACTTTGCTCAACTGGTCACCACCGTGCCGACGGCGACCTGGGCGGAAGAAATACAGGATGCCGAAGCAGTGGAAGCGCGGCTCTGGGCGGGCTATGAAAAAGAATTCGCCTACGCGCACGAAATAAGTCTGGCGCATCGCTACGACCCGACCAGGGCAAACGAGCGCGAACTGGTGCTGAAATACTTTCCGCCAGAGCAGTTCGCCACCCGAAAAGGCGCCATCGAAATCAACTGCGAAGCCATCGTTACGCCGGACGGCGAACGCATTGCTCTCGACGCCATCAAGGCACTGAGTTTTCAGTGTCCAAATTTCCGTAGCGACTATCTGCAAGTGACGCTGAATGAAAAGGGCGTGCTAACGCACAAAAAAGTCAACATCAGTCTCGCGGGTCTGGAAAATGAACAGCTGTTCCAGATGGTCTTGCAAAACTACTGGTCGCGTCACCTTGAGATGCAGGCGTGGCAGCAGAGGGATAAGCTGACTCAAGGAGAAAATAAGGCCTGAACCCGAAGCGCCGCATTGTGATCGCCGCTGCCGGAATCGCAGCCTGGGCGCCCGACACAAAACCGCCGAACATCTCCCACGCGATCCGGCTTGTTGGCGCTGCTGGTTCTGGAGGCGACCCGAACGGCAAATGCGATTGCCCTGTGTCGGGTCAGACGCCTGTTTCCGCCTTCTGCACCCGTAAATGAAAAATTACAAATCTTCCCGCCTGAGCAAAAAGACGTAATCGCCGCCCGCTTCGGTGTCCAGCCAGATGAAGGGCAGTTGCGGGCAGGCGGCTTCGAGGGCGGCGCGGTTGTGGCCGATTTCCACCACCAGCAGACCGCCGGGATTCAAACGGGATTGGGCGGCGGCGAGGATGCGGCGGGTGAAGTCCAGACCGTCTTCGCCGGAACCGAGCGCGATGGCGGGTTCCTTCCGGTATTCGGGCGGCAGGGCGGCGACAGAGGGGGCGTCTACGTAGGGCGGGTTGGAGATGATGAGGTCGTAGCTTTCCCTGCCCAGCGCGTTAAAACCGTCGGATTCCATAAGGCGCACCCGGTCTTGCAACTGGAAGTCGTCGATGTTGCGACGGGCGACTTCCAGCGCGTCCGGGGAGATGTCGATGGCGTCGATTCGCGCTTCGGGAAAATTCAGGGCGGCGAGAATGGCGAGACAGCCGGAGCCGGTGCATAGATCCAGCGCGCTCTGGATGGCGTCGGAGTGTTCAACCCACGGGGAAAGCTGTTCTTCCAGAAGTTCGGCGATGAAGGAGCGCGGCACGATGACGCGCTCATCGACGTAAAAACGATGACCGAGCAGCCAGGCTTCATGGGTGAGATAGGCGGCGGGCAGGCGTTCTTCGATGCGCCGCTGGTAGATGTCCAGCAATTCGGCGCGTTCGGCAGCGAGCAGGCGGGCGTCCAGAAAGGGTTCCAGGCGGTCGGGCGGCAGGCGCAGCGTGTGGAGCGTGAGATAAACGGCTTCGTCCCAGGCGTTGTCGCAGCCGTGCCCGAAAAACAATCCGGCTTCGGTAAAGCGGCTGACCGCGAAGCGCAGGCAGTCACGCAGGGTAAGGAGTTCGGCTTTGCCACTGTCAAACATGAAATACGTTTTCCAGAATACGCCGGTAAATGGCGGTAAGCTGTGGCAGGGCATCCACGGCGACGCGCTCGTCGATTTTGTGGCTGCTGGCGTTGACCGGGCCGACTTCCAGCAGTTGCGGGCAGATGGCGGCGATGAAGCGGCCGTCGGAAGTTCCGCCGGTTGTGGAAAGCTCGGTCTCGATGCCGGTTTCGTCACGAATGGCGCGGCGCACGGCGGCGGCGAGTTCGCCATCGGGCGTGAGGAAGGGGCGTGCGCCCAATGTCCACGCAATTTCGTAATTCAGGCCGTGTTGGTCGAGCAGGGCGGCGAAGCGTTGTTGCAGGTCTTCCGGCGTGCTGGCGCTGGAAAAGCGGAAATTGAACAGGAGTTCGACATGGGCGGGCACGACATTGTTCGCGCCGGTTCCGGCGTGGATGTTGGAGACCTGCCAGGTGGTGGGCTGAAAATATTCATTGCCCTCATCCCAACGGGTCGCGGCGAGTTCCGCCAGAACCGGGGCCATCTGGTGGATGGGGTTTAACCCTTGTTCAGGATAGGCGATGTGGCATTGCACGCCCTTGACCGTGAGTTTTCCCGAAAGCGAGCCGCGCCGTCCGTTTTTGACCGTGTCGCCGACACGATGGACGGCGGTGGGTTCGCCGACGATGCAGTAATCCAGGGTTTCGCCGCGCGTCTGCAAGGTCTCTACCACGGCGGTCGTGCCATCGAGGGCGTCGCCTTCTTCGTCGGAGGTGAGCAGAAAGGCGATGGAGCCGGGAAAGTCGGGATGCCGGGCGATAAAATTTTCCACCGCCACGATCATGGCGGCAAGGGAGGATTTCATGTCGGCCGCGCCGCGTCCGTATAAAAATCCATCGCGCACGCTGGGCGTAAAGGGCGGGGAAGTCCAGGCGTTCAGCGGGCCGGGAGGGACGACATCGACATGACCGGCGAAGCAGAACAACGGGCTATCCTTGCCGCGCCGCGCCCAGAGGTTTTGGGTATCGCCCCGATGGATGCGTTCAAACGCGAAACCCAAAGGCGCGAGGCGGGAGTGGATCAGGGTGAGCGCGCCGCCATCGGCGGGCGTAACAGAAGCGCAGGCAATTAATGCCTGCGCCAGATTTAACGTGGAAACCATTGTCGGGCGTCAGCGGGGACTACGAGGCTTTTGCCGATGTGTCGTCCGATGTCGCTGCGGGGGGAGCGGGCGGAGCAGGTGGCACGGGTGGAGCAGGTGGCACGGGCGGAGCAGGTGGCACGGGTGAAGCAGGTGGCACAGGTGGTGCGGGCGGGGCTGTTGGAGCCTTTGTTTCTTCTGGCGAGGTTTCCAGCGTGAGCGTGAATTCCTTGAAGGAGGTGCCGCTGTCGTCGCTTTGTTCAAATTCCAGCGCCTTGTCGACGCGCTTTTTCTCTTTGCCGGTGCCGCCGGTGTCGATGGACGAATTGTTGATCAGCCAGGCAAGGTTGGTGGGCGAGTCGGAGTTGGCCAGCGCTTCGTCCAGCGTAATCACCCCGTCGCGGAAAAGGCGGAACAAATCCTGTTCAAAGGTCTGCGAACCCGGCGCCATGCTTTGTTCCATCGCTTCCTTGATGGAGCTGATTTCGCCATGCTCGATCAGCTCGCTGACGTAGCGGGTGTTGAGCAGCACCTCGGCAGCGGGGATGCGGATGCCGTCGGGTTTTTTGACCAGCCGTTGGGAGACGATGGCGCGCAGGCAGGTCGACAAATCCAGAAACAGGGCTGGCCGGTTTTCCAGCGGAAAGAAATTGATGATGCGGTTCAGGGCGTGATAGCTGTTGTTGGCGTGCAGGGTGGCGAGGCAGAGATGCCCGGCCTGGGCGTAAGACAGCGCGGCCTGCATGGTGTCCTTGTCGCGGATTTCGCCGATCAGGATACAGTCGGGCGCCTGACGCATGGCGTTCTTCAGGGCGGATGCCCAGTCGCGGGTGTCGATGCCGAGTTCGCGCTGGTTGACAATGGATTGCTTGTGCCGGAAAAGGAATTCGATCGGGTCTTCCACGGTCAGAATGTGACCGCTGCGCTCGCTGTTGCGGTGATCCAGCATGGCCGCCAGTGTGGTGGATTTGCCTGAGCCGGTCGCGCCCACGACCAGAATCAGGCCGCGTTTTTCCATAATCAGGTCGGCGAGTACGGTCGGCATGCCCAGGGAGCCAAGCTCTGGAATGTTGCCCAGAATGAAGCGCACCACGATGCTGATGGTGCTGCGCTGACGGAAAAGATTGACCCGAAAATTGCCGACCTGCGGCACGCCGAAGGAAAGGTTCATTTCCTTTTCGTCTTCAAAGATTTGTGCCTGTTCCTCTGTCATCAGTTCCAGAGCGATCTTTTCGATCATGTCTGGTGTCATCACCTGCTGGTTGACCGGTACGGCGTTGCCCTGAATCTTGATGTGGATGGGCGTGCCAGCAGAAATAAACAGATCAGACGCCTGCTTTTCGGACATCAATTGAAAAAGTTTATCCAGGATCATGATTCAGAAAATCTCCACTGGTTGATTCATTGGACATTGAACCTGAAAGAATTTAATCGCGCAACAAATCATTGATGCTGGTCTTGGATCGGGTCTGCGCGTCAACCTTTTTGACGATTACTGCACAGTACAAACTGTGGCTGCCATCTTTGGCGGGCAGGTTGCCGGAAACCACCACGGAACCAGCGGGAATGCGGCCATAGCTGATTTCGCCGGTGGCGCGGTCGTAGATTTTGGTGGACTGGCTGATGTACACCCCCATCGAGATGACGGAATTTTCTTCCACAATCACGCCTTCGACAATTTCGGAGCGCGCGCCGATGAAACAGTTGTCTTCAATGATGGTCGGGTTGGCCTGCAAAGGTTCGAGTACGCCGCCCAGACCCACGCCGCCGGAAAGGTGCACATTCCTGCCGACCTGGGCGCAGGAGCCAACCGTCACCCAAGTGTCGACCATACTCCCTTCGCCGACATACGCGCCGATATTTACATAAGAGGGCATCAGCACGGCATTTTTGGCGATGTACGCGCCGCGCCGGGCGACCGCCGGCGGCACGACGCGAAACCCGCCGGTGCGGAAATCTTCAGCGTCATAGTGGTCGAACTTGGTGGGCACCTTGTCGTAATACCGTGATACGCCATCCTGCAGGAGCGCGTTGTCGCGGGCGCGGAAGGAGAGCAGCACGGCCTTCTTGATCCATTGGTGCGTGATCCATTGACCGTCGATTTTTTCCGCCACGCGCAACACGCCCTTGTCCAGCGCCGCGATGATGTCTTCAATGGCCTGGAGTTCGCTACGGGCGCTCTGCGGGGTGATCTCGCTGCGGCGTTCCCAGAGGTCGTCGATCAAGGGTTGCAGGGCGGCGAGGGGAACGGCGGAGAGGTTCATAAAAAGTCCTGATTGGTGGGGGCGAGTCTGCAATTTGTGTTGTGGGCAAACCGGATATTCCGGGAAACGTTTGCAAGTGCGTCATTATAGTGTTGTTGACGATGGCGGGCATCACTTCTGATGTCCTGCTGCCCGAAGAAGGGTAAAAAAACAGGTAAAAGTCAGGACTTCTCTTTCCCCGGTCGCGTCACAGGACAACCCGCGCTACAGCGCCTGGGCGGGCAGATCAGTATAGCTTCGCATGTCGACTACGACCTCCAGATATTCGACGATGGCCACCAGGTCAATGATATCGTCTTCCTTGAATGAATGATCGCCCAGAAGCGTAAAGTGCGTCAGGCGTTTGTTCCTGAGCATGTCCTGCAAGTCGAGGGGCGTGCATTTGGTCGGCGCTGGCACCGGGGCGGTTTTATCGAAGCGGATGTTCGAGAACTGTTCCTGGATCTGGCTGACGATGAATAATGTGTCGCCCGGCTTGAACTTGCTGTGTTCATGTCGGAAGAGGCGCGCGCAGCATTCGCTCTCCTGAAATCTGACCTTGAAATTTCCATGCTCGTCCTCTTCCGTCAGCGCTTCGACCGCTTCTCCATAGTGCGCCATCTCTCCGAATTTGCGCGACAAATACGCGCCTTCAAGCGGAGAGGGTGGATCAGCATTGATGATGCCCGATTTCACCAACAGCTTCAGGAGCATGCCGAAACCGGCCAGAACGGTGAAGAACAGAACAATGGCCTTGAGTGTCCACAGAGGATCCCGAATGAACAGGTAGATCAGGACAATGCCGCTTACAAGCGCAATCAGGCCATTGCCTTTTTCTTTTTTCATGAAATTCGTCCTCTCCCGCAATGTTCGCATTTTATGACGAGGTCGGGGATTGTATGGCATAAAATTGCAACCTTCCGCCAGAAGCCCGGTGGATTCCTTGCCGCGTAACGCCACCGCGCTTCCGGAATCGCAGCCTGAGCGGGTTCAGGTAGGGCGGGTTCAGGTAGGGCGCTTTCTCCGAAAGCGCCGCATGTCAACAACGGCGGTTTCTTCGATCCCGTCCTACTTTGCGCCGCAGGTCAACGATGGCGGTATCGTAGATCCCGCCCTACCTGCCGTCATTCCCTTGCAGGGGAATGACGGTGTTTGCGGCCAGGGCCTCGGAGTCAGTCAAATGCGACTGCCCTGACCGCGCTATCTGCCAGGGCTGAAAACAAGTAAAATTCGCACTTTTGTTCAAGAACCGTCCCATGAACATCGGCCAACAGACGCCAACTTTTCAGCACATCATCCTCACCCTGCAACAATACTGGAGCGACAAGGGGTGCGCCCTGTTGCAGCCGTATGACATGGAAGTTGGCGCGGGGACCAGCCATACCGCTACCTTTTTGCGCGCGATCGGCCCGGAGCCGTGGAAAGCCGCTTACGTGCAACCTTCCCGCCGCCCGAAGGACGGGCGCTATGGTGAAAATCCCAACCGGATGCAGCACTATTACCAGTTTCAGGTGGTCTTGAAGCCCGCGCCGGAAAATATTCTCGAACGCTATCTCGGTTCGCTGGAAGCGTTGGGGTTTGACCTCAAACAGAATGATGTGCGTTTCGTCGAGGACGACTGGGAAAACCCGACGCTGGGCGCCTGGGGGCTGGGGTGGGAAGTGTGGATGAACGGCATGGAAGTCACCCAGTTCACCTATTTTCAGCAGGTGGGCGGCATTGACTGCAAACCGTTGACCGGCGAGATCACCTACGGACTGGAGCGGCTCGCCATGTATCTGCAAGGGGTGGAAAATGTCTACGACCTTGTGTGGACGCAGGGTGCGCCCACGCCGGGCAGCGAGCCGACAGGCGAGCGTGGGGGCACGCTTACTTATGGCGATGTCTATCACCAGAACGAAGTCGAGCAGTCGACCTACAACTTCGAACATTCGGATGCCGGATTTCTGTTTACCGCCTTCAATGCCCACGAAAAACAGGCGCAACATCTGATGGGTGCGGAACTGGCGCTGCCTGCCTATGAGCAGATTTTGAAAGCGGCGCATACCTTCAACCTGCTGGATGCGCGTGGCGCGATTTCCGTGACCGAACGCGCGGCGTACATCGGGCGCATTCGCAACCTCGCCAAAAGCGTCGCGCAAAGTTATCTGGATTCCCGCGCCCGTCTGGGATTTCCGCTTGCTGCCCCGGCGCGCGCCGCTGAAGCGCTCGCCCAGCTTGAAAAGAAAGCCGCCTGACATGTCCGCCACGTCACAAAATCTGCTGGTTGAAATTTTTGTCGAAGAGCTGCCGCCCAAGGCATTGAAGAAGTTGGGGACGGCCTTTGCCGGGACGTTGCTTGCGACGCTGAAAAACATCGGTTTGGCCATGCCGACGGCGCAGGAGACCGCTTTCGCCACGCCGCGCCGTCTGGCCGCGCACATTACGGAAGTGCTCGCTCAGGCGCCCGACAAACCCGTGGCGCAGAAGTTGATGCCCGTTTCCGTGGGTCTGGACGCAAAAGGCAAGGCGACGCCCGCGCTCCTGAAAAAACTCGCCGCTTTGGGCGTCGAGGCAAATGATGCGCTCGTCGCCGGACTGCGTCGCGTTCAGGATGGCAAGACAGAGAGCCTGTTTTACGACAGCCTCGCCAAAGGCGCGAGTTTGGCGGCAGGTCTGCAAAAGGCGCTCGACGCGGCGCTGGCGGCGTTGCCCATCCCCAAGGTGATGAGTTACCAACTCGCCGATGGCTGGCAAACCGTGCATTTCGTGCGTCCGGCGCATGGACTGATTGCCCTGCATGGCGCGGACATCGTGCCGGTCGCCACGCTCGGCCTCGCGGCGGGTCGTCGCACGCGCGGGCACCGCTTCGAGGCCGCCAAAGACCCGGTGGTGATCGAACACGCCGACCAATACGCCGGGACGCTGCTGCGGGATGGCGCGGTCATCGCCGACTTTGCCGAACGTCGCGCCGAAATCGTCCGTCAGTTGGCTGCTGCCGCAAACAGGGCGGGCGCAGGGTTGTCGCCTGTCGAGGATGACGCCCTGCTGGACGAAGTGACCGCGCTCGTGGAACGCCCGAATACGCTTATCGGCCAGTTCGAGCCGGAATTTCTCGAAGTGCCGCAGGAATGTCTGATTCTCACCATGAAGGCGAACCAGAAATATTTTCCCCTGCTGGACGCGACGGGCAGTTTGAGCAACAAATTCCTGATGGTCAGCAACATCAGTCCCGCCGACCCTGCCGCCATCATCGGCGGCAATGAGCGCGTCGTGCGCCCACGGCTGGCGGATGCCAAATTTTTCTTCGATCAGGATCGTAAAAAATCGCTGGAATCGCGCGTGCCGCGTCTGGCGCGGGTGGTCTATCACAACCAACTGGGCAGCCAGGGCGAGCGCGTCCAGCGCGTCGCCGCCATCGCCCGCGCCATTGCGGAAACGCTGGGCGGCGCGGAAATCGCGCAACAGGCGGAACAGGCCGCCGTGCTCGCCAAGGCCGACCTGTTGACCGACATGGTGGGCGAATTCCCCGAATTACAGGGCATCATGGGGCGTTATTACGCCCTGAACGATGGCCTGTCCATCGAAGTCGCCGACGCCATCGAAGATCACTACAAACCCCGTTTTGCCGGCGACACCCTGCCGCGCGGCAGGGTGGGCACGGTGGTGGCGCTGGCCGACAAACTGGAAACCCTGGTCGGCCTCTTCGGTATCGGCCAGATTCCCACGGGCGACAAAGACCCCTTCGCCCTGCGGCGGCACGCGTTGGGGGTGATTCGCATGTTGATGGAATTTGACCTGAACCTGCCGCTTGCCGCGATGCTTGCTGCCGTGGCGGAAAAATTCGCCGCCGTGGAAGGGTTTAATCCCGCGTCGGAAACGCTGATGAGCTTCATTTATGAACGTCTTGCGGGCACTCTGCGCGAACAGGGGTTTACGGCGCAGGAAGTCGATGCCGTCATCAGCCTGAAACCGCAACGTCTGGGCGACATTCCCAAACGTCTCGCCGCCGTGCGCGCCTTCGCCAATCTGCCCGAAGCCGCCGCGCTCGCCGCCGCCAACAAGCGCGTCGGCAATCTTCTCAAGAAAGCGGACAACACCGTGGAATTTACGGTTGATGTCGCCTTGCTGGTCGAACCGGCGGAAAAGGCGCTGCACGCGGCGCTGGTGAACGTGGTGCCGCAAGCGGACGCTGCCTTCGACACGGGGGATTACACGGAGTCCCTGCAAGCGCTTGCCGCCCTGCGCGCGCCGGTCGACGCCTTTTTCGACGACGTGATGGTCAATGTCGAAGACCCGGCGCTGCGCGCCAACCGTCTGGGTCTGCTTGCCCGCCTGTCGCGGGCCATGAACCGGGTCGCTGATCTTTCCCGGCTTTCGGGTTGAGGCGTGAGGGTATGAACACGTTTCGCATGGCTTCCCTGAAGCGCGCCCTTTGGTGCTTTGCGCCACCTCCCTCGGAGAGGGAGGCGTTTTTGATTCCTGACCCCTGATCCCTGACCACCATGAAACTTGTCATTCTCGACCGTGATGGCGTCATCAATTTCGATTCCGCCCAATACATCAAGAACCCGGCGGAATGGAAACCCATTCCCGGTTCACTGGAAGGCATCTCCCGCCTGAACCACGCCGGTTACAAGGTGGTCATCGCGACCAACCAGTCGGGTATCGGGCGCGGACTGTTCGACATGGACACCTTGAACGCCATTCACAACAAAATGCACGAGGCGCTGTTCGCTGTGGGCGGCCATGTCGACGCCATTTTTTACTGCCCGCATCCGGCGGATTCCGATTGCGACTGTCGCAAGCCCAAACCCGGCCTGTTCAAACAAATCGCCGCCTGTCTTAACGTCAGGCTCGCGGGCGTCGCCGCCATCGGCGATTCCCTGCGCGACCTCGAAGCCGCCGCCATCGCGGGCTGTCAGCCCATACTGGTGCTGACCGGCAAGGGCGAAAAAACACAGGAAGAAGGCTCGTTGCCGGAAAATACCCTGGTCTTCGCCGACCTCGCGGCGGCGGTCGATCACCTTCTGGCGGAGAAGGATGAATGATTTTCATGCGCTCCCTGATGTTCTGGATCTGCGTGATTCTGATTACCATCCCCGTCGGTATTCTGCTCAGTCTGTTCATCCCCCTGCATCAATCCGTCCGTTTCTTCACCGTCAGGCTCTGGTGGCGGGCCTTCATGTGGCTGGCGCGGCATATTGTCGGCGTCAAGGTGTTGGTCAAGGGGCGGGAGAATATTCCCGACAAACCCGTGCTGGTGCTCTCCAAGCACGAATCCGCCTGGGAAACCGTGGGGCTGCAATCCATTTTTGTGCCCGCCGTTTTCGTCCTCAAGAAAGAACTGTTGAGAATTCCCTTTTTCGGCTGGGGGCTGTTCGCGTTACGCATGATTGCCATCAACCGCGATGCCGGACGCAAAGCGTTGCAGCAAATGCTCGAACAAGGCAGGAACAGGCTGGATTCCGGCATCTGGGTGATTGTCTTTCCCGAAGGCACGCGCGTGCCGCCGGGCGAGCATGTGCCATACAAATCCGGCGCGGCCTATCTCGCGCTCAAAACCGGTACGCCGGTATTGCCGGTGGCGCACAATGCCGTGGATGTCTGGCCGAAAAAGGCGTTTCGCATCCACGCCGGCCTCATTACCGTCAGCATTGGCCCGCTCATCGCCACCCACGGGCTGAAAGACAAGGAAATCAACACCGCTGTCGCTGGCTGGATCGAAGCGGAAATGCGTCGCATTGCCCCGCATCGCTATGCGTCCGCAACGGACGAAGCAGGCAGGGAAAACCGTGGAGATGATGATGCCGAAACGCACTGATGCCTTCCTGAACCTGCATCGCCGCGAAGAAAGCTGCGGGCAGGTGCATATTCAGGGGCAGAACGTGGATTACCGTCTGACGCGCAGCGCCCGTCGCAGTATCAGTTTACGTATCGCCGATCATGGCCTGAGCGTTGGCGCGCCCTTCAATGCCAGCGTCGAACAGGTGGAAGCCATGCTGCACCAGAATGGTGAATGGGTATTGCAGAAACTCGCGCTCTGGCAGGATCAGAAACGCGCCGCGATGCTCGTCGAAGGCAGCGAAATTTCCTGGCTGGGCGAACCCTGCCGCCTGCGTCGCGCCAGTGGACGCAGGAGCCGCTTTCATGATGGCGTGCTTGAACTCTATCTCGCGGATGGACAGGATTTCGCAGAAGCCTTCGTGCGTTTTTGCAAGAGTCGTGCGCGTCCCCTGTTCCTTGAGCGGCTGGCGTATTACGCCGCCCGTCTGGGCGTGGCGATGCCGCCGCTCATGCTTTCTTCCGCCAGAAGCCGGTGGGGAAGCTGCAGCGCCAAAGGCGAAATCCGGCTTTCCTGGCGGCTCATGCATTTTCCTCCGGCGCTCATCGACTATGTTGTGGCGCACGAACTGGCCCATCTGGAAGAAATGAACCACAGCTCGCGCTTTTGGGCGGTGGTCGAACGGCTTTATCCTGGCTGGCTGGCCGCCAGAAACGAACTCCGGCGTCTGGCGGCGACCCTGCCGCGACTGGATTGACGATCTTCAAGAAGGAAAAACATGCGTATCCTGCACACCATGATCCGGGTCGGCGATCTCGACCGTTCCATTGAGTTTTACACCGAAGTCCTCGGCATGAAGCTTCTGCGCCGCCAGGATTATCCCGACGGTCAATTCACCCTGGCCTTCGTCGGCTACGCGCCGGAATCCGAAAGCGCGGTCATCGAACTCACCTACAACTGGGGCAAGGGACACTACGATCAGGGCACGGCGTTCGGCCATATCGCGCTGGAAGTCGACGACGCCAAAAAAACCTGCGCCGAAATCCGCGCCAAAGGCGGCAAAATCCTCTACGAAGCCGCGCCGATGGTCTTCGACGCCTCCATCATCATCGCCTTCATCGCCGACCCGGACGGCTACCCGATTGAATTGATCCAGAAAGCGCAGACGGGTTGAGTGCGGCTGTCATCATAAATACGGGCGTTTCTCATGATTAGCTCTTTCACGGGAGAAGACGATGCTGTGCCGCCCATGGTAAAAATCGACGCGCCCATGCCCTGAGTGTTCCATGCCGCGAGTTTATCGTCGGCGGTTTCAAGTCTGAATGATGCGTTGCATTCATACAACATGCAAAAATCGTCGCCATCGTCGCCATCGTCGCACATGACGGGTTTGGCGGCGCCATCCGCCTGACCTCCGGCGGGAGGTGTTTCACCAGTGGATGAGCTTACAACCAGCCGGTTTTTTTGAATCGGTAGTACAGCAATCCGCTCGCGCCAGCGAGCAGGGCGAGGGCGGCGGGGTAGCCCCAGGGCCAGTCCAGTTCCGGCATGTATTTGAAATTCATGCCCCAGATACCGGCAAAGGCGGTGACGATGGCGAAAATCCCGGCCCAGGCCGCAAGGCGTTTGTTGACCTCGCTCACGTCGATGGTGACGAGCGAAAGATTGACCTGAATGGCGGTGGCGGCGGTTTCCCGCAAGGTATCCAGCGCGCTGTTGATACGCATCAAATGGTCGTGCACGTCGCGGAAATATTCCTGGCAGGCGGTGGTCAGGCGGGGCGTGCGCCCGCCATGCAGCTTGCCCGCCACTTCCATCAAGGGGGCGACAGCGTGTTTCAGGGTGGTGATGCGGCGTTTGATGGCGTACAGGCGTTCGATGTTGTCGCGGTAGGGCGCGCTTTCGGCAAAGATGCTGTCCTCCACGCTTTCCAGTTCGGATTCCAGGCTGTCGATCAGGGGAAAATAGCGGTCGACCACAGCATCCATCAGCGCATAGAAGACAAAGCCCGCGCCAAGCGATAGCAGCTCCGGTTCCTGTTCGCAGCGGCGGCGCACGTCGGGAAACGGTTGCGGGCTGCGGTTGCGCACGGAAAGGATGTAGTTGTTGCCGACGAAGACATTGATTTCTCCGCGCAGGTAGTCGTCTTCTTCCTCATTCAGCGTCAGGAGGTGCATGACAGCGAAAAAATGCTCGCCATCGTATTCTTCCAGTTTCGGGCGTTGATGACCGTGGCGGGCGTCCTCAATCGCCAGCAGCGGCAGGTCGAATTCCTCCTGCATTTTTTCCAGTTCTTCCGGCGTTGCGTCGCGCAGGGCGACCCAGACGAAGCAATCGGAACGCGCCATGTACTCACTGACATCTTCGACAGGAATCTCATCGAATCGGGTGCCGTTCTGGAACAGCGTGGCGTGGATTAGCATGGGTCTTCAGGGATTTGTTGTTCGTGCGCGTACAGGTCAGCGATATGTTCGCGGCGGCGGATGAGATGCGCTTTGTCGCCGTCGACCAGAACTTCCGCCGCGCGCGGACGAGTGTTGTAATTTGAACTCATCGCCATGCCGTAAGCGCCGGCGGAGAGAACGGCGAGGAGATCGCCACCGGCAATCGCGAGCGCGCGCGCCTGACCCAGAAAATCGCCGCTTTCGCAGACCGGGCCAACCACGTCATAGGTTGCGCCGGGGATGTTTTTGCGTTCGACTTCCACAATCTCGTGCCAGGATTCGTAGAGCGCCGGGCGCATCAGGTCGTTCATGGCGGCGTCGATAATGGCGAAATTTTTTTCCGCCCCCGGCTTTAAATATTCCACTCTGGTCAGCAGCAGACCGGCGTTGCCGACCAGACGGCGACCGGGTTCGAGGACAATCTTGAGTTTTTCCCGCCCCCGCAATTTGTCGAGTAGCGGGGTGAGATAGGTGGAGATTTCCGGTGGCGTTTCGTCCTGCCGGTAACGGATGCCCAGACCGCCGCCCAAATCAAGGTGGTGGATGGCGATGCCGCGCGCCGCCAGCGCTTCAAGCAGGACGAGCAGGCGATCCACGGCTTCCGAAAAGGGGGCTGGATCAAGTAATTGCGAGCCGATGTGACAGTCGACGCCGACGACTTCGAGATTGGGCATACGGGCGGCGCGTTCGTACAGGGCAGGGGCGTCGGCGATGGGGACGCCGAATTTTGCGCTCTTCAGGCCGGTGGAAATGTAGGGATGTGTTCCGGGGTCGACATCGGGATTCACCCGCAGGCTGACGGGGGCTTTCTTGCCCTGGCGTCCGGCTGCGGCGTCGAGGCGTTCCAGTTCGGCGGTGGATTCGACGTTGAAACAGAGAATGCCAGCGGCAAGCGCCTGCTCCATTTCGGTGGCGCTTTTGCCGACGCCGGAAAATACCACCTTGCCCGCGTCGGCTCCGGCGGCCAATACCCGTTGCAATTCACCGCCGGAAACGATGTCGAAGCCCGCGCCCATGCGGGCAAAGAGATTCAATATGGCCAGATTGGAGTTGGCTTTGACGGCATAGCAGACAAGACCGCCCACACCCAGCGGGTGCGCCGCGAGCGCGGCCTGAAATTCCCGCAGATTGGCGGTGAGGGCGGCACGGGAATAAACGTAGCAGGGCGTGCCGAATTGCGCCGCGATATGCGCCAGGGGCAGGTCTTCAACATGCAGAAAACCCTGCCGGTAGGCAAAATAAGGGGAACCGGGAAGATTCATTCTGGTCTGTTTTCGGCTGTGTTAGCATCGTCAGGCTGTTTCCCGTCCTGTCGGGATGGGATATTGGCGTCCTGACTGAACACACGTTCGTAAAGGGAAGGCGGCACAGGGCCTGCGGGTTTTTCCAGCGAACCCCGGATGCCGCAGGCGCTGATGGCAAGGATGATCGCCAGGGCGATGAACGGACGGTGCATGATGAAATCGCTCAAGGCGAAGCGTTGAAAATGGAAAATGGTAACACGGTATGGATGAACAGGAATTTGAGCGGCGGACGGACGTGATTTTCGGACAGATCGAGAGGGCGTTGGACGCGGCGCTGTCTGTCGCGGAAAACGACGATCTGGATTACGAAACGCAGCCCGGCGGGGTTCTGGAAATCGAAACTGCCGGGCATGGCAGGATTGTCATCCATCGCCATGTTGCGAGCCAGGAAATCTGGGTTGCCGCCGCTGCCATCGGGGGGTTCCATTTTGTCTGGGATGGTCTGGACTGGCTGGATACGCGCAGTGGCCGGAGACTTTCTGCCTGCCTGAACGATCTGTTCATTCAGGCAGGGGTAAAAATCGAGTTAAGCGGTTAATAAGGTTTGAAAATGTTGACGGGCGGTTGACCGATGGGTGGTGGGCTGCCGGACGGTTGGCCAAGGGGTGCTGGGCTGCCGGGCGGTTGGCCGGACGCACCTTCTGTGTTTCCGTCTTCTGAAAATTCATCTTCAGGGGGCGGCGGAACATTTTCCGCGTAGTACATGTCCCCGTAGGCGGTGGCAATGCCACCAGGCCGCGCCAGTTGCGATTCCGGCACGTTCTTGAGGGTGGTTTGCATGAAATTGATCCAGATCGGTAATGCCGCGCGTCCGCCTGTTTCGCTGCTGCCCAGCTTGCGGGGCTGGTCGAAGCCAACCCAGGCGCAACCGACGAGGGTTTTCTGGAAACCACAAAACCAGGCATCCAGATAATCGTTGGTGGTGCCTGTTTTGCCGGCGAGGTCGTGCCGCTTCAGTGTGGCTGAGGCACGGGCCGCAGTGCCGGCGATGGCGACATCGCGCAGCATGGAATACATCAGATAGGCGTTGCGCGGCTCGATGGCGCGCAGTTTTTCATCCCCCGCCCTGGGCGGCGTAGCCCGCGCCAGCACCCGACCGCGTTGGTCGCGGATTTCCTGTACGACGTAGGGACTGACGCGATAGCCGCCGTTGGCGAAGACAGAATACGCCGTCGCCATCTGCCAGGGCGTGACGGAACCTGCGCCCAGCGCCATGGTGAGATAGGGCGGGTGACGTACGGCGTCAAAGCCGAAACGGGTGACGTAGTCCTGCGCGTAAGTCGGGCCGATGGATTGCAGGAGACGGACGGAAACAACGTTCTTGGAGCGCATCAAGGCCGCGCGCAGACTCATCGGGCCATCGTATTTTCCGTCGTAGTTCTTTGGCTGCCAGACCTTGCCGGTGCCGCTGACATCAATGGACAGCGGTTCATCCGGCACAATGCTGCCGGGTGAATAACCTTTTTCCAGCGCTGCGGAGTAAATGAAAGGCTTGAAACTGGAACCCGGTTGCCGCCATGCCTGCGTCACATGGTTATACATGTTGCGGTTGAAATCGAAGCCGCCGACCAGTGCGCGGATGGCCCCATTTTCCGGGTTGGTGGCCACGAAGGCCGATTCTACTTCCGGGAGTTGCGCAATCTCCCATTTATCGTCTTTCCGGGTGACGCGAATGATGGCGCCGCGCCGCAATTTTTTACCGGCAGGCGCCCGATCGCTCAGCATTCGCGCGGCGAATTTTAATCCGTCGCCGGAAAGAGTGATGCTTTCGCCGCCCCGGACATGCGCCTTGATTTCCTTCGGCGAGGCTTCGAAAATTACGGCGGGGAGCAGGTTTTCCGCTGTGGAAAATTCGTGCAGGGCGATATCCAGTGTGGCTTCAAAGCTGGTATCCGCATCCGTTTCGCCGCGCAACTTTTCCAGATCAATATAGGCTTCCGCGCCGCGATACCCCTGCCGCTGGTCGTAATTCAGGACGCCCTGGCGCAGCGCCTGATAAGCGGCTTCCTGTTCATCCCTGGTGATGGTGGTGATGACTTGCAGGCCACCGTTGTACACGGTGTCGGGGAAGCGTTCGGCAGCGATCTGGCGTGCCATTTCTGCAACATATTCGGCGTGCAGCGAGTATTGCGCGGCAATGTCGCGCTTGATGACAAGGGTTTCGTCCAGCGCTTCCTGCCGTTGTTCTTCGGTAATGAAAGACAATTCGCGCATCCGCCGGAGGACGTATGCCTGACGCTCTCGGGCACGATTCGGGTTGATCACCGGGTTGAAAACGGAAGGCCCCTTGGGCAGACCCGCCAGCATGGCGGCTTCGGCAAGGCTGATCTGATTGAGGGGTTTGCCGAAATAAATTTGCGACGCCGCCGCGAAACCATAGGCCCGCTGACCCAGAAAAATCTGGTTGATGTACAGCTCCAGTATTTGATCCTTGGAAAGATTGTGCTCAATCTTGAAGGACAGCAGCGTTTCGTAGAACTTGCGGATCAGGGTTTTTTCCTGGGTCAGGAAAAAATTGCGCGCCACCTGCATGGTGATGGTTGAAGCCCCCTGACGCTTGCCCTGGGAAGTGAGATTGACGTAGGCGGAACGCGCCACGCCTGCAATATCGACGCCGTAGTGCTGGTAAAAACGGTCGTCCTCGGCGGCCAGAAGCGCCTGCGTCATGATTTTGGGCACATCCTGTATCTTCACCGGCGCGCGGCGTTCCTCGCCAAATTCGCCGATCAGGTAGCCATCGCTGCTGTAGACCCGCAACGGTATATTGGGACGATAATCCGTCAGGGCTTCCAGGCTGGGCAGGTTCGGGTAGGCGATGATCAGCACGATGGCGGCGATGGCGCAGCCAGCAACGGCAAGCCCGAACAGGAACAGTACAGGGTAAAGGATGACGCGAACAACAGTGGGCATCGCAGGTATTGTCAGAGGATGAAGTGCGGCGCATTATACCCGTCCTGCACAAAAGTCGCGCATAAGACAAATAAATTGCTTTACATTGCATTAACTTGTTGCTAGCATCTAATGTAAATTATTGGTTGTTGCCGTAACTGCCGATTTTTAATGATTATTTTCTGGGAGGGGTGGTGAGCTTGGATCTATCCTTTTTCAATTCCAAGGCGCGTACGTTGCTCGGATTGGATATTTGTTCTTCTGCGGTGAAGATGGTTGAACTGTCTGAAGCCGGTCGCAACGGGTATCGAGTCGAGCGTTACGTCATTGAGACGTTGCCCAAGGACGCTGTTGTCGATGGCATTATCGCCAACGTCGATGCCGTCCAGTCGGGGGTACGCAGCGCTTGGAAACGCATGTCAACATCAGTGCGTACCGTAGCCATGGCGCTGCCTGCAGCGGCCGTGATTTCCAAAAAAATCATCGTTCAGTCCGGGCTGCGCGAAGATGAGCTGGATGCTTTTGTGGAGGCGGAAGCGGGGCAGCATGTCCCCTTCGCCATCGACGAAATCAATCTGGACTATCAGGTGATGGGGCCGGCGGCTTCATCGCCTGGTGAACTTGAAGTCCTGCTCGTCGCTTCCAAGAAAGACCGGGTTGATGATCGTCTGGCGATTGCCGAGGCGGTCGGGTTGAAGGTGGTCGTGATGGATGTCGAGTCCTATGCGGCGTTGTCTGCCTTCGAACTGGTATCCGGGCAGTTGCCACGCATTGATGCCACGCCAGTGGTCGCCCTGCTGGATATCGGGACGAGCGCTATGCGCCTGACAGTACTGCGCGACGATACTCCGGTCTATGTCAAGGAGCAGGCGTTTGGCGGCAGCGTTTTGACCCAGGACATCGTGCGGCGTTACGGCATGAGTTATGGCGAAGCCGAAACCGCCAAGCGCTCCGGCAACCTTCCCGACGATTATGAAACGGAACTGCTGCCGCAGTTTTCCGACAATCTGGCTCTGGAAGTGGCGCGCGCCCTGCAATTTTTCTTCACCTCCACGCAATTCAACAAGGTTGACCACATTGTGCTGGCGGGGGGGTGCGCTGCGATTCGCGGTATCGACAAGCTGGTGGCGGCCAGAACCCAGGTCAACACCATCGTTGCCAATCCTTTTGCAGGGATGACGCTCTCCGACAAGGTACGCTCCAACAGCCTGCAAACTGATGCGCCCTCATTGATGAATGCTTGTGGTCTGGCGTTGCGGAGGTTTGATCCATCATGATTCGCATTAATCTGCTTCCTTACAGGGAAGAAATCCGTAAAGCCAAACGGCGTCAGTTCTATTCCATGGCGGTGATGTTCAGTGTCCTTGGCGCTCTGGTCGTCCTTCTGGCCTATCTGGCCATTTCGGCCGCCATCTCGAACCAGCGCGATACCAACAAGACGTTGCAGGATGCGAGTGACGCTGCAAAGGCGCAAGTTGAGGAAATCGCCAAAATCAAGGCGCAGACCCAGGCGTTGCTGGGGCGCAAAAATGCGATCGAATCCCTGCAAAGTGATCGTGCCAATACCGTTCATTTGTTGAGTGAACTGGTGCGACGGACGCCGGAGGGCATTTATCTGACTTCGGTGCAGCAGGCCGGGCGTTTGGTGACGGTCAAGGGCTATACGCAATCCAACTCGCGTGTGTCGAACTTCATGCGTAACATTGAGTCTTCCAATTGGATGGCGGCCTCCCAGCTGATAGAAGTCAAGGCTTCTGTGGTTAACGGGCGGCGCATTCCTGAATTTTCTTTGAGTTTTCAGTTGGTACCGGATAAAGCTGAGGCGGCTGCGCTTGCGGCCACAGCAGCCAAGGGAGGCGAGGAATTATGAGCATCAGTGAAGATTTTCGTTGCCTGTCCAACAAGGACCCCGGGACATGGTTGCCGATACCGAGGTTGACGGTATTGGTGCTTATTCTTGTTGGTGTCGTTGTGCTTTTGGGGGCTATTTTGTTGGCGCCTCAATGGAGTGAGCTTGATGCGGCCCAAAGGGAAGAGGAGCAGTTGAAAGAGGAGTTTATCACCAGCAAGCAAGCCTCCATCAGTCTGGATTTATACCGGCGGCAGCTTGAAGAAATTGACAGGTCGTTTGGCGCGCTCTTGAAACAGTTGCCTGATAAAACTGAAGTAGAGTCTTTGCTGGCCGAAGTGAATCAGTCTGGTCTGGGACAAGGGTTGCAATTCGATTTGTTCAAACCGGAGGCTTCAGTAAGCAAGGACTTTTATGCGGAATTGCCGATTGATGTCAAGGTCAATGGCAACTACCATGAATTCGGCGCTTTTGCTGCGGATATTGCCAAATTGCCGCGTATCGTGACGTTGAATGACATCCGCGTTTCGCCGGGGCAGGGTGGCAAGCTGGTCATGGAAATGAAGCTCAAGACTTTCCGTTATCTTGAGGCCACTGAAACTGCAGCTGCTCAATAAAGGAGGCAAGAGGAAATGAACAAGGTCTGTATTGTTTTGATTGCCTTGCTGGTTGCCGCGTGTAGCGATCAGGAAAATATCCGGAACTGGATGGATGAGCAAGCCAAAGGTATGCGCGCCAGAGTTGAGCCTATACCGCAGATCAAGCCTTATGAGGCGGTGCCTTACGAGGTGGCAAATTTGCTTGATCCCTTCAACAGCAGCAAGATTATCCCGGAAGGCAGGAGTGGGCGCACAGGGAGGGAGGGCGAACCTGATTTTGAAGCCAGGGATTTGCGTAACAATATTCTGGAAAAGGTTCCGTTGGAATCCGTTCAGCTTATTGGCATCATGAATCTCAACAATCAGCAGATGGCAGCGGTTCAGGTTGAGTCGTTGCAGTTGATCAAACAGGTTAAAGTCGGCGATTGGCTGGGCGTTGATTTTGGCGTGATTACGCAAATCAAGGAGCAGGAAATCGTCATCAAGGAAGTGATCGAAGATAGCAGTGGTGAATGGGTTGAGCGTATCAATGCGCTGCAATTGCAGGTTAAGGAGGATGGTAAATGAAACACGTTAGACAAATCTTGATTTGGGTCGTTGCCTTGATGGCGATGTTTCCGGCATTTGTGGGCGCAGCGGAGTCCGGGGATAATGCGATCACAGCGGTTAATGTCGTTCGGCAAGGCACTGCCATTTTGCTGAAAATAGACCTGAAAAATCCGCTGGATGAGCTTCCGACGGAATTCAGCGTTACCAATCCTCCTCGCATCGCGCTGGATTTCAAAGCGACGACGAACGCTCTGGGGGCCAATCAGAAGAGCATAAGGGAAGGTGACCTGACCAGTCTGGATGTGGTTCAGGTGGGCGAGCGTACGCGCGTGCTCCTGAATCTGGTGCGCAACATGCACTATGCGGCGAAACTGGAAGGCGACTCTGCCGTGCTGGTGACGCTGACGCCATTGGAAAATGCCAGTACATCGGCAACGACGCCCTCATTTACACCGGGTACGGGGGCGCGACATGAAATTCGTGATCTGGCTTTCCGCAGAGGGCAAGCCGGCGAAGGGAGAATTATCGTCGACCTGTCGGATGCGGGCGCGGGTATCGATATTCGCCAGCAAGGCAATAATCTGGTGGTCGATTTTCTGAAGACCAGCTTGCCGGATAATCTGCGGCGGCGCATGGATGTTGTCGATTTCGCGACGCCGGTGACTTCCATCGCGACGGAAGACAAGTCCGGCAATGTGCGCTTGACGATTACTTCGCAAGGCACATGGGAGCATAACGCCTATCAGATGGAAAACCAGTTCGTGGTGGAAGTCAAGGCGATCATCGAAGATCCCAACAAACTGGTGCAAAGCAGCAAGATTGGCTATCAGGGGCCACGCATCAGCATCAATTATCAGAATGGCGATGTGCGCGCCCTGTTGCGTTTGATGGCGGAAGAACTGGGCTTGAACGCCGTCATCAGTGAAACCGTGGCGGGTACGACCACGCTGGTGTTGAAAGATGTGCCGGCCGATCAGGTGATTGACATCATTTTCCAGCAAAAAGGGCTGGATATGCGCAAGAATGGCAACGTCTTGCTGATCGCGCCGCGCGATGAAATCGCGACGCGTGAAAAGCTCCAGTATGAATCCGTTTTGCAACTGGAGGAGCTGGAGCCTCTGGTGACGGAAACATTCCAGTTGAATTACCATGAAGCCAAGGCTTTCAAGGAGATTCTCACCGACAAGGATCGCAGTCTGCTCTCCAAGCGGGGCAGCGCCGTGATCGATCCGCGCACCAACATGATTTTCATTCAGGATACGCCGACCCGTCTGGAAGAACTGCGTCGTATCGTGGCGACGGTTGATATTCCGTTGCGCCAGGTCTTGATTGAGGCGCGCATCGTGGAAGCGACGGACCAGTTTGCGAAAAATCTGGGGGTGCGGTTGGGGCTGCTGCATGGCAAGAGTTATACCAATGGCGGTTCATGGTTGGGTGTTGGCGGTGATAATAACCAGACGCTGAGAATGTACAATGGCACTAATAGCATTGCTACAAATCCGGCGGGTGGTGTTGAAGGCCAAGCTGAATTTCCAGCATTTAATCAGGTCAATTTCCCCGCTGGTTCATACGGCGGTGTAGAGCCGTCCTTGTTCTCTTTCTTGCTCAGCAATCGGCAAGGAACACGTATGCTGAACCTGGAAATCTCTGCGCTGGAAGCGGATCTCAAAGGGCGCGTGGTCTCCAGCCCGCGCATCATGACCTCGGATCAGGGTGAAGCCCTGATTGAACAGGGGGTGGAAATTCCCTATCAGGAAGCCTCCAGTTCGGGGTCCACCAGCGTGTCTTTCAAGAAGGCCGTACTTTCCCTGAAAGTGACGCCGCACATTACGCCGGATGGCAAGGTTTCCATGAAGCTCGAAATCAACAAGGATTCGCGCGGTGAAACCCTGGCGGGCGGTGTGGCCATCAACACCAAAAAAGTACAGACCAGCGTGTTGGTGGAAAATGGCGGCACGGTCGTGATCGGTGGTATCTACGAACTGACGACGCGTAATGACACGGACAAAGTGCCCCTGCTGGGTGACATCCCTATTCTGGGGTATGCTTTCCGTTCGAATTCGCGCCTCACGGAAAAGTCGGAACTGCTGGTGTTCATCACGCCCAGAATCGTCAATGAAAATCTCTCGGTAGGAAACTGAGCACGTTTCCCGCACAAAAAAAGGCCGGGTTTCCGGCCTTTTTTATGCCCTGAAAAAACCGGGCTTCGCATAGAATGACGGGCGTGAAAGAAGACACCCATATTTTTCTGGTCGGCCTCATGGGGTCGGGCAAGACGACGGTCGGACGCCAACTCGCCAAACGTCTGGAGCGGCCTTTTCTGGATTCCGACCACGAGATCGAAGCGCGCACCGGGGTGCGTGTGCCGACCATTTTTGAAATCGAGGGCGAAGCCGGGTTTCGTCGCCGGGAGGCGCAGGTCATTGCGGAGTTGACGCGGCAGGATACGCCCGTTGTTCTGGCGACTGGCGGCGGCGCGGTGCTGGACGCGGAAAATCGGCGCCTGCTGCGCGAAAATGGCTGGGTCGTGTACCTGAACGTGCCGCCATCCCTGTTGTGGGAGCGCACACGCCATGACCGTAACCGGCCCCTGTTGCAGGTGGAAGATCCGCTCGCCCGGCTGGAAGCGCTGTACGCGGCGCGCAATCCCCTGTACCGGGAGAGCGCGCATTTCGTGGCGGAGGGGGGCAATTTTCCGCCTTCCGCGCTCTGCCAATTGTTGTTGAAAGAATTTGCCAAAACATGCGTACTGTCGATGTAGCCCTTGCCGGGCGCGGCTATGCGATTCATATCGGACGCGGCGTTTTGTCCGCCGCTGATCTGCTGGCGCCGCACCTTGCCCATCAATCCGTCGCGGTGGTGACGAATGAAACCGTGGCCCCTTTGTATCTGCGCGCGTTGCGCGCCAGCCTTGCGGACCTGGGCATACAACCGCTGGAAATCGTGTTGCCCGATGGCGAGCGATACAAAAACTGGCAAACCCTGAACCGGATTTTCGACGCCTTGCTGACCCACCACTGTGAACGCAACAGTACCCTGATTGCGCTGGGCGGCGGCGTGATCGGCGACATGGGCGGCTTTGCTGCCGCCTGTTTTCAGCGCGGCATTGCTTTTATCCAGATTCCCACCACCTTGCTCGCCCAGGTGGATTCGTCCGTGGGCGGCAAGACAGCGATTAATCATCCGCTGGGCAAGAACATGATCGGCGCTTTTCACCAGCCTCGTCTGGTGCTCGCCGACATTGGCGCGCTGGCGACCCTGCCGGATCGAGAGCTTTCCGCCGGGCTGGCCGAAACCATCAAATATGGCCTGATTCGGGATGCCGGCTTCCTGTCCTGGTTGGAAGCCAGCATGACAGGGTTGATGGCGCGCGACGAGGCGTTGCTGGAAGAGGCGATATATCGCTCCTGCCAGCACAAGGCGGCAGTGGTGGCCGCCGATGAGCGGGAAACGGGCGAACGCGCGCTGCTGAATCTGGGGCACACCTTCGGGCACGCGATCGAAACCGGGCTGGGCTATGGCGTCTGGCTGCACGGTGAGGCGGTGGCGGCGGGCACCGTGATGGCGGCGCGGCTTTCCGTCCTGCTGGGGCATCTGACGGAAGCCGAGGCGCAGCGCGTGGAAGCGATATTGCAGGCGGCGGGATTGCCGGTGCGCGGGCCGATGCTGGCAGAGGCGAATGGAGCGCGTTATCTGGAACTGATGCGCCACGACAAAAAGGTGCAGGATGGTCGTTTGCGGCTGGTGGTGTTGGAAGCCATCGGCAGGGCCGCAGTGAGCGACCGGGCGTCGGACGCGGAACTGCTGGCGGCGATTGATGCCTCCTGCGCCTGAATATCCATATTTGTGCGCTGCAATATAGTCTTGAAAGCGATAGAGGTTTAGCGGTATATTCGCACGCTTTCCCTGAATTTGCGGAGCCGGGGTTTTTCCGGCTCCGGTGTTAATCCGGGCATTGACCGCATGGCGCGAGCTTACCCAAAATGAACAAGGAATCAAGAGTGATGGCAGGCGTACCTGAACAGCAGGGGCTGTACGATCCGGCGAACGAACACGACGCTTGCGGCGTGGGGTTTGTGGCCCATATGAAAGGGCAGAAGAGTCACCACATCATCGAACAGGGTCTCTTGATTCTGAAAAATCTGGATCACCGGGGCGCGGTCGGGGCTGATCCGCAAATGGGCGATGGCGCGGGCATCCTGATCCAGATTCCTGACCGACTCTACCGCGAAGAAATGGCCAAACAGGGCGTGACCCTGCCGCCCGCCGGTGAATACGGCGTGGGGATGCTGTTTCTGCCGCGTGAAGCCGCTTCCCGTCAGGCCTGCGAGGCTGAAATCGAGCGCAACGCCAAGGCCGAAGGCCAGGTCATTCTGGGCTGGCGCGACACGCCGGTCGACCATGACGCGATCCGCTCGCCCGTTGTGCAGGCGACCGAGCCGGTGATCCGGCAGGTGTTTGTGGGCCGTGGCGCGGACGTGCTGACCACCGACGCGCTGGAAAGAAAACTGTACATCATTCGCCGGCGCAGCGCCAACGCCATCAAGGCCTTGAAGTTGAAGCACGGCGGCAAGTTTTACGTCCCTTCTTTTTCCGCCCGCACGGTCAATTACAAAGGCATGTTGCTGGCCGGACAGGTCGGGCTGTATTACAAGGATTTGCAGGATGAGCGCGTTATTTCCGCGCTGGCGCTGGTGCACCAACGGTTTTCCACCAATACCTTCCCGACCTGGGATCTCTCGCATCCTTTCCGCATGATTGCCCACAATGGTGAAATCAACACGGTGCGCGGTAATGTCAATTGGTTCACGGCGCGTTCGCAGGCGACCATTTCGCCGCTGCTGGGGGATGACCTGAAGAAAATCTGGCCCTTGCATTATCCGGGTCAGTCCGACTCCGCCGCTTTCGACAACGCGCTGGAACTGCTGGTGATGAGCGGTTATTCACTCACCCACGCAATGATGATGCTGATTCCCGAAGCCTGGGAAAAGCACGCTGGCATGGATGAAAATCGTCGCGCCTTTTACGAATACCACGCGGCGATGATGGAACCCTGGGATGGCCCCGCCGCAGTGGCGTTCACGGACGGTCGCCAGATTGGCGCGACGCTCGACCGCAATGGCCTGCGCCCCGCCCGTTATCTGGTGACGGACGATGATTTGGTGGTGATGGCCTCCGAATCCGGCGTACTGCCCATTCCCGAAAGCAAAATCGTCAGGAAGTGGCGCTTGCAGCCGGGCAAGATGTTCCTGATCGACATGGAACAGGGCCGCGTCATTGACGACAAGGAATTGAAGGATTCACTTTCCAACGCGCGCCCCTACCGCGAATGGATCGAGAAAATCCGCATCCGGCTGGATGAAATTCCCGCCGCAGAAGAAGGCATCGAGACGAGCGAAGCCTTGCTCCTCGACCGGCAGCAGGCGTTTGGCTATACGCAGGAAGACGTGAAATTCATTCTTGCGCCGATGGCGGCGAGCGGTGACGAGCCGACGGGTTCGATGGGCAACGACAGCGCCCTGCCGATTCTCTCCAGTCGTCCCAAGGTGCTGTACGGTTATTTCAAGCAACTGTTCGCGCAGGTGACGAATCCGCCCATCGACCCGATCCGGGAAGAACTGGTGATGTCGCTGGTGTCATTTGTTGGCCCAAAGCCCAACCTGCTCAATACCATCGACCTCAATCCGCCGATTCGCCTGGAAGTATCGCAACCCGTATTGCTGGAAGGCGATATGGAAAAAATCCGTTACATCGGCAAATACACCAGCAACAAGTTTAAATCCTGCGAACTGGACATCTGCTATCCCGTCGCCTGGGGCAGGGAAGGCATTGAGGCGCGTCTGGCCTCGCTGGCCGCCGAAGCCGAAGACGCCGTGAAGCAGGGCGTAAACATCCTGATCGTTTCCGACCGCCGGATGGACAGGGATCATCTGGCAATTCCCGCGCTTCTGGCGACTTCCGCCATTCATCAGCATCTGGTGACGGAGGGCTTGCGCACCTCCACCGGCCTCGTCGTGGAAACCGGCTCGGCGCGCGAAACGCACCATTTCGCGCTTCTGGGCGGCTACGGCGCGCAAGCCGTGCATCCCTACCTCGCGCTGGCGACCTTGCGCGCCATGGCGAAGGGCGACGCCGAAAAGGCGGAAAAAAATGTCTACAACTTCGTCAAGGCCATCGGCAAGGGCTTGCGCAAGGTGATGTCGAAAATGGGCATTTCCACCTACATGTCGTACACCGGCGCGCAGATTTTCGAGGCGCTGGGTTTGCAACAAGCCTTCGTCGACAAATATTTCACCGGCACGCCCAGCAAAATCGAAGGCATCGGAGTCTTCGAAGTGGCCGAAGAAGCCCTGCGCCTGCACAAGGCGGCGTTTTCCAGCGACCCCGTGCTGGCGGGCATGCTGGACGCGGGCGGCGAGTACGCCTTCCGCGCGCGCGGTGAAGCGCACATGTGGACGCCGGAATCCATCGCCAAGCTGCAACATTCCACCCGTTCCGGTCGTTACGAAACCTACAAGGAATACGCCCGTCTGATCAACGACCAGACCAAACGCCAACTGACCCTGCGCGGCCTCTTCGAAATCAAACCTGCGGGCGCGCCCGTGCCACTTGAGGAAGTGGAACCGGCCAGCGAAATCGTCAAGCGTTTCACCACCGGCGCGATGTCTTTAGGCTCCATCTCCACGGAAGCGCACACTACGCTTTCCATCGCCATGAATCGCATCGGCGGCAAATCCAATACCGGCGAAGGCGGCGAAGACGCGCGGCGTTTTACCCCCCTGAAGGCCGGACAAAAACTCTCCGAAGTCATCGGCGCCTCCCGCATCGAACGCGATTACGTGTTCAAGGAAGGCGATTCCCTGCGTTCCGCCATCAAACAGGTGGCCTCCGGGCGCTTTGGCGTCACCGCCGAATATCTGGTCAATGCCGACCAGATACAAATCAAGATGGCGCAGGGCGCAAAACCCGGCGAAGGCGGACAATTGCCGGGACATAAAGTTTCTGAATACATCGGCTTTTTGCGGCATTCTGTGCCTGGCGTCGGCCTGATTTCGCCGCCGCCGCACCACGATATTTATTCCATTGAAGACCTGGCGCAGCTCATCCACGACCTGAAAAACGTCAATCCGGTCGCCAGCATCTCCGTAAAACTGGTCGCCGAAGTGGGGGTGGGCACTGTTGCGGCGGGCGTGACCAAGGCCAAGGCCGACCATCTGGTGATTTCCGGTCACGATGGCGGCACCGGCGCGTCGCCGCAGGCTTCCATCAAACACGCGGGCAGCGCGTGGGAACTGGGGCTGGCGGAAACGCAACAGACGCTGGTGCTGAATCAACTGCGTTCCCGCGTGCGGGTGCAGGTAGACGGCCAGATGAAAACAGGCCGCGACGTGGTGATCGGCGCGCTGCTCGGCGCGGACGAATTCGGCTTCGCCACCGCTCCGCTGGTGGTGGAGGGTTGCGTCATGATGCGCAAGTGCCACCTGAACACCTGCCCGGTGGGTGTGGCGACGCAAGATCCGGTGTTGAGAAAACGCTTCTCCGGTCAGCCCGAACATGTGGTGAATTATTTTTTCTTCGTCGCCGAAGAAGCCCGCGAATTGATGGCGGAACTGGGTATTCGCAGGTTTGATGACCTGATTGGTCGTTCCGACCTGCTGGAAAAACGCGCTGGCCTTCAGCACTGGAAGGCGCAGGGGCTGGATTTTTCGCGCATTTTCCAACAACCGGAAGTCGGGCCGGAAACCGGTCGTCTGCATACGGAAGGTCAGGATCACAACCTTGGCAAGGCGCTTGACCTGCACCTGATCGAAAAAGCCAGACCGGCTCTGGAAAAGGGTGAACAAGTTCTCATCGAACTGCCGGTGAAAAACATCAACCGCACGGTCGGGGCCATGCTTTCCGGCGAAATCGCCAGGCGCTACGGCGCGGCGGGTTTGCCGGACAAGCGCGTTCACATCCGTCTGACGGGCACGGCCGGGCAGAGTTTCGGCGCCTTTCTGGTGAAAGGCGTGACGCTGGAACTGCTCGGTGAAGGCAACGACTATGTGGGCAAGGGGCTATCCGGGGGCCGCATCATCGTGCGTCCGCACGCGGATTTCCGGGGCGAGGCTGCGGGCAACATCATCATTGGCAACACCGTCATGTACGGCGCGACCAGCGGGGAAGCCTTCTTTTCCGGCGTCGGCGGCGAACGCTTTTGCGTGCGCAATTCCGGCGCGTCGGCGGTGGTTGAAGGCGTGGGTGACCACGGCTGCGAATACATGACCGGCGGCACCGTGGTGGTGCTGGGCATGACCGGTCGCAATTTCGCGGCGGGCATGTCGGGCGGCATCGCCTATGTGCTCGATGAAGACAACACCTTCGGGGAGCGTTGCAATCTCACCCAGGTCGTGCTGGAAAAAGTGTTGCCTGCCGACGAGCAGCCTGGCCCCTTCCACCGTGACGAGACCGACGAAACCCAGTTGCGTGCGCTGATTGAGACGCACGCCGCGACGACCGGCAGCGAACGCGCCAGGGCCATTCTGGCCGATTGGCCGAAATTCCGCGCCCGATTCGTCAAAATTTTCCCCAATGAATATCGCCGCGCCCTGACCGAACTGGCGGCGGCCAAGCAGAAGGAGGCCGCATAACATGGGCAAGCCGACGGGATTCATGGAATTTGAGCGTCAGGAAGAACAATACGAACCGGTGGAAGCGCGTCTGCAACACTACCGGGAATTTGTCCATGTCCTGAGTGACGAGGCGGCGGCGACGCAGGGCGCGCGCTGCATGGATTGCGGCATTCCCTTCTGCAACAACGCCTGTCCGGTGAACAACATCATTCCCGACTGGAATGACCTTGTTTACAAGGGCGACCTGCAAAGGGCGCTGGAAGTGTTGCATTCCACCAACAACTTTCCCGATTTTACGGGACGCATCTGTCCCGCGCCTTGCGAGGCGGCCTGCACGCTCGGCATCAATGCCGACCCGGTGGGCATTAAATCCATCGAACACGCCATCATCGACAAGGCCTGGGACGAAGGCTGGATCAAGCCGCAAATCGCGGCGGCAAAGACGGGCAGAAAAGTGGCCGTCGTGGGTTCCGGCCCTGCGGGTCTGGCGGCGGCGCAACAACTGGCCAGGGTCGGACACGCCGTTACCGTCTTTGAAAAAAGCAGCCGCGTCGGAGGGTTGCTCGGTTTTGGCATTCCCGATTTCAAACTGGACAAATCGGTGATTGACCGGCGTGTCGCGCAAATGGAAGCTGAAGGCGTGACCTTCAAAACCCGCGTGATGGTTGGCGATGGACAATTGCCGACGGGCATCAACAACGATGCCGGAGAAATTGTCGCCGCAGCGCAGTTGCAAAAGGAATTCGACGCGGTGATTCTCGCCGCCGGATCGGAAGTTCCGCGCGACCTGCCCGTGCCGGGGCGTGAATTGAACGGCGTCTACGCCGCGCTGGAATTCCTGATTCCGCAAAACAAGGAAGTCCAGCAAGGCATTACGAACCCGGTCAATGTCAAGGGCAAGCACGTCATCGTCATTGGCGGCGGCGATACCGGTTCCGACTGCGTGGGCGTCAGCTATCGTCAGGGCGCGGCCTCCGTGACCCAGTTTGAACTCATGCCCATGCCGCCGAAAGAAGAAAACAAGGCGCTCACCTGGCCTGACTGGCCGTTGAAACTCAGAACCTCGTCCTCGCACAGGGAAGGCGATACCAAACGCGAGTTTTCCGTGGCGACCAGGGCTTTTATCGACGACGGGCAGGGCAGGGTCAAGGCCGTCAAGGCGGTGCGGGTCGAATGGAAAGATGGCAGGATGAACGAAATTGCCGGTTCCGAATTCGAGCTGCCCTGCGACGCGGCTTTTCTGGCAATGGGTTTTTTGCACCCCGTCGCCAGCCTGCTCGACGCCTTCGGCGTTGAAAAAGACGCGCGCGGCAACGCCAGAGCCGATACCGAAGGCGAAGCCAGTTATCAGACGAACGT
>JAISRR010000111.1 GCA_031273565.1 Zoogloeaceae bacterium | reverse complement strand
TCACAATAGCCGTAGTCGCCCGAGTCGATGAGCGCCAGCGTCTCATCAATCTTCTTGATGAGTTTACGTTCCCGATCCCGATTACGGAGTTCAATGGCGATGTCGGTTTCCTGGCTGGCGCGGTCATTCGGATCAGCAAAGACAGTCGCCTCGTCCTGCATGGTGTGCACCGTGCGCTCGATGTCCTCACCCAGACCTTTTTTGATATTTTCAAGAATATTGCGGAAATGTTTGAGCTGCCCGGCGCTCATATATTTTTCGCCGGGCTTGGGAGAATAGGGGGCAAAGTGTTTCTGAAGCAGATCTTCTTCCATGTTGAAATCGCTGTTCCCTGATTGACGAAAAGCGCACTTAATATCAGAAACGATGATACTTTGCAAGAAAACAAGAAAAAACGTATAAAAAACAAAGCTGTCCAAGAATACACAAACAATTTGATTCTCACCTTGACGGGGCTGCGGCAGGTCTATAGAATGCGCGTTCCTTCGGGGTGTAGCGCAGTCTGGTAGCGCATCTGCTTTGGGAGCAGAGGGTCGTGAGTTCGAATCCCACCACCCCGACCAGAAACGCTGCGCAGGCAGCACCCCCGGCGAGGCGACACACGCGCCCGTAGCTCAACTGGATAGAGCAACGGCCTTCTAAGCCGTAGGTTGTGAGTTCGATTCTCGCCGGGCGCGCCAAACCACAATGGCGGCATTAGCTCAGTTGGTAGAGTACTGGATTGTGATTCCAGGTGTCACCGGTTCGAACCCGGTATGTCGCCCCATTTTTTCCTTTGAATGTGTACGGATGATGCACGGCAAGCCCTGATGAACACAGGGTTTGCCGCTGTTGACGCGGGAGATCCGGCCTGCCGACAGGCGCGGGCGTTGCCCGGCGGTGAGTGGGTCGATGATACTTTTGTCATTTTGTGGCCTGAGTCAATTTCTGACGCGCTTCCATGAGGCAAAACGGTAAAACTGGTCTACAATGCCCGCCTCGTGCACCTGATGGTGCGTTTTTTCGGTCTGTGGCGTTGTCTGCGTGTGTAAGGCATTGTTTATAAACGACTATTCAAGACCCATTGCGATTTTGTAGATTTTTTGATTGAGCGCCGCCGGATTTGTGTTCCGGCGCAGCGTTGTATTTTGAGGATTTTTCATGGAAAACACAGCCCCGAACACCAACCCGCTGGAGCGTCGCCTGAATCTTTCCGTGGCGGTCGCTGCGCTCAGGAGCGCGACGGACGAACGTCTCAAGCGCATAAGCCGCAATGTGAAAATGCCGGGTTTCCTGCCCGGCAAGGTGCCGTTTTCCATCGTTCGCCAGCAGCATGGCGCGGATGCTTATGGCGAGGCGCTGAACGAGGCGTTGAATTCGGCATTCAGCGAAGCCGTGACCGGACAGAAGTTGAAGGTGGCGGGTTATCCGCGCATCGAACCCAAGGTGGAAACGGAAAACAGCGAAACGGCCCTGGAATTTTCCGCCGTGTTCGAGGTGTATCCCGAATTCACGCCCGGCGATCTTTCCGCCGCCCGGATTGAGCGTCCCGTGCTGGAAGTTACCGATGCTGAAGTCGACAAGGCCATCGCCATCCTGCGCCAGCAACGGGTGCGCTATGACGTGGTTGAACGCGGCGCGGCGAATGCAGACCGGGTGGTCATCGACTTTCTGGGCAAGAAGAACGGCGAGCCTTTTCAGGGCGGTCAGGCCAACGATTATCCCTTCGTGCTGGGCAGGAAAATGATGCTGTCGGATTTCGAGGCCGCCGTGGAAGGGTTGAGGGCTGGTGAATCAAAGGCCTTCAACCTGACTTTCCCGGAAGATTATTTCTCCAAGGATATGGCTGGGCAGGCCGTGGAATTTGAAGTCACGGTGAAGCAGGTGATGGCCCCGACCTTGCCGGAAGTTGACGCGGAATTTGCCCGCAGCATGGGTGTCGAGGATGGCGACGTGGACAAGATGCGCGCCGAAATCAAGGATAATCTGAAGCGCGAAGTGAAAAAGCGCATCGAGGCCAGGGTGAAAGATCAGGTTCTGGATGCGCTGCTGGCCGCCAATCCTATTCCCGTTCCGAATGCGGAGGTGGAGGCGGAAGTGCAACGCCAGATTCAGGAAGCGCGGCAGAATCTCGAATCACGCGGCATGAAGGCGCAGAACATTCCCATCCAGCCGGAATGGTTTGCCGAACGCGCCAAACGCCGCGTGACGCTTGGCCTGATTTTTGCTGAAGTGGTCAGGGTCGAACAATTGCAGGCCAGGCCGGAACAGGTCAGGGCATTGGTGGAAGAAGCTTCCGAAACCTACGAAGACCCGGCGGAGGTGGTGAAGTGGTATTACGCCAATCCCGTCAATCTCGCCAATGTCGAGAACGTGGCGACGGAAAACAACGTGGTGGACTGGGTGTTGGCGCGCGCCCAGGTGACGGACAAGGCGGTTGCTTTTGAAGACCTGATGGGGGTGCAGGCCGCTTCCTGATTTTTGTAGATGTTGCTGTAAAAGAAACAATGGCGCATCCGGTGTATGCGATGCCGGACACGCCCTTACTGAAAAAAGGAGAGTCGATGGAACATGGCCTGATGAATCCCCAGGCGCTGGGTCTGGTGCCGATGGTGGTGGAGCAGAGCGGTCGCGGCGAACGCGCTTACGATATTTATTCCCGCCTGTTGAAAGAGCGCGTGATTTTTCTGGTTGGCCCGGTGACGGATGACACGGCCAATCTGGTGGTGGCCCAGTTGTTGTTTCTGGAGGCGGAAAATCCCGACAAGGATATTTCCCTGTACATCAATTCTCCGGGGGGTGCGGTGACGGCGGGGATGTCGATTTACGATACCATGCAGTTCATCAAGCCGGATGTTTCCACCCTGTGCATGGGGCAGGCGGCGTCAATGGGCGCGTTTTTGCTCTGCGCCGGCGCTAAGGGCAAGCGTTTTGCCCTGCCCAATGCGCGCGTGATGATTCATCAGCCTCTGGGGGGTTTTCAGGGGCAGGCGTCCGACATCGCCATTCACGCCAGGGAAATTCTTTCCATCCGTGAAAAGCTGAACCGCCTGATGTCCGAACACACCGGCCAGCCCATTGAACGCATCGAGAAGGATACCGACCGGGATAACTTCCTTGCCGCCCAGGAAGCCGCCGATTACGGCCTGATCGACAAGGTGCTGGCGCGCCGCGAGGCGGCCTGACTGATATTTACGTTCCAGATTAAAAACCCTCGTCGGAGACAGCCAACATGACAGACAAGGATAAAACAGGCGGCAGTGAAAAACTGCTTTACTGCTCATTTTGCAGCAAGAGCCAGCATGAAGTGAAAAAACTGATTGCCGGACCTTCCGTATTTATCTGCGACGAATGCATTGAGCTTTGCAATGACATCATCCGCGACGAATTGCCCACAGACCGGCTGAACAAGGGCGACATGGACGACCTGCCGACGCCGCGCGAGATTGCCGAACGCCTGAATGATTACGTGATTGGACAGCAGCAGGCCAAGCGCATCCTCGCCGTGGCGGTGTACAACCATTACAAGCGCCTGCGCTACAAAAGCAGGAGCGACGACGTTGAACTGGCGAAAAGCAATATCCTGCTTGTCGGGCCGACGGGTTCCGGCAAAACCCTGTTGGCGCAGACCCTGGCGCGCATGTTGAATGTACCTTTCGTCATGGCCGACGCCACGACCCTGACCGAAGCCGGTTATGTCGGCGAGGATGTGGAAAACATCATTCAGAAGCTCCTGCAAAAATGTGATTACAACGTTGAACAGGCGCAACAAGGCATTGTTTACATTGATGAAATCGACAAGATTTCGCGCCGTTCCGAAAATCCATCCATCACCCGCGACGTGTCGGGTGAGGGGGTGCAGCAGGCGCTGCTTAAATTGATCGAAGGCACCATCGCTTCCGTTCCGCCGCAAGGGGGGCGCAAACATCCCAATCAGGATTTCGCGCAGGTCGATACCACCAACATCCTGTTCATTTGCGGGGGGGCGTTCGATGGTCTGGAAAAAATCATCCAGGCCCGTTCCGAAAAAGGCGGTATCGGGTTCGGCGCGACGGTGAAAAGCAAGGATGAAGGCAAACGTACGGGCGAGGTGCTGCGCGATGTAGAACCGGAAGACCTGATCAAATTTGGCCTGATTCCCGAACTGATTGGCCGTTTGCCGGTCGTAGCCACCTTGCAGGAACTGGAAGAAGCGGCGCTGGTGGAGATTCTGACCGAGCCGAAAAATGCGCTCATCAAGCAATACCAAAAACTCTTTGCCCTGGAAGAGGTGGAACTCGAAGTGCGCCCCGCCGCGCTTGTCGCCATCGCCAGAAAAGCGCTGGAACGCAAGACCGGCGCACGCGGTCTGCGTTCCATTCTGGAACAGGTGTTGCTGGATACCATGTACGAACTGCCGGGCATGGAGAATGTCACCAAGGTGGCCGTCGACGAGAATATGGTGAACGGCGACGCCAAACCTCTGCTGATTTATGCCGACCAACCGAAGGTTTCCGGAGGCTAGAATGTTGTGACGCGCCCTTGAATTCCAGCCATTTGTCCCCAGATAAAAACTTCAAAAAATTGCCGTGCGTCAGCGCGCCATTTCCTGACAGATTTCATTTTTAAAGCAATCTCATGTCCAATAACCCAGATTTCCTCGTCGAGCAGGCGTTTTCCCTGCCCCTGTTGCCGTTGCGCGATGTGGTGGTATTCCCGCATATGGTGATCCCGCTCTTTGTGGGGCGTCCCAAATCCATCAAGGCGCTGGAACTGGCGATGCTTGGAGATCACGCCATCGTGCTGGCGGCGCAGAAATCGGCCACCAAGGACGAGCCTGGCGTCGAGGATCTCTATGAAATCGGTTGCCTCGCCAGTGTGCTGCAAATGCTGAAACTGCCCGACGGTACGGTAAAAGTGCTGGTCGAAGGGCGTCAGCGGGTGAAGATTGATGTCGTGGAAGCCGGAGAAAGCTGCTTCATCGCCCACGCGAGTTCGCTTGGCGAGCAGGGCGATGGCGATTACGAACTGGAAGCCATGCGTCGCACCGCCGTGACCCAGTTTGACCAATATGTAAAACTGAACAAGAAAATTCCGCCGGAAATCATCACTTCCATTGCCGGTATCGAGGAAGCCGGACGGCTGGCCGACACCATCGCCGCTCATCTGCCGCTGAAACTCGAACAAAAGCAGGCGATTCTGGAGCTTACCGAAGTGCGCGCGCGGATAGAGCGCCTGCTTTCGCAACTGGAATCCGAAATCGACATCCTGCAAATCGAGAAGCGCGTTCGCGGGCGGGTCAAACGTCAGATGGAAAAGAGCCAGCGCGAGTATTACCTGAACGAACAGGTCAAGGCCATCCAGAAAGAACTGGGTGAGGGCGAGGATGGCGCTGACCTTGAAGAACTGGAGAAAAAAATCCAGGGGGCCGGCATGAGCAAGGAAGGGCTGGTCAAGGCGCTGAGTGAATTGAAGAAACTGCGCCTGATGTCGCCCATGTCCGCCGAAGCCACCGTGGTCAGGAACTACATCGAAACCCTGGCGAGTCTGCCCTGGCGCAAAAAGACCCGTACCAGCAAAGACCTGCGCGCGGCGGAAAAAATACTCGATGCCGACCACTACGGACTGGACAAGGTCAAGGAACGCATCATCGAATACCTTGCCGTACAACAGCGCGTCGACAAGCTGAAAGCCCCGATTCTCTGTCTCGTCGGTCCGCCGGGCGTGGGCAAGACCTCGCTCGGGCAGTCCATCGCCAGGGCCACCAACCGTAAATTCGTGCGCATGTCACTGGGCGGCGTGCGCGACGAAGCCGAAATTCGCGGCCACCGGCGCACCTATATCGGCTCCATGCCGGGCAAGATTCTGCAAAGCCTGAGTAAATCCACCGTGCGTAATCCCTTGTTTTTGCTCGACGAAGTAGACAAGCTGGGGCAGGATTTTCGCGGCGACCCGGCTTCCGCGCTGCTGGAAGTGCTCGACCCGGAACAGAACCACACTTTTCAGGATCACTATGTGGAGGTCGATTTCGACCTTTCCGACGTGATGTTCGTGGCCACCGCCAATACCCTGAACCTGCCGGCGGCCTTGCTTGATCGTATGGAAGTCATCCGTCTTTCCGGTTATACCGAAGATGAAAAAGTCAATATCGCCATGCGTTATCTGCTGCCCAAGCAGATGAAGAATAACGGCGTCAAGAAAACCGAACTGACGGTCACGGATAGCGCCGTGCTCAATATCGTGCGCTACTACACCCGCGAGGCCGGGGTACGTGGTCTGGATCGGGAAATTTCCAAAATCTGCCGCAAGGTCGTCAAGACCCTGCTGATCAAGAAACGCAGCAGCAAGGTGATCGTCAATCCCAGAAACCTGGAAAAATTCCTGGGCGTGCGCCGCTACAACTTCGGCCTGGCCGAAAAGGAAAATCAGGTCGGACAGGTCACGGGGCTGGCGTGGACGGAAGTGGGCGGCGAACTGCTGACCATCGAATGCGCCGTCATGCCTGGCAAGGGCAATATCCTGCGTACCGGGTCATTGGGCGACGTGATGAAAGAATCTGTGGAAGCCGCCCGTTCCGTCGTGCGCGCCCGCGCCGGGAGGCTTGGCATCAAGGCCGACATCTTCGACAAGCAGGATATCCACATCCACGTCCCTGAAGGCGCGACGCCCAAGGACGGCCCGTCTGCCGGCGTCGCCATGACCACTGCGCTGGTCTCCGCCCTCACCGGCATTCCCGTGCGTTGCGATGTCTGCATGACGGGTGAAATCACCCTGCGCGGCGAAGTGCTGGCGATTGGCGGGTTGAAGGAAAAACTGCTCGCCGCCGTGCGCGGGGGGCTGAAAACCGCTTTGATTCCGCATGAAAATGTGAAAGATCTGGTCGAAATGCCCGACAACATCAAAAACAAAATCGAAATTGTGCCGATGCAATGGATCGACGAGGTATTGGAGCGCGCGCTGGAACGGCATCCGCAAGCCCTGTCGGAAGCGCTGGATCCTCCCGCGCCGCTGCCGGAAAGCACTCATGCAACGCAAGATGTTGTCGGGGTTGTTACGCATTAACGCAAAATGCGAAGAAATTTGTTGAAGAGGCTATGCGTTTATAACGGCTTGCGGTAGGATTCCCGTCGGCTAGCTTGTTGGCCGTCATTTTGAGATCGCATGCTTCTGCGAGCCAGAAAATGACATTGGAGTTTAGGCTGTATTTTCCGTTTTTCTTTCGTAAAAAGGGGGATGTAAGTGAATAAATCCGAATTGGTTGACGCAATTGCTGCGGAAGCTGAAATTTCCAAGGCTGCTGCAGGTCGTACACTGGATGCAACAGTGAAAGTCATCACCAGCCTTCTGAAAAAAGGTGATCGCCTGGCCTTGATTGGCTTTGGTTCCTTCTGGGTAGGCGATCGTGCCGCACGCACGGGTCGCAACCCGCAAACCGGCAAGGCCATCAAGATCAAGGCTGCCAGAGTGCCCAAATTCACGCCCGGTAAAGCGCTGAAGGAAGCAGTCAACAAGAAGAAGTAAATTCGCGCTTTTGCGCCGGGTGCTTAGCTCAGTTGGTAGAGCGTCGCCCTTACAAGGCGAATGTCGGCGGTTCGAACCCGTCAGCACCCACCAGGAAAAAAGGGACAGTCGGGAGATTGGCCCTTTTTATTCTTTTGTATTTTGCCTCCTGTTTCCTGTTGGCCTTCGGGAGGGTAAAATAACATGGTTGCGTCATCCGCGTCTGGATAGGTGAAAAAGCATGGGAAGTATTCTGTTGGCACATGACTCCAAGGTGATACGCGCAGCCTTGACGCGCTATCTGAGAGAAAGTTATTCCATTCTGGAAGCGTTGGACGGCGATGCCGCATGGCATGCGCTGGTGTTGAATCACGATATTGTCGCCATAATCGCCGGGCCGGATCTGGGGCGTCTGAATGGCATGGATCTGCTGGATCGCGTACGTCATAATAGTCTGGAACGTCTGAAACACATCCCGTTTTATCTCATCGGCTCGCAAAGTCGCATCGAAACACTTTCCGATGCAGCGAAAAAAGCGGGCGCGACGGATTTTATTTTCAATGACATGGGAGCGCCGGAGATACTCGCGATCATCCAGCGGCACGATCCTGCCGCCGAGTTGTCATTCACGGATGCGTCGAAAAAGGCCGGCGTCGCGGCGGAAGTGCCCGGAGTCAAAGCGCCGCCTGTGTCCGCAGCGAGCGCGCCCGTTCGCAGGAGTAAAGCGACCCGTGCCCGCAGTACGGCACTGCTTTCCGTATCCCTGTTCGCCGATGGCGTGCGGCGCATGTGCTCGCATCCTGGCGGGCAGGCTGCGGTGATGCTGTTCGCGCTCGATGGTTACAAGGCGGTGGCCAGTAGTCTGGGGGTGCATACCGCGAGTGCCATCATCGAGAGATTGGCGCATCTGGTACAGGCAAAAATTGGCGCCAGCGACGTGATCGGGCACTACCAACCCGGTTGTTTCGCGGTGGCCACCATGAACAGCGGCTTGAATGCGTGCGTCGCTTTTGCCCAACGGCTTGCCAAGAGTCTGTCCAGCGCCCACATCGCCTTTCACGGCCAACCTGTTCTCATCAGCATCAGCGTCGGCATTGCCAGCCGTCCAGAAGATGGGGGTCTTGATGGCGATGCACTGCTTGAACTGGCCAGGGCGCGCCTGCACGCGGCCATTGCTGCGGGCGGGGGACGCATCCAGGCGCATGGTGCCGGGTGATTTCACGACCCGTCATCAACGCCCCGTAAAAAACGCGGGCAATCTGTCTGGCGTCAGAATCAGCCAGGCGATTGCCTTCAGCGCCCCGGATGCGTTTGGCACAGCGCAGGCGTAGGGGGTGAGGGAAAACATCGGTAAATCGTGTTCAGAATCGCCGATGACGGCGATTTCCTTTGGGTCGATATGGATATTCTGGCAGAGCCGCCGCACACCGGTGGCTTTGTCCACTTCCCGATGCACCAGAGTGACCAGATTGCCTTCCCGAAAAATCGTGTATTGCGCATGCAGATATTGCTGCAAACGGCAGGCGTCGGCGTCGCTTCCGGTGGTGAGCGCGTATTTGAAAATTTCCCCGCGCCCGTTGGCGTAGGAACTGACCCGGCAGGCGATTGGCAACGTGTCCGGCAGAAGGGGGCAGGGAATGAAATGGTGGTGGGTTTGTTGCGCTGTCCGCCAGGATACATGCGCCCCGGCGGCAAACGCGCCGCCGGAAAAGAGGTCGAATAACGCACCCAGACGCATTCGGGCATATGCGAGCGGCAGAGCGGTTGCCAGAAACAGTGGCATCTGCCGCGCCAGAATGGCGAGGCTGCGGGCGTAAGCGGGAGGCACCTTCCCTGCGGCATCGGTCAGGGTGCCGTCGATGTCGAAAAACAGGGCGGCGATGGCGCGCTTTTGCGGGATGCGCCAGAGTGCGCCATCGCCCATGATGGCCTGTACGCGGGGATGCAGGTTGCTGTAGGCGATGTAGCAATCGCAGGTTTTGCGACGACAGCGCGGGGTTTCGTCCTCCAGCGGAATCCCGCTTCTCGGACAGGCGTAATCCCGGCCATCGGCGTCGATGAACAGACTCTCCCTGCCGCCCTTGCAGCGCGCGATGTCGGCGGGCGTGCGCCGTTCGTCACAGGCAAAAAGCGGGTCGATGTCATGGAAGAAGGCGCGGTCTTCCGGGGATAACGCTTCCGTTTTGTCGCCTCGCGCCGCGCCGCGTGGCATGTTGAGGAACAAATAGAGGCGTGGATCGAGCCGCTGGCGCAGGTCGGCGATGGGCGTTCGATATTTTGCGAGGGCGACCGCGCCGACGGAAAGCTCGACGCCGTTTTGCGCGAGCCGATGCGTCGCGTCCAGAAACTTCTGTATCCCCTCCTTGCGGGTCGTCAGTATTTCAGGATGAAAACTCGCCCAGAGTTTGATTTTGCCGGTTTGGGCGCAAACTCCGGCGTTTGCCGCCGCGATTGCCTTTAAAAACTTCTCCACGTCGAAAGAAAGATTGGTCTGGCACGCAATGCCCTCGACATTGGGCAGACGCGCCAGCCGTATCATGCCATCGCGGTAGAACGAATGCGCCAGCACCTCGCCGTAGGGAATCAGCAGGATTTTTACGCAGGCGGGCGTATTTTTGACCCGTTCAAAAAAGTGCTCGAAGGCCCGTTGATCCGCCAGAAGTTTTTGCCGGCCCATCTTTTTTTTGGCGAACGGACAATAGCTACAGGTGTAATTACAGGCATCCAGCCTGCCCCGGTAGTAGAGATTTTTGATTCCGGCCGGGATGTCCTTCATGGCGTTTCGGAATAGGCGCGCATTTTGGCGCGCACGGCAGGCGAAATGAACAATTGTCCGATGTGGTCGGAAGCCGCCAGCCCTTTTTCGGTTAGAACGAGCCGCTCCTCCTGCCGGACGATAAACCCCTCCGCGAGCAGGCCGGAAAAATCGTATTGCGCAATATCAGCCTGAAAACGGCGCTGAAATTCAGCGCCATCAATGCCGCGCCAGAACATCAGATTCTTGATGATGAACCGCCGTTGCCGCTCATCCTGGTTCAATACATAGCCGTGCCGCGCGTGGGAAAAATCACGGGCGGCGCAGTACTCGTCGACAATAGCCCTGATTTTGCGCGGGTCGGTGGCGTAGGGGCTGGCGTAATGCAGATCGCCCACATAACTGCGCCCGCCACAACCGCAGGAAAGCATCACCTCATCGCCGCAGGAAGCGCCTTCTGCGCCGGGGTCGTCGCGGACGCTCTGAACGAAACGGCGCATGGAAGTCTGCCGATATCCCAGGGGACGCAAAACATCGAGCGCGGCGCGATACAGGGTGTGGCAGGCGGCGTCTTCGGCGCGTGTTTTGAGGGGGGTGCCAGGACGCACATAGAGCGGATATAAAAACAGCTCGCTTGGCTGATAGCGGAGCGCCGCTTCCAGTGAAGCCAGAAAATCATCCGGCGTCTGGTTTTCAATGCCGTAAATCAGGTCGATATTCAGTTTTGGAAACCCCGCCTGCACGATATTGTCCAGCGCCGCATGGCATGTCCGGGCGCACGTCGCGCGTTTCAGCCGCCGCAGTTCATCCTCCCGAAAACTCTGAATGCCGATGCTGAGCCGGGTAACGCCGCGTTGCCGCAAATGCCGCAAGGCTTCCGGTCGGGCATGGTCGGGGGAAGTCTCCACGGAAGTTTCCACCCGTTCCGGACTTACGCCAAAACAGGCGGCGGCATCCAGCAGTTCATCCATTTGCGCTTCGTTCAACACCAACGGTGTGCCGCCGCCGATGGCGAAGCTGGAAAAACGGACCTGCGCGGCCAATTGGCTTAATACGGTCGCCTGACGGCGCAGGGCGGCGAGGTAGGTCGCCAGCAATGTCGGGGTATGGCGCGTACTGGAAAACAGGTTGCAGAACCCGCATTTCATCGAGCAGAACGGCAGATGAAAATACAGGCTGCCGGTCGTGTTCGCCAGCGTGTCGAAAAACGGGGCGAGCGGCAGCGGCGGCACAAATGAACGGTAGGCCGTCTTGTGCGGATAGCTGTACATGTAATCCGAATAGAGGGCAATATCGGAACGCATTCAGCCCGCGTCCAGACGGAAATGTTTATAGGGCACGACAAGAACCTTTTCATGCGAAATGCAATGGTAGCGATAGCCTTCTTCGCCGTAACAGGTGCCGTGGTCGGAAAAGGCGATTACCAGTGGATTGCCGCGTTCCCGGAAAGCGGCGAACAGGCGGGGTAATTGCTGGTCGACATAACGCAGGGCGGCCCGGTGCGTGTCAAGATCGTCCGCTTTTTTTCCGGGCAGATAGTGGTGGTTCGGGTAATGAATCGCGGAAAAATTGATGTACAGGAACAGACGTTTTTCACGCGGATGGGTTTGCAGTTTTTCCAGGACGAAATCAACCTGCCGGGCGGCGCTGTCCTCGCTGGTGCAGCCGAAACCCGGTTGCCAGTAGCTTTTTTGAAAATAGCCTGGAAAAACGCGACCCATTTCATTTTTCTTGCTGAAAAAATTGACGCCGCCGACGCACCAGGTCGCGTATCCCGTATCGGCCAGCGCCTCGACAAAGGTAGCGCGCTGAAACGGAAAACTGCCGGGCGGCGCGATATTGCCGCTACCTGCGCGCAGCGGAAAAAACAGCCATTGCCGGTCGGCGAGCGCGTGCGGTTCGACGGGAGAAGGAAAAAAACCGGCGAAGATGGCGAAATGCGAGGGATAGGTGAAATTGCCGGGCGCATGGCGTTTTTCCCATGATCCGTAAAGGTTCAGCGTGGGCGTGCCGCCCGCGCTTTCTTCGATGAGGGCTGCATCGTGGCGCAGGGTGTCGAAGCAGAGCATCAGGATGTCCTGTTGCCCGACAATGCACCCCATGTCGAGCGTCGGCGCTCGTTGTGGCGCACCGGCGGGGAGTTCGTCTATGGTGTTCGCGTGCATGGGCAACCCTGAAAATGGCGGGATAACTGCTCCCGGTAAATGGCGTTTTGATCAAATATATCCTGATAAATGTGCTCACCCTGACCGTTGATTTCAATCAGCCAGGGGCGTCCCTGGCGATCGATCAGGATGTCCGCGCCGGAAGCGGTGAGGCCGAGGCGTGTGTTTGCGGTGCGGCAGAGTGCGGCGATTTCCGCTTGCTGCGCCGCGTTCAGTGCGATGTCCGCCAGCGGGCGCGTTTTGTTGTTGAGATGCAGGTTGGTGATGGCGCCCGCGCTGGCGCGCACCACGATATGCCGTATCGTGTCGAACTGACAGACCACGCGCAAATCGTAAGGCTCGTTTTCGACGCTTGCCTTGGCAATCCATTCTTCAACAATGGCATCGCCTTGCAGCACCCGGTCGACATAAGCGCCGAGTTCGCTGGTTGCGCTGACGCGGTAGATTTTCCGGGTATTGAAAAAGCGCCCGTCTTTTTGCCGCAGGCTCGTATAAGCGACACATTGCCCGTTGCGCGGATGGCGGCGCAAGGCGATGATGCCGCCCGCGCCGGAACCGAAACGGGGTTTGATGAATACCGCCTGCCTGGATTGCGCGCGCATTGCCGCCAGCAGGGCGGAAAAATCATGAATTTCCCCGGACAGAACCGGGGTAAGGCGCAAACCTTGCAGACAATGCTTGCAGGCTTTTTTATCCAGCGCGCGCAGGATGGCGTCCGGGGCATTCAGATAGCGAAGATGCTGACAGATGGCATCATCCGCGAGGTGACGCAAGGTTGCGCGGTAAGCTGCGTTCAAGGTTTCAACGCGGGCGAAATCGCTTTCGGCAAACTCCGGCGGTTCCAGTTTGATGAGGCAGTCAGCGTAACGCGCCGGGTTTTCCAGCAGGGCGTCGTAAGTCACGAAAGCGACCGCCATGCCCAAATCCTCTCCCGCCGCCATGAAAAACCGGCTACGCAATGAGGCTTGATTGCTGACGACGATAGCCCGCATTGGACTGGCGATTCAGGGGGGGAATCCGTGCGGTTTATTCTGTCAGCATTGGGTTGCTGTATAATTCGCCGTCGTATTCCTCGAATTCATTCGCTTCTGAAACATCGACCCTGACCGGCAATCCGGCGAGTTTCCCGCGCATTTCTTTGCCCAGATAGTTGTAGCGCATGTTGATGAATTTCAGATGTTTGATTTTGTCTATGTTGTCGAGCAGCAATTGCCCACCCTTGTCGGTCAATACGCCGCAGGAAAGATCAAGGGTTTCCAGTTGCGGCAGTAAATCGGAAGCCAGCGCCAGTTCGACAAGCGCATCCTGTTCTTCGGCGTTGACGATGCCGAACCAGGTCAGTTTCGGGAATTTTGCCCTGGAGAACAGGGGCTTGAAATCTTCAATCGACCCGTCGAAGCCGTAATCCTCAACCCCCGCATAGAGCACGAGTTTTTCGAGGTTGGGGAGATGGGAGGCGATGACATCCTGAATCACTGAACGCGGCAGGCCGCCGGAGATGATTTCCAGTGAACGCAGATTGGGCAGGGTTTTGACGCCCAGCTTCAGGTTGTTGGTGCCCTTGATGATCAGTCTGGAAAGCCGGGGCAGCGCGTCGATCAGGGCCGACATATTGCCCTGCTCGATCCAGGAAAGCTCGGTTTCTTCGGATTCGATATCGCCCCAGAAAAGTTCTTCGACCTGGGCAATCTTTTCCCTGTTGGCCACAAGACCGTCGATCAGCGTCTGACAGTCGCCCGATTCAAAACTCCAGCAACCGATGGTCAATTGTTTGATGTCGGGGAGTTTGGGGTCGTCCAGGATTTTTTTCAGCAGCACTTCATCCGTGGTGTTATCGTCATAATCAAGCGCGTATTTCTTCGCGGCGGGTTTCAGGCTTTTCGCGGTGTTTTCCGTGGATTCTACGTAACCTTTTTTCAGCTTCTCCGCAACCAGTTTGTTGGCTTCTTTCTGCGCGATTTCCGCGCTGGCGAAAGATTTGGTTTGCGTCTGCCCGTCCGTCCCCAGCTTGCCGTAATTCACGGTAAATGCCGTTCCGCTTACTTCGATGCTCCAGAATTTCCGGGATTTGGAATCCTGAAAAACGAATACACGTTTCATGATGCTGCGACTCCTTTAAAAAGAAACCTACTGTTACCGGGCGGCACCGCCGCGCCGCCCATGCGTCAGGCCGCTACGGGGATTTTTCCGATTTTGATTCGCCATTCCTTCGGCCCGCTTTCGTGCACGCTGCTTCCCGTGGAATCCACGGCCACGGTTACGGGCATGTCTTCCACCTCGAATTCATAAATCGCTTCCATGCCGAGGTCGGCGAAGCCGACGACCCTTGAGGCTTTGATGGCTTTGGAAACAAGATAGGCCGCGCCGCCAACCGCCATCAGATAGGCCGATTTGTGGTCACGGATGGCCTCAATCGCTGCGGGTCCGCGTTCGGATTTGCCGATCATGGAAATGAGGCCGGTTTTTTCCAGCATCATGCGGGTGAATTTGTCCATGCGCGTCGCCGTGGTGGGACCAGCGGGGCCGACCACTTCGCCCTGGATGGGATCGACCGGGCCGACGTAGTAAATCACCCGGTTGGTGAAATCCACCGGCAACGGCTCGCCCTTCGCCAGCATGTCCTGAATGCGTTTGTGCGCCGCGTCGCGTCCGGTGAGCATTTTGCCGTTCAGAAGCAAAGTCTGGCCTGGCTCCCAGGCGGCGACCTGTTCACGGGTCAGGGTATCGAGATTAACCCGTGTCGCTACATTGGCGTTGGCCTTCCAGGTTACGTCAGGCCAGTCCGCGAGTTTGGGAATTTCGAGTCTGGCGGGGCCGTTGCCATCGAGATGAAAATGCACATGCCGGGTGGCGGCGCAGTTGGGAATCATGGCGACCGGCAGGCTGGCGGCGTGGGTGGGATAGTCGAGAATCTTCACGTCGAGTACGGTCGTCAGCCCCCCCAGCCCTTGCGCGCCGATGCCAAGCGCGTTGACCTTTTCCATCAGTTCCAGGCGCAATTCCTCGGTGCGGGCAAGGCTTGCGCCCGAAGCGGCTTTTTTACGCAGTTCGTGAATATTGACGGGCGCCATCAGCGATTCCTTGGCGAGCAGCAGGGCTTTTTCCGGCGTGCCGCCGATGCCGATGCCGAGGATGCCCGGCGGACACCAGCCCGCGCCCATGGTCGGCACGGTTTTCAGCACCCAGTCAACGATGGAGTCGGACGGGTTCAACATCGCCATTTTGGTTTTGTTCTCGGAACCGCCGCCCTTGGCCGCGCAGATCACTTCCACGCCATCGCCGGGGACGATTTCGTAATGCACGACCGCCGGAGTATTGTCGCGGCTGTTCTGGCGTTTGCCCGCCGGGTCGGCGAGCACCGAGGCGCGCAGTTTGTTGTCCGGGTTCAGATAGGCGCGGCGCACGCCTTCGTCGATCATTTCCTGCACGGAAAGCGTGGCCTCCCAGCGCACGTTCATGCCCACTTTCAGAAACACCACGGCAATGCCCGTGCCTGACAAAGCGGACGATGGCCTTCGGCGCTCATGCGGGAATTGGTGAGAATCTGGGCGATGGCGTCCTTTGCGGCGGGCGATGCCTCGTGTTGCCAGGCTTCGCCCATCGCCTGAATAAAATCTTTGGGATGGTAGTAGCTGATGAACTGAAAGGCGTCGGCGATGGAGGCGATCAAATCCTCCTGACGGATGATGGTCATGATGGGGTTCTCCGTTGTGATTGGTCTGCGTTGTTTTAATGGTTGCCTTTGGAAACATGAAGCGCCTGATTCATCACCTTGTCCGTGTAGGCCATGGCGATGGCGGAAACGATGAACACCATATGGATCACCACCTGCGTCGTGATGGTCTTCGGCGTCATCTGTTCGGCATTGATAAAAGTTCTCAGCAGGTGGATGGAAGAAATGGTGACAATGGCGGTGGAAAGCTTGACTTTCAGCACGCTGGCGTTGACGTGCGACAACCATTCCGGCTGGTCGGGATGCTTCTCCAGATTGAGGCGGGAAACAAAGGTTTCATAACCGCCGACGATGACCATAATCAGCAGATTGGCGATCATCACCACATCAATCAACGCCAGCACGCTCAACATCACGGCGTTTTCCGACCACGTTCCCGCCCCGGAAACCAGATGGATCAGCTCCAGCATGAATTGATAGACATACACGCCCAGGGCGACGATCAGCCCCACATACATCGGCGCTTGCAGCCAGCGGCTCCAGAAGATGGTTTTTTCAATGACAGATTCTATGGATTCCAGCGGTTTCATGATGTTTGGAATGTGCGTAAAAAAGGAAGGGGAACAAAAGAGAACGGAGTCTACCACGATGCCTGTTGTTCAAAACAAAACCGGGTAAGGCGTTTCATTCCATGGAGGAAATCCCGGTCGCAAAAAAGGGCGCGCGTCGCTGAAAATGACCGTTCGTCGGAAAATATGACCGTTTGTCGAAGCGAGATGACGCGAAGGTGAATCACCATTTGACATAAATTATAACGTCATTCGCCGTCGCGGTAAAATAATGTCATGTTTTTTAACCCCCCCGAAATTCCGGAAATAACGCCGCGCCTTGCCTGAGTTGAGGCGACGGGAAAGCGCCAGCCAGGCAAAGGCGCGTTCGACGACCCAGCGTTTGGGCAAGACGACGACCTTTCCGGGATCGCTTCGGTTGACGATTTCCATCGCTGCGGCAACCCTGTCCGCTGTCCAGCAGATCCATTTGCCAGTGTAACCGCCATCGGCAAACAGTTTCTGAATATTTGTTCCCCAGCGAAGCAGGCGGATCAGTGCGGCGCGCGCGCCGATACAATCCCAAATCGCGGTTGGATGAACGACGATGTATCGTATCTACCGCGATATGTTGCTGTTGCCCCTGGTTTTCTTGCCCGCGTCGGAAGCATCCATACCCGGGTTGCCGGGGCGGAAAATCCGTCGGCAAGGGCTTGGCGGATAGGGGGCCAAGCCCTTCCATTCTGCTTTTGTCAGATCACGTGGGTACACCATCTTCTCCAACCGTAATGACCCGCCACAACATTTCTCGCGCCAATTTCTAAAACAGCTTCTAAAAACTTTTAACGCTAACACCGTCTGAGTGGCAAAACATTCAGGCGCGTGATAGGCTTGGACGTTTGCGTAAGCCATGTTTTTTCCCGTGCTGCCGCAGGCATAACCCAAAAACATAACTCTATGAGGGCTTCCCATGACACAGCAAATTCAAGAAACCAAAATCGTGAGCGCAGACGCCACAGCACTTGGCGTATTCGGTCTATCACTGATTACCTTCGTCGCCGCCTCACAAAAAATGGGCTGGACAACCGGCTCGATTTATCTGATTCCCTGGGCGATATTTCTCGGCTCCATCGCGCAGATCTGGGCTGCGGTCATTGATTTCAAACGCAACAGCTATTTCGGGGCCATCGTGTTGGGCGCATTTGGCCTGTTCTGGGTCGCGGTAGCGACAATCTGGGCCATCCAGAATGGCTGGTTCGGCGCGGTGCCGGAAAACGCCGATTTCAGGCAATTCGGTTTTGCCTGCTTCGGCTACCTGTTTTTCTGTTGCTTTGTCACGGTTGCCGCCTTTGAAGCGAACAAGGCTTTCGGTGTCATCATGGTGCTGATTCTCGTGCTGCTCGGTTCACTGGGCTTTCAAATTCTCGGCGTCAGCCCCGTTCTTTTCGGCAAGCTCGCGGCCTGGGCGGAATTTCTCATCTCCCTCATCGGCTTCTACGCCTCTGGCGCGATTTTCCTGAATACCTTCTTTGGTCGCCCCCTGCTGCCGCTCGGCAAACCGATGGGCTGGATCAAAAAAGCCTGACTGCGGCAAAAAGCAAGCCGTGCAAAACAGGGGGAAACCCCTGTTTTGCTGTCTGTTCACTTGATGGTTCATCATTCGGTATTCCTGCTGAGGTCAAGCAATACGATCCCGTAGAATCGCCTGCGCCCGCAAGAAAGGCCAGCTACGCATCGGAATGGAATCAGATGGTGCTGAACCGTTACCGCTTTCGGCGTGCGGTTCAAGCCTGTCTGCCTGTCGAACGTGGCACAATACGCGCTTTCAGACCTTCTTTCCTTTCCCATGAAAACAGCCCTCATCGTCTTTGTTCTGGTTGTGCTCGCGCTCGTGTTGCCATTTTTCATCCCGGCAAGGATGCCGCCGGAAGGCGTGGACATCAACCTGCCCTGGCAGATTGAGGTCGATGCGGCGGGCAACAGCGAGGTCTTCGGCCTGACGCCGGGGAAAAGCACCCTGGCCGACGCGCGCGCGCGTTTCGGCAACGATGTTGAGGTCGCCATCATCGCCGCCCCGGATGAAGAGGGCGCGCTGGAAGCCTATTACGCCCAGGCGCGTCTGGGTTTCGTGCTGGGTCGCCTGATCTTTACGCTGGAGCGTACGGACATCGCCGCCATGCGCGAACGCGCCATCAAGCGCGAATACATGGAAAGCAGCACCCGCAAGATCACCCTGCACCCGGATGATCGGATAGAAGCCGAACACGCCGTCATCCGCGCCATCACCCTGATCCCGAACGCCGGTCTGGATGAAAAGGTCATCGTCGAACGTTTCGGAACGGCAACAGAAGTGCTGCCGGAGAGCGAAACCCTGACCCACTACCTCTACCCGGAAAAAGGGCTGGATGTTGTGCTCGACAGGAAAGGCAAGGAAATCCTGCACTACGTCGCGCCCGCAAAGTTCACTGAGCAAATCCGTACGCCGTTGGCAAAAGCGGTGGCGGCGAAGCAGTAAACCTTACGCCCCCGCAACGGGAAAATCGCGGTCTGAAAATCATCCAGTCAGCTTCTCTCTCCTTCATGGTGACGCTACGCACACAAGCGTATTGTCATTGCTGAACCACTCCCCCCGATGGCTTTGCCGCCACCCCATCGGTGAGGGGGGCAGGAGAGAGTAGGGCGATACTTGCCTGGGAGCGCGGGAAAATCTGGCGGCGCTTCACCCTCGCTTCACTTTCTCTTCACACAGACCTCAAACAAGGCGTTTTCGCTTCAAATTCTCTTCTTATTCGGTAGCTACAGTGGGGTTATCCGGTCAACAACCGTTTATTCCTACAGGAGAACTGCCATGTTTTTCAATCGCCTTTCAAAAAACTTCGGGGCATTTTGGTGGTGCCTTGTTTTCGCCATGCTTGCCGCGCCATCGGTGTTTGCCCAGGATGAATCCGGTCTGGAAAAAACGCAAAGTCCCTATTTTTACGTGCCCGGCGCAGACCCTGCCGTTGACGCCCTGCCGCTCAAATCCACGCAGGTCGATGTGCTTGTTGCGGGCATCATCGCCGATGTCACGGTCACGCAGACCTATAAAAACGAAGGTTCGCGTCCCATCGAGGCCAACTATGTTTTCCCCGGCTCCACGCGCGCCGCCGTGCATGCCATGAACGTGCGTCTGGCGGATCGCCTCATCACGGCGAAAATCCGCGAAAAGCAACAGGCCAAGACGGAATACGCGCAGGCGAAAAAAGAGGGCAAAACCGCCGCGCTTCTGGAACAGGAACGCCCCAACGTGTTTCAGATGCATGTTGCCAACATCATGCCCGGCGACGAGGTTCGGGTTGAGTTGCGTTACACCGAGCTGCTGGCGCCCACCGACGGGCGTTACCAGTTTGTTTTTCCCGCCGTTGTCGGCCCGCGTTACAACAGCCCGCAATCCTCGTCCGCCCACGATGAATGGGTGGCGCAGCCCACGCTGCGCGCGGGCGCGGATTCCCCTGCCCGCTTTGACCTTCAGGTTCAGATCGATACGCCCATCGGCATCAAGGAAGTGCGTTCCGCTTCGCACAATATCCACCTGACCCGCGAAAATGAACGACGCGCCAGTGTGCGTCTGGTTCAGGGCAATCCGGGCAAGGCGGAGGAAGCCGTCAATAACCGCGATTTCATCCTTGATTATCGACTTTCGGGCGACACGGTGGAATCCGGCGTGATGCTCATGCGCGGCGAGGATGAAAATTTCTTTCTCGCCATGATAGAGCCGCCCAAAGTCGCGCCATCGCAGGTCATCACGCCGCGCGAATACATTTTTGTGGTGGATGTGTCCGGCTCCATGCACGGTTTTCCGCTGGATACGGCCAAGGTCATGCTGCGCGAACTCATTGGCGGCCTGCGTCCGGGCGATACCTTCAACGTGTTGCTGTTTTCGGGCGATAACGCTTTTCTCAACGAACAATCCGTACCCGCGACGCCGGAATATATCGACAATGCCCTGCGGATGATTGACCGCCAGAGCGGTTCGGGCAGTACGGAACTGATTCCGGCGCTCAGGCGGGTGTACGCGCAGCCCAAGAGCGATGAGGTTTCCCGCACCATCGTGGTCGTCACCGACGGCTATGTCTCCGTGGAGCGTGAAGCGTTCAACCTGATACGCCGCAATCTGGACAAGGCCAACCTGTTTTCCTTCGGCATCGGCAGCTCGGTCAACCGGCATCTCATGGAAGGCATGGCGCGCGCCGGCATGGGCGAGCCTTTCATCATCACCACGCCGGAAGAAGCCCGCGAACAGGCCGCGCGGTTTCGCCAGATGATCGCCTCGCCCGTGCTGACCCATGTGCGTGCCCGTTTTGAAGGCGCAAAAACCTACGATGTCACGCCCGATGCCCTGCCCGATGTGCTGGCCGCGCGCCCTGTCATCATCTTTGGCAAATGGCTGGACGCCCAGGAAAACGGTCAGTTGATTATTGAAGGCCATACGGCGGATGGCGCGTATCGTCAAACCCTGCCGTTTTATGTGGCCGTGGGCAATGACGCGCAACAGTACGCCGTGCTGCGCCATCTCTGGGCGCGGCATCGCATCGCTGAATTGTCCGATCAGGAAGGACTGGAAGGCAGCGGCGCGTTGCGCGAAAAAATCACGGCGCTGGGTCTCAAGTACAGCCTGCTCACCCGGTACACGAGTTTTCTCGCGGTCGACCAGCAGATACGCAACCCGGACGCTGCCGCTGCCGCCAGCGTACAACAGCCCTTGCCTTTGCCCCAGGGCGTCAGCAATCTGGCGGTCTCCGGCGCTTATGTGCCCGGCACGCCCGAACCGGAATCCATCGGCGCGTTGCTGGTCACGCTCGCCATGCTGGCCATGATGGCGCGGCGGCATCATGGCCTGCGTCGCCATCGTCTGACCTCATGAGCTTAGGAGCCTGAAAATCATGACACACGCCGCCCGCCTGCGCTTCTTCCTCTGGCTTGACCGCCTGCCGCCCGTCATCTGGCTGGTACTGCCGTGCCTTGCCGTGTGGCCGCATGTTATCTGGATGGCGCGGCGCATGGCCGATGGCTCGGACGATCCGCTGGGCATTGTGGCGCTGGTTGCGTTGGCGATTCCCCTCTGGCGGCATCGTCGGCATCTGCGCCATGCGCCCCATGCCGCGTGGCTGGCGGCGGCCTTGCTGTTATCCGTGCTGGCGAGCGTCACATGGAATACGCTGCCGCCCCTTGCCAGCACGCTGTTGGCGCTTCTGGCGTTTGCCTCTGGAATACTGGCGCTGCTTCCCGCGCGAACCGCCGCTATGCCGGTATTGGGGCTGGCGGCGCTCTCGCTGCCGCTCATGGCGTCCCTGCAATTTTACGCGGGCTATCCCCTGCGCGTGCTGGTGGCGGAATTGAGCCGCTGGCTATTGCTTTTGGGGCATCAGGTCGAGCGTGCCGGGGCAGCGTTGTGGGTGGATGGACAACTGATCCTGGTCGACGCGGCCTGTTCTGGCGTGCAACTGGCGTGGCTGGGCTATTTTACCGCCTGCGTGACGGCCTTGATGACGCAACACCCCAACGCCCGCTTTTTGGCGCGCTTGCCCGCAGTGGGGCTTCTGGTGCTACTGGGCAACGTGCTGCGCAACACCGTGCTGGTCGCGGCGCAGGCCGATGGTCGGCCTCTGGCGCATTGGCTGCATGAAGGCGTGGGGCTGTTCATGCTCGCGGCGGTGTGTATCGCCATTGCCGCCTTGATGCAGGCGCAACCGCGC
>JAISRR010000076.1 GCA_031273565.1 Zoogloeaceae bacterium | reverse complement strand
TCGTATCAAGCAATTCCGACGCATCGCCACTCGCTACGACAAACTGGCTGAACGATTCTCTTCATTTATCGCCCTCACCGCTTCTTTCATATGGCTCTCTTGATTGTCAACAGACTCTAGATCAGAGGACTGAGGACTGAGGACAGATGACAGTAGAGATGGGGGCGCGTCGCGCCCATTGAACGAAGAACTCCCCCCGACGGCTGCGCCGCCACTCCCCTCGGTGAAGGGGGCTTTCGACCCGCGCGCGTCGCGCCGGAAACTTTATTGTCATCCCTCCCCTGTCCTCTGTCCTCTGATTGTGGCATAGTCGCCAAATTCCAAACTACGCATCGGATAACAGGGGGAACATCAATTGGAACTGCAACCATCTTTGGAGGTGACATCCACCTTCGGCGTTTTCGATCTCCAGTTTTTGCTCGCCCTGCTGGTGATGGTCGTGGCCGGGGTGTTGGGCGGGCTGGCCAATTTTTATATCGCCGAGCGCCAGTATGGTCGCTATGCACACAAGGGCTGGCCGCGTTATCTGGTGTTCGGCGTGGTGACGGCGCTGACCGCGCCCCTGTTGCTTAACATGCTCTCCAGCAACCTGATGGACGCCGCCCGCGTCCGTCCCGGCGATCTTTTCGTATTTGCCGCTTTCTGCCTGATTTACGTGGTCGCCGTGCAGCGGATTTTTGAAAATCCCGCCGGTTTTTACAAAGAAGAACAGGAGCGCCTGCGCGCCGAGTTGCTACGGGAAGTGGAAGGATTGCGGCGCGAATTTCTGGAAACCGAAGCGGCCGAACTCGCAATATCGGAAGCCGCCGCTGATCCGCGTGAGGCGCTGACTTACAACGATATCGAAGTGCTGCGCGCCCTGTCCGAAGAAAGCTATGTGTATGGCAATCTTGCGGCACTCACCGAAAAAACCGCCCTGGGGCGCGAACTCATCAGTCAGCGGTTGACGGTATTGAAAGGCGCGAATCTGATCGACACGCGCATCAGCGACAAGAATGTCCTGCATTGGGTGATCTCCAATCGCGGACGTCAGGTGCTCGCCGATGTGCTCGCCGGGCAGGACGACGGCAAGAAGGTGGCATAGCTTGAGTGTGGTCAGGCGCAACAAATTGCAGCAAGAGAAAGTGTCAGTATCCATGTCTTTAAATATCGTCATCCTCGCCGCCGGGCAGGGCAGGCGCATGTATTCCGCCCTGCCCAAGGTGTTGCATCCCCTCGCCGGAAAATCCCTGTTGCAACATGTGCTCGATACCGCCCGGCAATTAAAGCCCGCGCGTCTGGTGGTGGTCTATGGTCACGGTGGTGACGCGGTGCGCGCCTCCATTGCCAGTACCGATGTGGCCTGGGCTTTGCAGGCTGAACAACTGGGCACCGGGCACGCGCTCATGCAGGCATTGCCCCATCTGGACGCGGCCTTGCCGACGCTGGTGCTTTATGGCGATGTGCCGCTGGTCAAAAAAGCGACGCTTGAACATCTCCTGCATCAGGCGGGCGCAGGTCTGGGCTTGCTGACGGTGCGTCTTGCCGACCCGCATGGCTATGGGCGTATCGTGCGCGATGCGAGCGACGATGTGCGCGGTATCGTCGAGGAGAAGGACGCGAGCGAGCGCGAGCGGCAGATTCAGGAAATCAACACCGGCATCATGGCGCTGCCCGCGCGGGTGTTGGGGGAATGGTTGGCCGACCTCGGTAACGACAACGCGCAGGGCGAGTATTACCTGACCGATGTGGTCGCCAAGGCCGTCGCCAGCGGCGTTGCCGTGCGCACCGCGCATCCTGCCGCGCCCTGGGAGGTCGAAGGCGTGAACAACAAGGCGCAGCTCGCCAGACTGGAGCGCGTCTACCAGCTTCAACTGGCGGAACGCCTGCTCACGCAGGGCGTGCGGCTCGCCGATCCGGCGCGCATCGACATTCGCGGCAACCTCGTTTGCGGGCGCGATGTCAGCATCGACGTAGGGTGCGTGTTCGAAGGCGAGGTGAATCTGGAAGAGGCGGCGGAGGTCGGCCCTTATTGCGTCATTCGTAACGCCCGCATCGCGGCGGGTTCCCGTCTGGCGGCTTTTACGCATATCGATGGCGCGGCGGTCGGGCCGGATTGCGTGCTTGGCCCCTTCGCCCGTCTGCGACCGGGCGCGGAACTGGCGGCGGGCGCGCATGTCGGCAATTTTGTGGAAATCAAGAACAGCCGTATCGGCGCAGGCTCCAAGGCCAACCATCTGGCTTATGTGGGCGACGCGGAGGTCGGTGCGCGGGTCAACATCGGCGCGGGCACGATTACCTGCAATTACGATGGCGCGAACAAATTCAGGACGGTGATTGAAGACGACGCATTCATCGGTTCGGATACCCAACTGGTCGCGCCGGTGCGGGTCGGCAGGGGCGCCACTCTGGGCGCGGGCACGACCTTGACCCGGGACGCGCCCGCCGGTTCCCTGACGGTTTCGCGCGCGCGGCAAAAATCCATTGAAGGCTGGAAGCGACCGACGAAAGTAAACAAGCAGCCTTTGTAAAAACAAGGGCTGCTTTTGGCGTAGCGATAGCGGATGAGGTTATCAGCTGGCTGGTTTTTTCACGGTTTTGCTTGCTGTGGTTTTATGCGGCGCGGTTTTGGCGGCAGTTTTGGGCGTTGTTTTCGCTGCGGCCTGGGTGACGGCGGCGACGGCGCTTTCTGCACGCCCGACTTCTTCTTCAAGGTGTTTTTGTACGCCTTCCTGCACCTGTTGCATCACTTCCCACGGCCACAGGGCTGCGCGTTGCAGGGTTTCCCCCACCGAAGGGCTGTCGCCATTGGAGAGGGGCGCGTTGTCGGATGATTGGAGGGTATCGCTGAATGCCTTGACCGTAGACAAGGTGGTTTGTTGCATTTCCAACCCCTGAATGGTCATTTGCAGCATGGAAATATTCATGCGCAACCAACCTTCTACGGCCTTGAGATCGGTGATGTGTTTTTCCAGATCATTCGGGTTGAAAGTGGGCGTGACCATACCGGGCATGGCAAAGCCCATGTTCCCCCACAGTTGTCGAACGAATTCCATAGGATCTTGTGTTGACGCGCTCATTTTTAACTCCTTGCGATGTGAGGACATGGACGAGCTTCTATATTAATCCTGTTTGCACGAAAAGAGGCAGGTATCGCACGTATGCGTACACGGTGATGAAACAACCGTCTTCCCTGGGCTACAATCCGTTCCCTCGAAAAACGACGGACTGAAATGAATTTCACGCTCAGGAAAACCGACGTGCGCGCGCGGCGCGGCACGCTGGAGTTGGCGCACGGGGTGGTTGAAACGCCCGTGTTCATGCCGGTCGGCACTTATGGAACGGTCAAGGCGATGACGCCCGCGATGCTGCGGGAGATTGGCGCGCAGATTTGTCTGGGCAATACCTTTCATCTCTGGTTGCGACCGGGGCTGGAAGTGATTCGTCGCTTTGGCGGACTGCACGACTTCATGGCCTGGGATAAACCCCTGCTCACGGATTCCGGCGGATTCCAGGTTTTTTCGCTGGGCGCGATGCGCAAAATCAGCGCGGAAGGCGTGAAATTTTCTTCGCCCATTGACGGCGCGAAACTGTTTTTGACGCCGGAAATTTCAATGGAGATTCAGCATGCGCTGAATTCGGACATTGTGATGATTTTCGACGAATGCACCCCCTATCCGGCGAGTTTCGATGCGGCGGCAAGCTCCATGCGCCTGTCGCTCGACTGGGCGCGCCGCTCACGTCAGCAACACGACCGGCTGGAAAACGCCAATGCCCTGTTTGGCATCGTCCAGGGCGGCATGCATGCAGTCCTGCGCGACGAATCCCTGGCCGGGTTGAATGACATCGGCTTTGACGGTATGGCAATCGGCGGCTTGTCGGTGGGCGAACCCAAGGAAGAAATGGCGCGCATTCTCGCGTATGTCGCGCCACGCCTGCCGACAGACAAGCCGCGTTACCTGATGGGCGTGGGTACGCCGGAAGATCTGGTGCACGCCGTGGGGCAGGGCATCGACATGTTCGATTGCGTCATGCCCACCCGCAATGCGAGAAACGGCCACCTGTTTACCCGATATGGCGATGTGCGCATCAAGAATGCCGCCTACAAACAGGATACGCGCCCCATTGAAGAAGGCTGCGCCTGTCATGCCTGCCGCCATTTCAGTCGCGCCTACCTGCATCACCTGTTCCGCGCCGGGGAAATTCTGGGGGCGATGTTAAATACCGTACACAACCTGCATTACTACCAGAACCTGATGGCCAGGATGCGACAGGCGATAGAAGCGGGCAGGTTTGCCGCCTTCGCGGACGGTTTTCACGCCGACCGGCAGCGGGGCGTGATGTAAACGAAAAAGGGCGGCTCGAAGCCACCCTGATGTCTACACGCCTTCCGGCGCTGCTTTCAGAGAGCGGGTTTACTTCACCACCGCAGCAATTGCTTCTGCCACGACAGGCAGATTCTTGCTGTTCAGTGCCGCCACGTTGATGCGACCCGAAGCAACGGCGTAGATGCCGAATTCGGTTTTCAGGCGTTCGACCTGATCCTTGCTCAGCCCGGTGTAGGAGAACATGCCGCGCTGTTTGACAATGAAGGAAAAATCCTGTGCCGCGCGCGCCGCTTTCAGCGCGTCGGCAAGCCCCTGACGCACGGCGCGGATGCGCTCGCGCATGCCGGTCAGTTCGTCTTCCCAGAGCTTGCGCAGTTCCGGGCTGGTGAGCACAGCCGCCACAATCGCGCCGCCGTGGGTCGGGGGATTGGAATAATTGGTGCGGATGACGCGCTTGACCTGCGACAGCACCCGGCCTGCCTCTTCCTTGCTGGCGGTGACGATGGAGAGCGCGCCGACCCGTTCGCCGTAGAGCGAGAAATTCTTGGAAAACGAGCTGGAAACGAAGAACTGCGCTCCGGCGGCGCTGAAGGCGCGTACCGCTGCGGTATCCGGCTCAATGCCATCGGCAAAACCCTGATAGGCCATGTCGAGGAAAGGCACCAGATTTTTTTCCTTGCAGAGGGTTGCGACCTGCGTCCATTCTTCGGTGGTCAGATCCGCGCCAGTGGGATTGTGACAACAGGCGTGCAACAAGACGATGGAGGCGGGCGGCAGGGTGGCGAGCTTTTGCCGCATGGCCGCGAAATTCACGCCACGCGTGGCGGGGTCGTAGTAGGGATAGGTTTCGACCGGAAACCCGGCGGCGGAAAACAGGGCGCGGTGGTTTTCCCAGGAAGGGTCGCTGATGTAGAGCGTGCTTTGTGGCAGGAGCTGCTTCAGGTAATCCGCGCCGACCTTCAGCGCGCCAGTGCCGCCCAGCGCTTGAATGGTGACAACGGAACCGTTGCTGGCGCGTTCGGAACCCGCGCCGAACAGCAATTCGCGCACCGCCTGATTGTAGGCGGCGTTGCCGTCGATGGGCTGATAACCGCGCGGCGGCTGCGTCTTCAGGCGGGCTTCTTCAGCGGCCTTGACAGCGGTCAGAAGCGGCAGCTTGCCATCATCATTGTAATAGACGCCGACGCCCAGATTGACCTTGTCGGTGCGGGTATCGGCGTTGAAAGCCTCGGTCAGGCCAAGAATCGGATCGCGGGGGGCCATTTCGACAGCGGCGAAAAGCGAAGTGCTCATGATTGCTCCAGTAGATGAAGGACGTGAAGGGGGGTGAATAAACGGGAAATTTGTTCCGGTTCAGGAAAAACGGACAGCTGAAAATTCTAACATTTATCGGCCTTGTGCGACGGCGTACTTGACGTACTCAAAGGTGAGCTTCTACCATCAACAAATTTCGCCAGGGAGGAGCCGTCTTGCCGTTGCAACAGTTCTACACTTTGATTGGCGACGACATGCAGGCCGTGGATACCGTCATCCGGCAGCGGCTTCATTCCGGAGTGGCGCTGGTGTGCCAGGTGGCGGAATACATCATCGCCGGCGGCGGCAAGCGCATGCGTCCGGCGCTTGTCCTGATGGCGGCGGGCGCCCTGGGCTATCGCGGTCGCCAGCATCACACGCTGGCGGCGGTGGTGGAATTCATTCACACCGCCACCCTGCTGCACGATGATGTGGTCGACGAATCGGCGCTGCGGCGCGGGCGGGATACGGCAAATGCCGTGTTCGGCAATGCAGCCAGCGTGCTGGTCGGCGATTTCCTCTACACCCGATCCTTCCAGATGATGGTGGAAGTGGGCAGCATGAAAATCATGCAGGTGCTTTCCGACGCCACCAATATCATCGCCGAAGGCGAGGTGCTGCAACTGATGAACTGCCACGACCCGGATGTGGAAGAAGCCAACTATTTGCAGGTGATCCGCTACAAGACCGCCAAATTGTTCGAAGCGGCGGCGCAACTGGGGGCGATCATCGCCGACGCGACACCGGAACAGGAACAGGGTCTGGCGGATTACGGCATGTATCTGGGCACCGCGTTTCAACTGGTGGACGATGTGCTGGATTATTCAGGACAGGAAGCGGATACGGGCAAACATCTGGGCGACGATCTGGCCGAAGGCAAACCCACCCTGCCGCTGATTTACGTCATGCAGCACGGCACGCCGGAAGAAGCCGCCTGTGTGCGAAAAGCGATCGAGACGGGCGGACGCGACGATTTTCCCGTCGTGCTCGCCGCCATCCGCAGAACCGGCGCGCTCGAACACACCCGGCAACGCGCCCGTGAAGCGGCCGCACAAGCGTGCGCGGCCATTACTGTCTTGCCGGATTCAAATTACAAACAGACTCTGCTACAATTGACAGCTTTCGCGGTTGAACGTTCGCACTGATTGTTGGTGATAATTGTTGAAATTGTCAGCGAATGAAAAACCGTTTCGGAGTGTAGCTCAGCCCGGTAGAGCACTGCGTTCGGGACGCAGGGGTCGCAGGTTCGAATCCTGTCACTCCGACCAATTCCAGAAAAACCGGCCTTTTGGTTGACATCGAAAGACCGGTTTTTACGCCGGTTTCTGGCAGCGACTATCCTTGTACGGCCCGCCCATGATTTTCCAGCCTTCGCCCATTGGTGTTTGCGAGCATACCCGGCTGCCGTCGAACATGCTCATCCAGAGGTAATAAGAGGCTGGCGCGGCGTGGGCTGTCCAGGCGGGCAGCAGGAAAGCGGAAATCAGGGCGATGGCGAGAATGCGGTTCGGACGAATCATGATGTACTCAAAGGTGGGTGTGGCGCCAGCGAAACGATACCACATCACGGCCAGCTACCTGAAATCAGGGCGACGCGCGAAAGGGTTTGAAGGCCGGATGGTCGGCAGCCGCCAGCATTTCCGTGTCGCCATCGGAATCGCCGTAAGCATAAACCTCGTCGTCTTCGAGCGCGCCAGGCAGCGCTTGCAACAGCCGGACTTTCTCGGCAGCCCGACAGTTTTCCCCCTGCAACCGCCGCTTCTCCACCACGCCCTCAAGAACCCGCAACCGCTCACGTTCCTTCAGGCTCACTCCTCATTGGACAAGGCTATGCATTGCGATTCTGAATCGGGCGAACTATAATCAGCTTCTCATTTTCCATCATTATTTCAAGTGAATGCTTCCATGACATAACTCCAGAAGGAATTATCCGCAGGCCGTTTTCCCTTCACGGGGAACGTGTGTCCTGCGTATCTTTTTAGGAGAATGTCATGAAAAAGCATGAAAAACCCGTCTCGCGGATTCCGTGTGCGGGTCTTGTTGTTGAGCATGTTCGAGTTCGTAGTGTGTGGGTGAGGGACGAGGAGCAAGTCCCTGACCGTAAGCCAGGCAAGCTGGATTATCTCGGTGGGCCTGCCAGGAAGAAACCGGCGGCGCGCCACAAAAAACGCCGAATAGAACTCGAAATTCGTCATCAGGGGCACTACATTGGCGACGGCAAACGGCTTATTGCCTTTGTCACCGACGATGCAGCGGAAGTCGAGAAACCGCTTTCAGCGCAATAAACCCTGTACGCGACAGAGTGGAATATTCCCTCTGTCGCTTTTTCTTCACTTATCTGATGCCTGTTCCCCCCGGAATCCAGTTCGTGCCCGCCAGCGGTATGCCCGCCATTGCCGCAGATTCCAGCGTCAGCGCCACGAGGTCTTCCTTTTCCAGATGGTGCACATTCTGCTTGCCGCAGGCTCTGGCGATGGTGGTGAGTTCCATGTTCAGGGTCTTCAGGTAGTTTTTCAGGTGCTTGGCGCCGATGGCCGGTTCCAGGCGTTGCTCCAGAATTTCGTCCTGGGTGGTGATGCCGACCGGACATTGACCAGTGTGACAATGGTGGCAGTAGCCGGGGGCGGTGCCGAGCGCGGCGTAGTCGTCAAGGGCGGAGATGTGCCTGCCCTTTTGACAGTAGGTATCACCGTTGCAGCCTAACGCAATCATCACGCCCTGACCGATCGCCACCGCGTCCGCGCCCATCGCCAGCGCCTTGGCGACATCCGGGCCGCTCCTGATGCCGCCGGAGATGATGAGTTGCACCTTGCCCTTCATGTCGAGGTCTTCCAGCGCCTCCACGGCCTGACGCAGGGCGGCCAGCGTGGGGATGCCGATGTGTTCGATAAAGCAGGTCTGCGTTGCCGCCGTGCCGCCCTGCATCCCGTCGACCACGACGACATCCGCGCCGGAATGCACGGCGAGTTTGACATCATTGAAGGTGCGGGTCGCGCCGACCTTGACGTAGATGGGTTTTTCCCAGTCGGTCATTTCGCGCAATTCCTGAATCTTGATGGCGAGGTCATCGGGGCCGGTCCAGTCGGGGTGGCGACAGGCGGAACGCTGGTCGACGCCTGCCGGGAGGGTGCGCATTCCGGCGACGCGGGCGGAGACCTTCTGACCGAGCAACATGCCGCCGCCGCCGGGTTTCGCGCCCTGACCGATCACCACCTCAATGGCGTCGGCGCGGCGCACGTCGTCGGGATTGAACCCGTAGCGGCTGGGCAGGCATTGATACACCAGCGTCTTTGAGGACTGGCGTTCTTCCGGCGTCATGCCGCCATCGCCGGTGGTGGTGGAGGTGCCGACTTCGCTTGCGGCGCGTCCCAGCGCCTCTTTCACATTGGCGGAGAGCGCGCCGAAACTCATCCCGGCGACGGTGATGGGAATGTCCAGTTCAATGGGTTTTTTGGCGAAACGGGTGCCCAACAGGGTCTTGGTGACACATTTTTCCCGATAGCCTTCGAGGGCGTAGCGGGACATCGACGCGCCCAGAAATACGAGGTCGTCGAAGTTGGGCAGCTTGCGTTTTGCGCCCATGCCGCGAATTTCATAGAGGCCGTGCGCGGCGGCCTTGCGGATGTAATCCAGCGTCTTGCGGTCGTAGCCGTAGGATTCTTCCAGCGAAAGGGGTTTGGCATGTGGGGTGGTTTTTGCGTCCATGGCGGTCTCTCCTCAGTATTCCTGATTGGCGTCGGCGTTCCAGTGGTACAGCTCCCGTTTGGAGGCCACTTTCTTGAACGATTGCGGGTCGTGGTTCAATCCGGCCTGCTGCAACAGACCGGTGAGGGCGGTGATGTCGGCCTCGGTCAAGGGTTCGATTTGCGCGTCCGCGCCCAGGGATTTGATGTTGCCTTTGACATAGAGTACGGCTTCGTAGAGGGAATCCCCCAGCGCGTCGCCCGCGTCGCCGCAGATCACCATGCGTCCGGCCTGCGCCATGAACGCGGAAAAGCTGCCGACGGAGCCGCCCACCACGATGTCGCCGCCTTTCAGGGAAATGCCGCAACGCAGGCCCGCGTCGCCATCGATGACGAGCAGGCCGCCGTGCGCGGACGCGCCCGCGCCGTTGGAGGCAAAGCCCTGCACATGCACGACGCCGCTCATCATGTTTTCCCCGACGCCCGTACCGGCGCTGCCCTTGATGATGACCTTGCCGGTCTTGTTCATGCCGCCCGCGTAATAACCGGCGTGTCCGAACACTTCCACTTCCACCGGGCTGTCCAGACCGACGGCGATGTTGTGCGCGCCGCCGGGATTTTTCACCGTCACTTTATGCGCGGGCTTTTGCGCCGCTTCGGTGTGCAGATAATGGTTCAGGTCGCTCACTTTGTTCTGCGCCAGATCGAAGGTCACATCGTCCATAGGTTCATCTCCTTTGCCATAAATTGTTGTCCATAAGGTGATTGCCATCCGCAAGGATTCAGATTTTCCATACGTACATCTCCTCGGGAGCGGGTTCAAAGACATGGGCATTGTTGATGCCCGGAAGATGGGCAAGGGAGCGGAATTCGGAGGCGATGGCCACGTAATCATCGGTTTCGGCGACAACAGCCGGTTTGCAGGCAAAAGGATCGCGGATCAAGGCAAGCGCGTCGGAAGTGCCCATCAGGAAAGTATAAAAACCGTCCAGTTCCTCGAAGCCTTTTTTCAGCGCGGTTTCCAGATCGTCCCCCTCGCGCAGGCGCCATTCCAGAAAACGGCAGGCGGCCTCGGTGTCGTTGTCGGTGTCGAAATGGATGCCACGCGGCTCCAGCTTGCGGCGGATGCCGTAGGGGTTGGAAAGCGAACCGTTATGGACGAGGCAGAAATCTTCACCGGCGGTGAAAGGGTGCGCCCTGTCCGGCGTGACGGCGCTTTCCGTCGCCATGCGGGTGTGCCCGACCAGATGCGTGCCTTGCAGTTTGTTGAAGTCGTAACGCGCCGCGACTTCGGCGGGCGTGCCGATGTCCTTGTAAAGATTGATGCTCTTGCCGGTGGAAAGAATGAAGAGGCCGGGGTATTGCTCTTTCAGCCAGCGTTTGACGATTTCCGGGTCGACGCTGACCGAAAAAATGGCGTGATTGCCTTTGGCCTCCAGCCCGACCGTGACGCCCAGATGTTCTTTTAATTCGTGCGCCAGGCCCTGCCAGTTAAAATCATCGCCATCTTCCAGCAGGCCGGAATAAACGCTGATTTTGCGTTCCTGCGCGCCTGCCGTGCCGGTAAAGACCGCGAGACCGGCGGAATCCGGGCCGCGTTCGGTCATGCCAATCAGCATGGGCACCATCAATTCGCCCAGATGCGCACGCAGGGCGGGTGTCTTCACCAATAAGCCAACAATTCCACACATTGTGTTTTCTCCTGAGGTTGGGGGTATGTTTCAGAAAAATTCCAGGTAACGCTGAACTTCCCAATCCGAGACATGGCGCATGTATTCCACGTATTCCATGTTCTTCAATTTCAAAAACTCTTCCGCCACCGGCCCCAGCGATTCGCAGAGCACATGGTCGCGTTCCAGCGCGAACAGGGCTTCGTGCAGGCTTTGCGGCAGGGTGCCGATGCCCGCCGCTTTCAATTCCGCCGGGGTAAGGTCATAGAGATTGTTGTTGCGCGGTTCGCCCGGATCGAGTTCGCGGTCGACGCCATCCAGCCCGGCGGCGATGACGGCGGCGGTGGCGAGGTAGGGATTGCAGGCGCCATCGGGAATCCTGAGTTCCAGGCGTCCGCCGGGAATGCGCACCATCGTCGAACGGTTGTTGTCGCCGTAGCTGATGTAGGCGGGCGCCCAGGTCGCGCCGGTGAGCGATTGACCGACCACCAGGCGTTTGTAGGAATTCACCGTCGGCGCGCAAATCGCCGCCAGCGCCGGAGCGTGTTTCAGAATGCCGCCCAGAAAGTTGTAGGCCAGTTTGGAGAGCGCCAGACCACGCGGGTCGCTCTGGTCTTCAAACAGATTTTTCTTGCCATCGCCCAGCGACATGTGGATGTGCATTCCGTTGCCGGGGCGATTGGCGAAGGGTTTCGGCATGAAGGAACAGATCAGCCCCATGTCGTGCGCGATTTCGGAAGCCGCCATTTTGAAGAAGATGAAATCGTCGCAGGAAGAAAGACAGTCGTCATAGGTGTAATTGATTTCGAACTGACCGTTGGCGTCTTCGTGGTCAATCTGGTAAACGTCGAGGCCAACGACTTTCACGCTGTCGGTCAGGCGTTCGAGAAATTCCCGCGAGCGGGACAATCCCTTGTAGTCGTAACAGGGTTTTTTCAGCACGTCGCTGTTTTCGCAGGGCACAATCTCGCCGCGCTCGTTTTTTTTCAGGAGCGAGAATTCCGGCTCCAGCCCGGTGTAAAACGTCATGCCGCGCGCGCGCAGGCGGGCGGTCTGTTTTTTCAGCACCACACGGGTGTCGTACTTCCACGGTTTCTTGCCGACATGACCGTCGCAGACGATGCGGGCGTAACCCGGCTGCCAGGGCACCAGCGTCAGGGTGTCGATGTTGCCCACCGCCATGTAGTCCTGCGGACTGTGCGGTTCCAGCCCCAGGCCCCACACCGCGCCCCCCGCGAAACCCGCGCCACTGGTGATGACATCATCGAAATGGTCGGCGGGCACCACCTTGACCTTGGGCGCGCCGTGAATATCCACGAATTGCGCGAACACGTATTTGACGTGATTATCCGTCAGGAATTTTTTGGCTTCGTCAGGCGTCATGCGGATGCTCCTAAATTGGGGAAAAGAGGGAAAGGGTTAACGCGACGCGTCAGAAAGCTCGCGGGCGATGCCGTGCAAGGTTTCCCACAGCGCAGCGCCGTAAGTGCCATCGCACCAGATGCGGTAACTGGCGACGCCGGGAATCACCGTGACGCCGATGCCGGTCATGGAAGTGAGCACGACAGGCGATTCCGCCAGATCGAGCGCCGCGAAATTCACGTTGCAGGTTTGCCGGAGCAATTCCGGCAGGCCGGGGCCGGAAAGCTCAAGCGCGGCGTCCTGATGCAACACGATGGCGACGCCAGCAGGCGGCGGGCTATCTTGCAGACGCTCGACAATAGCGGCGTTGCCCTCAACCAAAAACTCCGTGTTGCCCAGACGGGCAATCAACCCCTCTTCCGGCAACGGTAACCAGCGATTTGCGCCAGCGGGCAACGGCAACCCCTGACTTTGCAACCACTCCGCCGCGCCCTTGCCCTTGCAGCCGTAACGCGGATTCAGGGAATGGTCGGTAAAGGCAATGGCTGCCCCCGCCATCTTGGGAGGGGAGGCGGTCATGGCGTCTGCCAGCGGACTGACGGCAACCGGTGCGGTAAAGGCGTTCATCGTGTGACCTCACAAAATGCATGTTGCGAAACAATGGTTCTCATTGTGCAACAGCACGCAAGCGCGCGTCAACACAATTGAGAAACTTTTTTTCGCAGTAGTAAACTTTCGTCGTGCGGCAAGGCACGCGTTTGCGTCCCTGGGCGTCAGATGGCGGGCGTATTTATTTTGCGTTTCATCGCATGAGCGGATTTTTTCCGGGAATCACATGGTGTTGCGGAAGATGTGGTGTTGATGTGCGGATGTCAGGGTCTCCCGGTAGGGCATGCATCGCACTTTGCCTGATGGCGGACTGACGAAATCCGGTTCATGGAGAACCTGCCCGACAGCTGTTAAACGGCTGTCTTGTTGGTCGGGGCGTATCCGACCCTGTTGGCCATCGCTGCGGAGGGCGCTGTCCGGGGATGCCCCCTGCGGTGATACCTTGACGATACACAGGGCAATCGCATTTGACTGACACCGAGGCCCTGGCCGCAAACACCATCATTCCCTTGCAAGGGAATGATGGCAGGCAGGGCGGGATCTACGATACCGCCGTTGTTGACCTGCGGCGCAAGGTAGGGCGGTATCGAAGAAACCGCCCTACCTGAACCCGCTCAGGCTGCGATTCCGGGAGCGCGGGGCACCAGCCCCGCATGGTTCACGGATGAAGCGGGGCTGGCGCCCCGCGCTCCCGGGAGGCATTCGCGCCGTTGGTCGACGCGTTCGACTTTTGGGCGTGAAGCGCCGCAAACGATACCGCCACCTCATCAACCGCTGATGGCCAACGCGTTTCCTCAAAAGCTGACGACATCTGCGTGTGCGATTGCCCTGTGATGATTGCGACGGCACTCATGCAATGGCGCTTCATGGTGGTAGAATTCCACGCTTTGCCAGGTAAGCCAAGCAAGGAGTTTTCATGATTAGTATTGCCCATGCACAGGAAGCGGCTGGTGCGACCCAAGCCAGTGGATTCATACAATTTCTGCCCTTTATCGTCATTTTCGTGTTCCTCTGGTTCGTCATGCTGCGCCCGCAGATGAAGCGCGCCAAGGAGCATCGTCTGCTGGTGGAAGGTCTGCAAAAAGGTGACGAAGTGGTGACGCAGGGGGGTCTGACCGGGCGCATCAGCAAGATCGGCGAAGCCTATGTTTCCATCGAGGTGCTTTCCGGCGCGGAAGCGCTGGTGCAGCGCACGGCCATTGTGCTGGTGTTGCCCAAGGGCACCTTGAAATCCGCGCTTTGAGTCCTCATCTGTAATGCTTCGGGGGAATGGCTCGCCATTCCCTTTTCCTTCTGTTTTATCCTTGCTTTCCGGGTTATCCCATGAATCGCTATCCCCTCTGGAAATACATCACGGTGCTCGTGGCGCTGGTGATCGGTTTCATCTATACCCTGCCCAATTTTTTTGGTGAAGCGCCAGCGGTTCAGGTGTCTTCCCGGCGCGCCACGCTGAAGCTGGATGACAACTCACTGACGCGCATCAAAGCAATTCTGACGACAGCGGGCATTGAAAATAACGGCGCTTTCATCGATACGAGCGGCGCCAAGATACGCCTGTTCGACACCGATGCCCAGGCGCGGGCGAAGGATGTGCTGGAAGCGGCGCTGAATCCCGACGAGCGCGACCCGGATTACGTGGTGGCGCTGAACATGCTCTCCGCCTCACCCGACTGGCTTGCCAAAATCAACGCGCGCCCCATGTATCTGGGGCTGGACTTGCGCGGCGGCGTGCATTTTCTGCTCCAGGTGGATATGCCGGGCGCGGAATTGAAACGGCTGGATTCGCTCGCCGCCGACTTGCGCACCCTGTTGCGCGACAAAAATCTGCGCCATGCGGGTATCGACCGCGATGGCGTTGGCATCACCATCAAATTCCGCGATTCCGGGGAAATCAAGGCGCTGGAAACGCGCGCCAGCGTGCAGACCTTGGTCGAGCGCGAATTCTCCGAACTGCGTCTCGTCGAAAGCGGCGAGGTCGCTGCGCCCGCGCTGACAGCGACCCTGCGCCCGGAGGCGTTGAACAAACTGCGTGAATACGCCCTCAAGCAAAACATCAATACCTTGCACAACCGCGTCAATGAGCTGGGCGTGGCCGAACCGGTGATTACCCAGCAGGGCGCCGACCGTATTGTGGTGCAACTGCCGGGTGTGCAGGATACGACCAGAGCCAAGGATATGATCGGTCGCACCGCGACCCTGGAAATCCGCATGGTCGACGAAACGCCGGGGGCGCTGGAAGCGGCGATAGCCGGGAGCGTGCCTTTCGGTGACGAGTTGCTGTACGAACGCGACAAGGACAACACACAGCGTCCCATCCTGCTGAAAAAGCAGGTGGTGCTGACGGGCGAACGCTTGACCGACGCCCAAGCCGGTTTCGATGACAAGCAGCAGCCCGCTGTGCATCTCAATTTTGATTCCACCGGCTCGCGCATTTTTCGTGATGTCAGCCGCGACAACATCGGCAAGCGCATGGCCATCCTGCTGATTGAAAAAGGCAAGGCCGAGGTGGTGACCGCGCCCGTGATCCGCGACGAAATCGGTGGGGGTCGGGTGCAGATTTCCGGCAGCATGTCGCCGGTTGAGGCCAACAACATCGCCCTGCTGTTGCGCTCCGGCTCGCTTGCCGCGCCGATGGAAATCATCGAGGAACGCACCATTGGCCCTTCCCTGGGGGTGGACAATATCAAGAAGGGTTTTGATTCAACCCTTTGGGGTTTCGTGGTCATCGTCGTATTCATGTGCGTTTATTACCGTGTGTTCGGGTTCATTTCTTCCGTGGCGCTCACGGCCAATCTGCTGTTCCTCGTCGCCCTGCTCTCCATGTTGCAGGCGACCCTGACCCTGCCCGGCATCGCGGCCATCGCGCTCACCCTGGGTATGGCGATTGACGCCAACGTGCTGATCAACGAGCGCGTGCGCGAGGAACTGCGCGCCGGAGTGCCGCCGCAGGCGGCGATTGTCGCCGGTTATGACCGCGCTTTCGACACCATTCTGGATTCCAACATCACCACCCTGATTGCCGGGCTGGCGCTGCTGATTTTCGGCTCCGGCCCGGTGCGCGGCTTTGCCGTGGTGCATTGCCTGGGTATTCTGACGTCCATTTTCTCGGCGGTCGTGGTGTCGCGCGCCCTGGTGAATCTGGTTTACGGCAACCGTAAAAAACTGACCGGGATTTCCATCGGTCAAATCTGGAAACCGACCGGACAGAACGCCAGCTAACATCAAGCAAAGAGGTTTACTCATGGAATTTTTCCGCTTCAAAAAAGACATTCCCTTCATGCGCCATGCGCTGGTGTTCAATGTCATTTCTCTTGTCACCTTTATTGCCGCCGTGTTTTTTCTGGCGACGAGCGGGTTGAACCTGTCGGTGGAATTCACCGGCGGCACGCTGGTGGAAGTGCACTATGCCGAAACCGCGCCGACAGAAAAAATCCGCAATGCGCTCGAAGCGGCCGGATACAAGGCGACGGTGCAGAATTTCGGTTCGTCGCAGGACGTGCTGATTCGCCTGCCCTTGAGCACGGGCGCGGAAAATGGCGAAGAAAAAACCATGTCCGAACAAAACACGGCGCGTCAGGGCGAGGCCATCATGACGGTGCTCGCCACCCTCACGGGAACCTCGCCTGAACTGCGCCAGGTGCAATCCGTCGGCCCGCAGGTCGGGCGGGAACTGGCCGAAAACGGGGCGTTGGCGCTGCTCGTGGTGATTGTGGGCATCATGATTTATCTCGCCTTCCGTTTTGAATGGCGTTTCTCGGTCTCCACCATTATCGCCAACCTGCACGACGTGGTGATTATTCTCGGCTTCTTTGCCTTTTTCCAATGGGAGTTTTCGCTTTCCGTGCTCGCCGCCGTGCTGGCTGTGCTGGGCTACTCGGTCAATGAATCGGTGGTGGTGTTCGACCGGGTGCGGGAAACCTTCCGCAAGGCGCGCGGTCTGACCACGCCGCAGGTGCTCGACCATGCCATCACCAGCACCATTTCCCGTACCGTGATTACGCACGGCTCCACTCAGGTCATGGTGCTCTCCATGCTGATTTTTGGCGGTGAAACCTTGCACAATTTCTCGCTTGCGCTCACCATCGGCATCTGTTTCGGCATTTATTCCTCGGTATTGGTGGCTTCGCCGGTGGTGATGTGGCTGGGCGCTTCGCGCGAACAGTTCGTCAAACCCACCAAGGCTCAGGATCCCACCATGACCGCTGACGGAGCCTGCGTTTAAGCAAGGAGATAACAAATGCGGAAGATTAGACTGTGGGATTTGCCCACGCGACTGTTTCACTGGCTGTTGGTCGCTTCCGTCGCCGCCCTGTTCATTACCGTCAAGGTGGAGATGGACAACGGTATCGACTGGCACGGCAAGATTGGCCTTTTTGTGGTCGGGCTGCTGGTTTTCCGGCTGGTCTGGGGCTTTATCGGTTCCACCTACGCCCGGTTTTTCCAGTTTTTTCCCACCCCCGCCAAAATCATCGCCTATCTGAAAGGCAAATGGCATGGATTGGGACATAATCCGCTGGGCGCGCTTTCCGTTTTTGCCCTGTTGGGTCTCACCGCCGCACAGGTCGGCCTGGGGCTGTTCACCAATGACGACATCAGTTTTCAGGGGCCGCTGTACGGGCTGGTCGATAGTGACCTCTCGACGACCTTCACCGGCTGGCATCGCCTGCTCGCTTACGGGCTGCTCGCCTTCGTCGGCCTGCATGTCGCCTCCATCGCCTTTTACAAGCTGGTGAAAAAGCACAACATGGTCATTCCCATGCTGACCGGCAAGACCGAAGTCGCGGATAACGAAGTCGACAAGGCGGCGAAAGGGGGCGGCATCGTTGCCCTGTTGATCGCCCTTGCCCTTGCCGCGCTCGCTGTCTGGGGCGCGAGTGGCGCATGGATTCCAGCGCCCCCGCCCCCGCCACCCGCAGCGGAAACGCCAAGCTGGTGAAGACGGCATGACCTTCCGGCAAAATCTGGCCTGTGCCTGGGCAAAGCAGGATTCCCTGCTTTGCGTGGGTCTTGACCCCGACCCGGCCCGATTCCCTGCTCATCTGCAAGGCCGGGATGATGCCATTTTTGAATTCTGCAAGGCCATCGTCGACGCCACCGGCGACCTCGTTTGTGCTTTCAAGCCGCAAATCGCCTATTTCGCCGCCCATCGCGCCGAAGACCAACTGGAGGCGCTGATTGCCCACATCCACGCCGTGCATCCCGACATTCCGGTGATTCTGGACGCCAAGCGCGGCGACATCGGCAGCACGGCGGAACAGTATGCGCTGGAAGCCTTCGAGCGTTTCCGGGCGGATGCGGTGACGGTCAATCCCTATATGGGCCGGGATTCCGTCGCGCCCTATCTGGCCTACCCGGAGAAGGGCGTTATTCTGCTGTGCCGCACGTCCAACCCCGGCGGCAGCGATCTGCAATTTCTGCCCGTGGGCGAGCGAGGCGAACGCCTGTTCGAGCGTGTCGCCCGGCTGGTGGCGGAAGAATGGGATTGTGCCGGGCAATGCGCCCTGGTGGTGGGCGCGACCTTCCCCGCCGAAATTGCCCGCGTGCGCGCTTTGGTCGGCGACATGCCCCTGCTCGTCCCCGGCATCGGCGCGCAAGGCGGCGATGTCGAAGCCACCATCAAGGCCGGACGCACGGCAGATGGCGTCGGCCTCATTCTCAATTCATCGCGCGCCATACTTTACGCAGGCAAGGGCGAAGACTACGCCGAAGCCGCGCGTCAGGCAGCGATGGAAACCCGCGCGATGAGCAACCGGTTTCGGTAGTCAGCGGGAAGGCTTGCGTCAACAGATCAGGATGTTGAGGGCATTGATGGGGGACTGGTAGCCGATGGCTCGTTGCGGGATGAAGTGATGGTAAGCCTGTAGATCGTTCCTCAAAGTCTGTCCGGGTCCGGCGCTGCTCCTGAAACGGGTTTGTTGGCAAAGTTCGCTGATGCGACCATTGAATCGTTCGACCATGCCGTTTGTCTGCGGATGTCGCGGCGGGATGAGGCGATGTTCAATGTGGGCGCCAAGGCAAGCCTGGTCAAAGACATGAGTGCCGGTAGATTGTTTTTGCGT
>JAISRR010000193.1 GCA_031273565.1 Zoogloeaceae bacterium | reverse complement strand
GTCGCGGCGTGTGAGCGTGAAAGCGTTACGGGCTACGCCCTCCACGCTTTCACGCTCACACAAAACCTGTAACCTTTGAGGGCAGTTCATAATACAAGGGCGGTTTCTCCGAAACCGCCGTTTGTGTAACATGCGGCGCGTTCGGAGAACGCGCCCTACCTGAACCCACTCGATCAAATCGGCGGGGACAGGGCGGTTTGGCAGTCGTTCTGCGGGCGCCAAGCGCCCCTGACGCCACTGTCCTCAGTCCTCAGTCCTCAGTCCTTTGCCCTTTGGAGAGACGAAGCTCCGCTGCTCGCAGGGCGGCGATGATGTTGGGGAAGGTGTTTTCCGTGCCCAGCCGGTCGACGAAACCGGTGCGGCGCAGCACGGATTCGGGTTGTCCGTGCAGGCCGGAGAGCATCAGGGTCGCGCCCTGTTTGGCAAGTTTGCCGTGCAGGGTTTCCAGCGCGTCCAGTCCTGTGCTGTCCAGTTGAATCATGGTCTGGGTGTCCAGAATGAGAAATTCCGGTAGCTCGGAATGCGCTTCCATCAATGCTTCCAGTTTGGGCGCGGCGCCGAAAAAGAGCGCGCCGTACAGACGCCAGGCAACGATGCGCGGCTTACCGTCCGGCGTATAGCGTTCGGGTGAGGTGTTGGCGAGGGGAATCACCTCGATGCGGGTGAGGCCGGAAATCCGGTAAATGAACATGAGGCAGGCAAGCACCATGCCGAATTCGATGGCGATGGTCAGACCGAACACGACCGTCAGCGCGAAGGTGGACAACATGATGGAGCGGTAATTGTTGCTGAAGATTTTCAGTTTGCGAAAAGCCTCAAGCTCGAACATGTTGATGGACACCATGACCACGATGGCGGAGAGAATGGCGAGCGGGATGTGGCTGGCGAGCGGCGCCAGGGTGAGCACGATGACGAGCAGCACCAGCGCGTGCACGATGCCCGCGATGGGCGTGCGACCGCCGGAGCGGACATTGGTGGCGGTGCGGGCGATTGCGCCGGTGGCGGCGAAGCCGCCGAACAACGGGACGACAAGATTGGCGACGCCCTGGGCGATCAATTCCTGATTGGGGTCGTGCGTGTCTTCAATGCTGGCGTCGGCGACGCGGGCGGAGAGCAGGGATTCGATCGCCCCCAGGAGGGCGATGGCGATGGCCGGGGAAATCAGGTGCTCCAGCGTTTCCAGCGACAGGGTGGGCAGGGTTAAGGGCGGGATTTGTTGGGGAATGCTGCCGATGGTGGCGACCGGCAATTTCAGCAGGGCCGTGATTGCCGTGCCCACAACCAGTACGGCGAGCGGCCCCGGCGCACGGCGCAGAAAAGCCAGCAGGCGGGTTTGCGCCAGACGGTTGTAGAAAACGAGAAACAGAAAGGCGGTCGCGGAAAGCAGCAGGGTCGGTTCGTCCAGCGTATGCAGGGAAGCGCCCAGCACCTTGATTTTGCCGAAAAAATCCGGGGGCAGGCTGGCAATCTCCAGACCCAGAAAATCCTTGATCTGGGACATGAAAATGACCACGGCGATGCCATTGGTGAAGCCGATGACGACGGCGACGGGAATAAAGCGGATCAATTGACCCATGCGAAAAATGCCCATTGCCAGCAAAAAGGCTCCGGCCAGCATGGTGGCGATCAGCAGGTTGCCGACGCCATACATGGCGACGATTCCATAGACGATGGGGATAAACGCGCCGGTCGGCCCGCCGATCTGCACCCGCGACCCGCCCAGAAGGGAGGTCAGGAAACCGGCGATGATGCCCGTCCAGATGCCGGTGGAAGGCGGCATCCCCGAGGCGATGGCAAAAGCCATGGCGAGCGGCAGGGCGAGTACGCCCACCGTGACGCCAGCGGCGACATCCTTGCCGAACTGCGTCCGGTTGTAACCGGGCAGGCAATCCAGCAGTTTGGGGCGAAAGCGGATATTCATGGGAATGGCTTCAGGGTCTGGATCACGCCGGGTCGCGGGGTTTTTGGCGCGCGGATTTTATTTTATCCGCATGCCCGGAGATGCGCCGGAATCGGGAGAAAGCAGGTACAGGCCGCCGGTTTTTTCGCTTTCGTCGGAAGCCGCCAGCACCATGCCTTCGGAAAGGCCGAATTTCATTTTGCGCGGCGCGAGGTTGGCCACCATGACCGTCAGGCGTCCCTGAAGTTGCGCCGGGTCGTAGGCGGATTTGATGCCCGCGAAAACCTGACGCGGTTTTTCCTCGCCGATGTCGAGGAGGAGCCGCACGAGTTTGTCCGCGCCTTCGACATGACTGGCTTCGACGATGCGGGCGATGCGCAAATCCACTCTGGCGAATTCGTCAATGTTGATGGTTGCGCTTTCCGGCGTGTTTTTGGCGGCGGAGGGTTGGGCTGTTTGGGCAGCGGGTTTGGCAGACGTTGCTGCCGTCGCCGCCATGCTTTCCTTGTTGGCGTCGACCAGCGCGGCGACTTGTTTGGGGTCGATGCGGGTCATCAGGTGGTTGTAAGCGCGGATGGCGTGTCCGGCGGGTAACAGCGTTGCCGCGTCCGCCCAGGCGAGCGGCGGGATGTTCAAAAACGCTTCCGCTTTTTCCGCGACCACGGGCAGTACAGGTTTCAGCAGGACGGTGAGCAGGCGAAACAGGTTCAGGCTATTGCTACAGGCGAGGTGCAATTCCGCTTCCTTGTCGGCCTGTTTCGCCAGTTCCCAGGGTTTGACGCGATCGATGTACTGATTGGCCTGATCGGTCAGCGCCATGATTTCGCGCATGGCCTTGCCGAATTCACGCCCTTCGTAGAGGTCGGCGATGCGCGGTGCGGCAGTCTGGATGGCCAGCAACGCGGGCAGGTCAGCCGTCGGCGCGGTCAGTTTGTGGTCAAAGCGTTTACCGATGAATCCGGCGGCGCGGCTGGCGATATTCACGTATTTGCCGACCAGATCCGCATTCACCCGCGCCACGAAATCCTCCAGATTGAGGTCGAGGTCTTCCAGCGTGTTGGTGAGCTTGCCCGCGAAGTAATAACGCAGCCATTCCGGGTTCAAGCCCTGTTGCAGGTAGCTTTCCGCCGTGATGAAGGTGCCGCGCGATTTGGACATCTTGGCGCCATCCACGGTCAGAAAACCGTGCGCGAAAATGCTGGTCGGGGTGCGAAACCCCGCGTGCGCCAGTTCGGCAGGCCAGAACAGGGCGTGAAAATAGAGAATGTCCTTGCCGATGAAGTGATACAACTCGGCGTCAGAATCGGGCTTGAAATAATCATCAAAGTTCAGCCCTTTTTTCGCGCACAGGTTTTTGAACGAACCCATGTAACCGATGGGCGCGTCCAGCCAGACATAAAAATATTTGCCGGGCGCGTCGGGAATTTCAAAGCCGAAGTAGGGCGCGTCGCGGGAGATGTCCCAGTCGGTCAGCTTGTGTTCGCCCGGTTTGCCCAGCCATTCCTGCATCTTGTTGGCGGCTTCCAGTTGCAGCCGACCTTCGGCGTGGCGCGTGTATTGGCGCAGAAAGGATTCGCAACGCGGGTCAGAGAGTTTGAAAAAATAATGCCCGGAATGCTTCAATTCCGGCTTCGCGCCGGAAATGGCGGAGTAGGGATTTTTGAGTTCAGTCGGCGCGTAGGCCGCGCCGCAGGCTTCGCAATTATCGCCATACTGGTCGCGCGCGCCGCACTTGGGACACTCGCCCTTGATAAAGCGGTCGGGCAGGAACATGGCTTTCACCGGGTCGTAAAACTGCTCGATGGTGCGCGTTTCAATCAACCCTGCCGCTTTCAGGCGCTGGTAAAACAGTTCGCAATACTGACGGGTTTCGTCGGAATGGGTGCTGTAGTAATTGTCAAAATTGACACCGAAACCGGAAAAATCCCGCGTGTGCTCGGCATGCACCCGCTCGATCAGCGCCTCCGGCGCAATGCCTTCCTTTTCGGCGCGCAACATGATGGGCGTGCCATGCGTATCGTCGGCGCAGACATACCAGCATTCATTGCCGCGCATCTTCTGAAAACGCACCCAGATGTCGGTCTGAATATATTCGACCAGATGCCCCAGGTGGATGGAACCGTTGGCGTAGGGCAGGGCAGAGGTAACGAGCATCTTGCGGGGCATGGGGTTATTTTGGGGGAAGAAAAACCATAATTTTAACTGCCTGAAGCTAAGGTGCGCGGAATTTTCGTGGGGACGGTGGCGACTTGAACGCCCTCCTTCCACAAAGGGCTACCCGATGCACACCTTTATAAATGGGGGAAGCTTCCAGCTTTCCTGACCAACAGGGGGCGCGGGATGGAACTACGCCGTCAGCCGCACCGCCCGAACCTGGCTGGGCGCTGGATTTTGGCGTGCAGGGGTATGGCGGCAAACGCGAAGGCGTGACGGGAAGTTTAAAGGCGCGGTATCGCTTTTGATGTACTGATTTCCGGGCTGAACGCACCGCGCAGGCAGGGCGGTTTGGGTAGGGGTTTTGGGTAGGGGTTTTGGGTAGGGCGCGCTCTCCGAGCGCGCCGCATGTGAACGACGGCGCGCTCGGAGAGCACGCCCTACCAAAAGCACGCCCTACCTGACTGCCCATGTTAACGATGACGGTTTCTCCAATCCCTCTCTCCGGAAAAGGTAGAATGCCGTGTCCTCATCAACGTCTCTCTGGTCGCGTCGGTATCGCATGGAAAACGACAAAATCATTCATGTTTTCAGTGGCTTGGGCGCGGATGAGCGCGTTTTTTGCAGGCTCGATTTTTCCGGCTTCGAGGTGGTCTTCATTCGCTGGATTACGCCTGAAAAACGCGAACCGATAGAACACTATGCCCGGCGGTTGAGCGGGCAAATCACAACGCCCAATCCGGTTCTGCTCGGTCTTTCGTTCGGCGGCATCATGGCCGTGGAAGTCGCCAAACTGATGGCGACCCGGAAAATCATTCTGCTTTCCTCGGCAAAAAACCGCTGGGAGATTCCCTTTTCCTACCGTCTGTTCGGCGCATTGAAACTGCATAAATGCCTGCCGCCCCGCTTGCTCAAAACGCCCAACCCGCTCACTGACTGGTTTTTCGGCGTGCAAACGCCGGAAGACAAGGCGCTTCTGGCGGCGATTCTGGTCGATACCGACCCGGTTTTTCTGGCCTGGGCGACAGATCAAATCGTGCGGTGGGCGAATACGCAAAACCCTGCCAACTGCCTCCACATCCACGGCGAGCAGGATCGGATTCTGCCGTTAAGACATGTCCGCGCCGATATCGCCATCGCCCGTGGCGGGCACTTGATGGTGCTGAATCAGGCCGGGACGCTCTCTGAAATTCTGGCGCGGGAAATACGGGAATGACGGAATCGGGCGTGTTCAGTCCTGCGCCAACAGCATTTCATACAGCGCCAGGTCTTCCCGCGAAAAGCAGCAGAACAACACTTTCCGGATGCCCGGCAGATGTTCCAGCGCGGCGCGCACGCTGGCGATGGCGAGGGGCGCGGCCAATTCGGATGGATAGCCGTAAACGCCAGTGCTGATGCAGGGGAAAGCCACCGTTGCGGCTTTCGCGTCGGCGGTCAGTTCCAGGCTGCGCCGGTAACAGGCGGCCAGCAGCGCCGCCTCGTTCGCCTTGCCGCCCTGCCAGATCGGGCCGACGGTGTGGATGACGTAACGGGCGGGGAGTCGAAATCCCGGCGTGATTTTCGCCTCGCCCGTCTGACAACCGTTCAGGGCGCGACAACAGGCGAGCAGTTCCGGACCGGCAGCACGATGAATCGCGCCATCAACGCCACCGCCACCCAAAAGCGACGAATTGGCGGCGTTGACAATGACATCGACCGCAAGCGTGGTGATGTTGGCTTGCAGGGCGCATAACAGCGGCGTGTTGTCCATACAGGGTGACATTGGCGTGAGACTTGTGCAGGCGGCCCGTCCCGCAATCTCGGCGCACATCGCCATGAAAAGGCCGGGATAACCAGATCCCGGCCATGGTGTGCGTCGTCGGTGCAGGCGGAGGATTCAGGCTCGATCCTCCGCTTGCAGGATCAGAACTTGATCGTACCCTTCATCAGGCCGGAATGACCGGGGAAGGAGCAGAAAAACACGTACTTCTCGCCGGATTTGAGCTTGGACGTATCAAAGCTGACCGAGGTGGTTTCGCCGCCGCCAATCAGCTTGGTTGCCGCGATAACCCGCGCATCGCCAGCGGGCAGATAGTCTTTGCCCGCACCGGCTTTGATGCCATCAGCGTTAACGCCTGCCTGATCCGCAGCCTTGGTGAGCACCCAGTTATGACCCATCGCGGCTTTCGGCTGTTTGCCGACATGCTTGAGGGTCACGGTGAATTTCTTGCAGCTCTTGTCGATGGCGATCTCGCTGACATTGTACTTCATCGCGTCGTTGCTTTCGACGACTGCTTCACACGTAGCCGCCGATGCTGCGCCGACAGAGGCTGCCAGAAGCGCTGCGGGAAGGAGGAATTTCATTTTGAAATGCATGGGTTGACTCCTGTGAATGCCTGACGGGAATGGGAATCCACGAGATGGCAATGGTTATATTGGCTGAGAATGAATCTCGGCGTCACTATAAGCAATCTATAGTCATTAGGCAAGTAGCGCATCGACGGTCACGAGGCGCGAAACATGGCCTGTCGGGGGGGCGATGGGGCATCGCACCGCGATGCCGTTTCCCGCAAAAACGCATCCAGCGCCGCGCGCGTATCGTGTGCTGACAGCGTTTTACGCTTGCGGCAGGGGCGCTGCCCATGCGGATTTATTTATTTTCCGCCGCCAGCATTTGAAACAACCCCAGTCGTTCCGGCGCGATATGTCCGGCGTTGACCGCTGCTTGCAGGGCGCAGTCAGGTTCCTGCTGGTGGCGGCAATCACGGAAACGGCAGTGGCCGAGGTAGGGCGCGAATTCCGGGAAGGCGTGCGTCAGTTCATCCGGCGTGAGGTGGTTCAGGCCGAATTCCTGCAGGCCGGGGGAGTCGATGATGTGGCTGGTGGCGTCGAGGTGGTAGAGGCGGGTATGGGTGGTGGTGTGTTTGCCCGAATCCAGCGCAGTGGAAATTTCTCGCGTGGCGGCGGTGGCGGCGGGGACGAGCGCGTTGATGAGCGTGGATTTGCCCATGCCCGATTGCCCTGCGAGCAGGCTGGTTTTGCCTTGCAGATGCAAACGCAGGGCGGCGGCGTTCTGGCGGGCGGAAAGATTCAGGATGTCGCAGCCGCGCGCGGCGAAGGGGTTCAGCCGCGCCTGCGCCGCAGGCAGGGCGTCTGCGAGGTCGCATTTGTTGAGCACGATCAGGGTGGCGATGTCCTGGCTGGCGGCGGCAATCAGGCAGCGTTCCAGGAGTTGCGTTGAAAAGGCGGGTTCGACGGCGGCGACCAGAATGAGTTGATCGACATTGGCGGCGATCAGCTTTTGCCGGAAGGCGTTGGAACGATAGAACAGTGTGTGGCGCGGACGAATTTCCTCGATGACGCCCTGATTTTCCCCCGTGCGGCGGATAAAAACCGCGTCGCCGCAGACGGCCTCGCTTTTTTTACCGCGTGTGAGACAGGGCAGGACATCGCCGTTTTCCAGTTCGACCCGGCACTGCCGCCCGTGCGCGGCGACGATGAAACCGGGAAGCAGCGCGTTCGGGGTATTCAAGCTGCGGACGGGGAAGAAGGGACAAGCGACCGCAAATGCCTGATGCGTTCCGTCGCCGGGGGGTGAGAGTCGTAAAAGCGGGAATACAGCGGATCGGGCGTCAGGGTGGCGGCGTTGTCCTCGTAGAGTTTCACGAGGGCGGTGACGAGTTCGTCGGCGGACGCCATGCGAGCGGCGTAGGCGTCGGCCTGGAATTCGTCGCGGCGGGACAGAAAACTGAACAGCGGCGTCAGCAGAAAAGCAAAGAGGGGAATGACCAGTCCGAAGAGCACCAGCGCGATTGCCGTATTACCGGTGTTTTCCACACCGATACCCAGACTCTGGAAGAACCAGGGCGCGTGCAGCAATTGTCCGAGCAGCGCGAGAAAGGCGAGTGAGAGCGCGAAAATCCCCGCGATGCGCCGGACAATGTGGTGGTGATGAAAATGTCCCAGTTCATGCGCCAGCACGGCCTCGATCTGCGCGGGCGTCAGGCGGTTGATGAGGGTGTCGAAAAAGACGATGCGACGCGCCTTGCCAAAGCCCGTGAAATAGGCGTTGCCGTGGCTGGAACGGCGTGAGCTGTCCATGACAAACAATTTTCGATTGCCGAAAGCGCCCCGTTGCAGCAATGCCTGCACGCGTGTTTTTACCTCGCCATCCGCGAGCGGCGTAAATTGGTTGAACCAGGGCGCAATCCAGAGCGGGTAGATGAACAGCACCAGCAGGTTAAAGCCCATCCACACGAGCCAGACATAGAGCCACCAGTAATCGCCCATGACGTTCATCAGCCAGAGCACCGCCGCCAGAAGCGGCAGACCCAGCAGGCAGGAAACCAGCAATTGCTTCAACTTGTCCGTCACAAAAAGCGCGGGCGTCATGCGGTTGAAGCCAAAACGCGCTTCCAGACGGAATTGACGGTAAATTTCCAGTGGCAGGTCGATGAGGCTGGAAAGCAACAACACACTGGCAATCAGGGCCATGCCGTAACCGATGCCCTCCAGACGCGGCGCCCAGAATCCGTGCAACGCCGCGAGCGCGCCGCCCCAGGTGAGGGCAACGAAGAGCAGGGTTTCCACACACAGGCTGACGCGTTCCAGTTTTGCCTTGGCCTGTGTGTAATCCGCCGCCTGCTGGTGCGCGGCGAGGCTGATGCGTTCAGCGAAGGCGGCGGGGGGGGCGTTGCGGTGGGCGGCGACAAATCGCGTTTGGCGCATGGAGAGCCAGAGGCGCAAAATAACGTTGGACAACAGAGCGATGAGTACGACAATGGTAAAAATTTCCGGCATGTTTTAATTTCCATCAGGTTTGTAGGGGGAAGCTATGTAACAATAGCGGCTTTGGATGATGGTCAATTATATGGTACGCGACGCAACAAACCTCGTTTGGCTGGATATGGAAATGACGGGACTCAACCCGGATGCCGACCGCGTTATTGAACTGGCGATCGTGGTGACGAACCCGAATCTGGACGTTCTGGGTGAATCGCCGGTCTGGGCCGTGCATCAGTCGGAGTCCGTCCTGACAGGTATGGATGAATGGAATCAGAAAACCCATGCCCGTTCCGGTCTGGTCGAACGAGTGCGCGCTTCCGTGTATGATGAGGCCAAAGTGGAAGCCGAGGCGCTTGAATTTGTGCAGCAATTCGCGCCCAAAGCGGCCTCGCCCATGTGCGGCAACAGCATCTGTCAGGATCGCCGCTTCATGGCGCGCTACATGCCGACGCTGGAAGCATGGTTTCACTATCGCAATCTGGACGTGAGCACGCTGAAGGAATTGAGCAAGCGTTGGGCGCCCGCGATTCACAAAGGATTCCAGAAGCGTGGCGCGCATGAGGCACTGGCGGACATTTATGAATCCATCAATGAATTGAAATACTATCGGGAACACTTTATTCGGCTTTAAAATCGAGGCGATACTAAGGAGAAAACAATGAGGTGTGAGCAAATGCGGCGAATTCTGACATGCGTGATATTGGCGGGGACGTTTTCCGCTCCGGTGTTGGCGGGGGACGCGCGCTTGCGGGCTATCCAGGATGATCCGCAAGCTTTGCGGAGCGCGCAGGCAGAGGGCAGGAAAGCGTCCTTTTTTTGCGTCAATTGCCACGGCGGTAATGGTGTCAGCAAATTGCCGGAGGTGCCCAATCTGGCCGGGCAGAATGCCGATTACCTGCTGGAGCAGACGCGCCGGTTCGGGCGTGGACAACGCAAGGATGAATTCATGCAGGGGCTGATCAGGGTGCTGAAAGAAGAAGAAAAGATACAGATCTCCCTGTTTTATGCCGGACAAAATCCCAGGCCCGGCAAGCCGGATAGCAACAAGGTGGCACGGGGCAAGCAGATTTACAACCAGTTCTGCCTGCGTTGTCACGGTAGTACGGCGCATGGCAACGAAACCATTCCGCGTCTGGCGAGTCAGCACATGGAGTACCTTGTTCTTTCCGTGACGCGTTACCGCGACAAAACCGGCGAACGTCAGGAAGCGCAAATGTCCAGTGCGGTCGCGTTGCTGAAAAATGCGGACATCGAAGCGGTGGCGGCCTATCTGCATAGTCTGCCGTAGTCGGAAGACAGAGAACGGAGGACCGTCAGTTACCGGCAGCGAATCTGCCGCATGCATCACTGTCTCCTGTCCTCTGTCTTTGGTCATCTGACCCCTGAATGCTGCGCCGCAGAAATACGGGCAGGGAAATCGTTTTTCTGCTAAGTTGTCGGCTCTCTACAACCACGACTCAATCATGAGGAAAGGATAAGTTATGACACAACGTGTTGCACTGGTCACAGGCGCTATGGGCGGTCTCGGCACCGCCATTTGTCAGTCTCTGGCGAAAGCCGGACACAAGGTGGTTGCCGCCTACCATCCCGAATTCGACAAACCGGAGGAGTGGCTGAAGGAACAGGCCGCAGCCGGGTTCAATGATTTTATCGCCGTGGCGGGCGACGTGGCTGATCTTGCATCGGTACAAAAACTGGCGGCGGAAGCCGAACAAAAAGCCGGCCCCATCGACATTCTGGTGAACAACGCCGGCATTACCCGCGACAAAATGTTCAAGGGCATGGAACGTGAACAATGGGATGCGGTCATCAATACCAACCTGTCCAGCCTGTTCAACGTCACCAAGCAGTTTTCCACCAAGATGGCGGATCGCGGCTGGGGCCGTATCATCAACATTTCTTCCGTCAATGGCGTCAAGGGCCAGGCGGGTCAAACCAACTACTCCGCCGCCAAGGCGGGCGTAATCGGCTTTACCAAGGCGCTGGCGCAGGAACTCGCCACCAAGGGTGTGACGGTTAACGCCATCGCTCCCGGCTATGTCGCCACCAAGATGGTCACTGCCATCCGTGAAGACATCCTGAAGGGCATCATTGATTCCGTGCCCGTGAAGCGTCTTGCCAAGCC
>JAISRR010000188.1 GCA_031273565.1 Zoogloeaceae bacterium | reverse complement strand
CAAGTCAAAAAATACCACCCCGCGCCAGATCATCCGTGGCGCACACCCATGCCTTTGACCAAGGTGGCCTGAACGTCCGCCGGGCGCCGCCGTGGGGAGGGAAATCGTTTCCGGGCTACACCCTCCAACGCTTTCCCTCCCCACAGCAAAAACCGGACATCTCTATCTTGCCCAACTACCGGACATTTCTACTTTGCCTTGACAGATTCGCCTGCCTGCCGCCCCGGACAGGCGCGCCATCCTTCGGCGCAGGGTGTGGTTTTGCCGCACAAACGGCACAGGCCGCCTTGCGCCGCGCCCGGCTGACCGGCGCAACTTTCAGCAGGAATCATGGCGGTTGGCGTCAATAGTCACGGCGCGCTCTTCCAGAAAGCAGCCCTCCGCGCCGAAACGCCTCTCCTGCATGCTCATGCGGCCATCGCCATGCGCCAGCAACAAGGTCGAGGCGCGAGTGCCGTAATCCGGCGAAGCAATGAATACCGCCGACAGCATGCGCTCGGTGGCAAGCGGCACGCCGGTTTGCGGCAAATCCTCGTCGGGCGCAAGGGCGCGATCGGCGAGCAGGCGGAAAAAATCGTCCGTCGCCGGCAGGCTTGATAACGCGGCGGCAAAAGCCGCCCTGGCGCTCACCACCTTGGGCCAGGGCGTATCGAGACAATGGTTGGAAAGGGCATGAATGCCGGGCGGCAAGGATCGCGCTACGACGCCGTTGCGATTGGAGAGGTAATGAAGCTCCCGGCGATCCCCCGCCAGCAGGTTGAAGCCATCATAATCGTCATGATCGCCGGTGGCCGTCGCCGCGACAAATTCAGCGGGCGGCAGCTTGCCGCGCAGGTAATCGGCCACGAGCTGCCCGCGCGATTTTGCCCCCGATTTTGCCCCCACCCTTGCCGCTACGCCCTCGCGCACATTGGTGACGGCGGCAAACCGCCCGTCGACGTGGCACGCCAGCCACCCGCCCCCGGCCTGCTGGTCGCGTCCGCCAAGCACCTCCGGCGCATCCGCCCACCGCGCCAGCGGCAGGCTCGGGCGGCGGTAAAACTCGTCGCGGTTGGCGGCAAGCACCAGCGGATAATCGGGCAGTACCCGCCAGGCGAAAAGAATCAGACACATCGCATTACCCGGGTTTGAGTCACCCCGGCGGGGATTGCGCGCGACTCGTGTTCAACGGTAAAGCCCATTGGCAGCGAACAGCACAGTGTTCACGCGGCAAACCGGGGGATAACCGGAGCCGGCCAGATTCAACATGATCGCGCTCCGAAAAATGGACACAAAGTGATACTTTAGCCTGAATCATCCCGGACAACTCACCATGATCGGTCGCCTCACCGGCATTCTGCTGGAAAAAACCCCGCCCCAAATCCTCATCGACGTTGCCGGCATCGGCTACGAGCTCGATGTGCCGATGAGCACTTTTTATGTTCTCCCCGCCACCGGCGAAAAACTCAGCCTTCACACCCACCTCGCCATCCGGGAAGATGGTCATTTCCTCTACGGTTTCGCCACCCCGGACGAAAGGGCGACCTTTCGCCAGTTGCTGAAAATCTCCGGCGTCGGCGCGAAAATGGCGCTTGCTGTACTCTCCGGCCTGACCATCGGCGAACTTGCCCAGGCAGTTGCCCTGCAGGAAACCGGCAGACTGGTCAAAATCCCCGGTATCGGCAAAAAAACCGCGGAACGCCTGTTGCTGGAGCTGCGCGGCAAACTCGCCCGCGCCGCGCCGACTACAGCCGTCTACGCTCCCACCCCGGCAGGCGCGCCGCCCGATGCGCGGATCGACATCCTCAACGCCCTGATCGGCCTCGGCTACAACGAACGCGAAGCCGCTGGCGCGATGAAGGCGCTGCCCGCCGAGGTTACGGTCGCCGAGGGCATCCGGCTGGCCTTGCGCCAACTCGCGCGCGGCGGCTGACCATGTGGGACAATCTGGTCGTGACGCCCGGTTGCTATCTGCGTGCAACACATGCGGGTACGCCGCTATCCGCCCACGCCAGCAGATAGCTTCTGACCGAGGTAAAACGGTTAGCGATATTGTTCGTATGGCGAAGGTTCAGATCAGCCGCTTTTTGAGGATCGCCGCTGCCCAGCGCGCCAAGCATGGCGATGACCAGTAAGTACTCGCGGGTTGCAGGGGCAAGATTGCCGGCATCGGACATGGACAATACCGCTTCAGCTTCCCGCAACATGGCTTGCGGGTCACGGGCTGCGGTTGCCGCATAGGTTCGCATGAGCGCCGCCGCCAAGGGCGTGCGCAACACATTGGCTGGCAGCCAGTCCGGGGCAGACTGCCAGATGTCCAGCAAATCTTCTGCTGGCAGCGCGCCGACGGAAGCTTCCGCCAGCATGGAGAGGTTCGCGCTCCATTCCCGCGTCAATTCAGGCGTACCACTTGATGCTCGTTGCATGACAGAAAGGGCATGGCCGATATTTTGTGCATCCTGAGGCAAATTCCGTTTGAATTCAGCGCTCGTTCGCCCTTGCCGGATGGCGTCAATGACCTGTAATGCCAGGAATCGCTGCTTGCTGAATGAATGCGCTGAATTAATGACTTGCGCCTTGGCGCCAGAAGGAATACGGCAATCCAGAATATCTAGTACCGGCAGGCCATTGGTCACCAAATCGTACAGGAACGTGGCGCGTTGCTTCTGAAACCGCGTCCGGGGCGCGTTGAGCGAAACTTCCGGGTAATACTCGGAGTGCGGTTGGACGGCGAACAGGCGGGCATATTGACGAATCACTTCTCCGCTGCCAATCCGGCGCAAGGCGATCTCATCCAGATGGCCGAGCCCCACGCGCCGCAATTCCGCCGCCAGAGCCGCCTCGCGCCAGGGCGCATCCTGAAACGGCGTGGTAAACCGCCCTTTGGGCGCAAGAATCAACAGGTCGCCATTAGTGATCGCATAAAACTCCGTGTCTGGAAATTCGCTCACGAGCGCCGCGAGCATGGTGGCGACCAGCGGGTCATTGAGTTCGTAAGTATGCAGCCACTGCACCAGTACGCCTTCCTCCTTGAGATGATGCTTCAAAAAACGGTAGAACTCGACCGTGAACAAATTGGCGACGCCGCTTACCCAGGGATTGGAAGGCTCGGAAACGATGGCATCGTATTGGCGCTGGCCGGTCGAAAAAAAGGTGCGGGCATCATCGATGCGCACCTGCGAGCGCGGATCGGTATACGCGCGTTCAACCCGCGGGCCGAACGCCCTGGCAGCGTCGTACAT
>JAISRR010000173.1 GCA_031273565.1 Zoogloeaceae bacterium | reverse complement strand
GACGAGGCGCTGGTGGTGGAACACTGGGTGCGCGGGCCTCCGGCCCGCTCCATCAATAAACCCTGAATGCGGGCCGGAGGCCCGCGCACCCGGCGAAATACGCTGACGGCGCAAAAGGGCAGGGGCGTTTACTCCGCCGCAGGCACCACGCGCACCGGCCAGCCCACGGCGCGCACCAGATGGCGGCGCACGCCGCCCAGGGTTTGGCCGGCCAGCGCGCAGGTGGTACACGCGCCGGTCAGGCGGACGTAGACGCGGTCGCCGGCAATATCGACCAGATGCAGATCGCCGCCATCGCGCTGGATGGCGGGGCGCAGCGCCGCGATGACGGCGAGGCTGGCGGCGCGCAGGGCATCCGGGCTAGGCATGACGCCTTCCGGGACGGGAAGGGCGTCGGCCTCTTCGTCTTCATCTGCGGCGATTTCGGCGGCAGTGTCGATGTTCATGCGGGCGTCCCGTCAATCCTCTATCGACGTTATCAGCCGCAAACGCGCCCGTTCCGGCGCGACGGGCGTGATGGGGACGGGCGTTTCCGCTCCGCCTTGCCAGCCTTCCTGTTCCATTTCGGCGAAACGCTCCGGCGACTTTTCCTGCAAGCGATCTCTGGCGCGGTCGACCCAGGCCAGTCCGCCGCAGGAGAGCGCCAGGCTGACTTCATCGAGCAAATCCCGGATGATCTGGCCGTTGTCGCAGATGATGGGCTGGATGCCCACGGACATCAGGCGCTTGATGGACGAGGCGCCGATGGAGGCGGCGTAGATGGCGGCGCAGCCTTGCAGGAATTCGAGTTTGGCGACTACCTTGTCTTCCGGCGGTTTGTCGAGTTCTCCCGGTTTGGCGGCCATTTCCGGGCCGGGGGTGAGGATGGTGCCGGGGGGCAGTTTGCGATCCCTGTATTCGCCTTTCATGATGGCGGCCTGAAATTCGCCGACCTTGACGAGTTCGGCGTGGCCGGGAGACACATCGTAAATCACGAAGCGTTCCGCCGCGCCAAAGTGGGTGTTGACGTGCTCCAGGTCGGTGGAGGCGAAAGCGATATGCAGCATGGAATGCTCCTATGGATGTCGCCACACCTTGATGGAAGAAGTTACGAGGATTGCGGCAAGCAGCGGGAGCAGCACCGTATTGGGCACAATGCCAAGCAAACATCCGCCAATCCACGCGCCGAACAGGGAACCCGCCGCCATCATGAGCACGAAGGTTCTGTTTTGTCTCAACACGACGAAATTCCCATCCTGACTATAGCGGGTAAAACCGACAATCATTGTGGGCAGACTCACGGCAAGCGACAAACTGCCCGCCAGCTTGATGTCCGCGCCAAACAGGAGAACCAGCGTCGGAATCAGAAGCTCGCCGCCAGCAACCCCCATCAGGGAAGCGAATACACCAATTCCGAAACCTGCAACCACGCCTGCCGCTATTTGCGTCCAGCCGGTCAGAAGCGGGGCGCTGACAGCGCGTTCATGTCCGGTCAGCAGCACGACCGCAATCAATACCAGAAGAATCGCCAGAATACGGTAGAGCGTTTGATGCTTCATCCGGGTTGCCCAGTCTGCGCCCAGCCATGCGCCAAGCAGACTGCCGGCGAGCAGATTGACGATGACAGGCCAGTGCGCCGCAAGTTCGCCGATGGAGACTGCCGGAGTTCGGAACAACAGGGACGAGGCAACGACGACAAGGCTCATCGCCTTGTTTAGGATGACAGCGGATAGCGCGGCAAAACCGAACAGTCCAATCAGTAATGGCAGGCGGAATTCCGCGCCGCCGAGTCCAATCAAGCCACCAAGCGCGCCAATTGCCATACCGCTGGCAATCGCCAGAGCAAGGCGTCCGGTTGATGGATTGGTATTGTCTGTCTGCAATTCTGCGCCATCCTTCAGATTACAAAGTGGTTTCTTATACAGGAAAAGCAATTTCAGGTGAAGCGTTTTTTGCATATGCATAATATGCCTCCGCCTCGCGGTCGCGCGCGCCGCCTTGCCAGAATATCGAGCGATAGGGCGCGATTTCCCGGTGGCCGCGCAGGAGCAGGTTGGCGGCCTCGAACAGCGCCAGACGGCTGCCCGCATAGCAGACCCGCGTTTTGGCATACGCGCCGACTTCGTCGTAAAGCGGAAAGCCGACGCGCAACAGGGGACGCCCCAGACGCCGGGCGATGTCGTCGCCGTGCGAGTTGGTCAGCAGCAGATGCGCATCGCGTTTGGTGGCGAGGCGCTCGAAATCTTCCAGGTCGCCGACATGGACTTCGGCAAACGGCAGGGTCGCCAGACGCGCGGTGTGGGATGGCGTGACCGCCGCCACGACGCGCGCGCCGCATTCCTGCAAGAACGCGCCGAGGCTGCCCAGGAGGTCGCTGTCGGCGGCAATCGCCACCGGCGCGCCGCCGAGGTAAAAGTGGCAATCGACCATCGCGTCCTGAAGCCGGGCGCGTTGGCGCTCGATGAAGGCGGGCACGGGACGGGCGGAAAGGGCGCTCAAGACCTGCAAAAAAGCGTCGCACTCATCCAGCCCCATCAAACCGGCAAAACGGTAATCCGGCACGCCCGCGCGTTTTCGCAACAGGTCGGCGGCGCGGTCAAGCGAATGGCCGATGACCAGCGTGGCCACAGATTCCCCGGCGTGGGCAATGTCGGCGGCGGGCGTGCCGCCATAGGTGAGGGCGGAATAGCCTTCGTCGGTCAGGTGCCCGTCCAGCGAATCGCCAAGGTCGGGGATGAAGAGCGGCGTGAGACCGAAAGCCTCGATCCACGCGCGGATGGCGTCGAGATCGGCGGGCGTCAGCATGGCGGCGGCGAGCACCGTCACCTGCCGCGTCCGGCGGCCCGCGCGACGCGCTTCCGGCACGAGCTGGCGGATGATGGCCTCGACCGCCAGCGCGAAGCCGGATTCCAGACAGCCCAGGGTATCGGTCGAATTGACCGGGATAATCGCCATGCTGGCGTATTCGGGATATCGGGCGCGAAACGCCCGCAAAGTGCCCGTGATGTCGGCGCCCTGCGTTTCGGCAAGCCCGGTCGTCACCAGCCCGACGACTTCCGGGCGATTTTTGCGCGCGACGGTGGCCAGCGCCTCAATCAGATTGGCGTCGGCCCCCAGGATGGTGGCGACGTGATCCATCGCCGTGGTCTGCAAGGCAATCGGCTCGCGGAAATGGCGCATGAAAAAGAGTTTGTTGAACGAGGTGCAGCCGCGCGCGCCATGTTCCAGCGGCATACAGCGGGACAGCCCCAGAAAGGCCAGGCTCGCGCCAACCGGCTGGCTGACCTTGAGCGGATTGACCGCCAGCGCCTTGCCGGAAACGGTAACGTTCGCCATCAGCGGTTTCTCCGGGGGGTGAATTCCGTGGCGGATTCGTTTGGCGATGCGGCGGCGGGGTCAGGATTCATGGCGTGCTCTTGCGCGGGGTTGAACGTTCCCGCTCTTTCACCAATTCCAGCAAATCCTGTGCCTGACGGTTTTTATGCGCGAATCGGGCGCGAAAGGGGAAACTCGCTGCGCATGAGCGTTCGACTGGGTACGCTTTCAGGCGCGGTTGTTCCGATTTGTACGGCGCGGGGTAGTTCATGTTTCAAGCTTCAATCCACGCTTGAATAATTTTTTTGTTGATTCCCCTTGAAGCATAAAGAGAACTGAACGCTCTTGCGAACAAAACGCCGTATCTGTTTTCAACATAAGCGATAAACTCTTTTAGATTGGCGAGTTTTGCCAAATGCGCAAGCGGCATTCCCTCTCCTATCAACCTGACGCCATGCTCTTCCATATATCCGAAATAATCGCTATTTGCGGTAATACTCTGCGTGTCGGAAAAACTTGCGCGGATATTGTTGGTATAATCTTGCATACCTATCTCGTATGTTCTGCCAAACTGAGCCGCTTCAATATGAACGACAAGTTCAAGCATCTTTTCTTGCTCTTTGACGCTTGCTTTATTGCGTTCATTGCGTCCGAGATACAACGCTCCATCCGTTGTAAACGAAAAACGGATATCCCATTCGTGATTTTTGGGCAGCTTCAGCCCTATGCTTTTTGCCCAAACATACGAGGCGATCTTGTCCTGGACGCTATCGTAGTACTCGCCTATTTTATTATGAATATCGCTTAGCGGTTTATGCTGAGCCAGCAATTTGCTAAACTTATACATCATGCCTAAAAAACGTGGGTTTTTATGGATAGAAAATTCGGCGACGCGCTCAAGATATTGATAAGCGGCTGCTTCGCCTGAGTGCGCCAATACAATGGCGGTTTCAAGTCTGAAGTGCAACACCGCATTTCAAGTTGATGATTTCACGAGCAAAAACCTCAGCGGGAGTTTCAAATCCCAGGCATTTGCGTG
>JAISRR010000171.1 GCA_031273565.1 Zoogloeaceae bacterium | reverse complement strand
GTGCCGGGAACAGAAGAGGAACGTGGTTTAGGTTCTGACGGCGTTACACTGGCTGACGCTTCATTCTGCGCCGCTCGTTCCGTTCCCGTTTCGACGGTTTTTGCGGTTTCAACATTGCTCGCTCCTTTCTCGTTTGTTTGATTGGATTCATCGGCTTTTTCTTGCCGACTGGTTACCGGATTCTGGTTGTCAACCGGTTTGGTAACCGGTTTGGTAACCGGTTTGTCAACTTCAGTCGTTTGCCCGTCTTTAGTCTTCTGTTCTCTGCCCGGAGAAAACGGTTGTCCTGTCGTTCCTACTGTTTGCGTTCGTTGCGCTTTTGCTTCGAGGGTTTGAGGGGTTTCGTTGCCATTCTGGTTTCCTTCTGTTGATAGGGGTGATATTTCAGGGGACAGCACGTCCGCGAGTTGTCGCTTTAACTTGTCATCAAAACGGTTCCAGTCATTATTTTCCGCCTGAATCCTGTTCCTCTTGCCCGTTGCCTGTTCGATGGCGTTGTTTCTTTCTTCCAGCGTCATGCCTGCCCAGCGTTCGCCTGTCTGCCGTTGTCGCTCGAATTTTGACTGAAGCGCCGCGTAATCCGCCCGCGCCGCGTCAAGTTCTTCCTGACTGCCGTAGGAACCGATCACTCCATCGCCCCGGTCGCCCATAACAGGCAACGGTGGCGGGAGTTCTGATTCATTTGTCTTGCCATTAAATGCGGGGGGTTTTGTGGGTTGGCTTTCCGCGACAGGCGAAGCTTCCTGTGATTCCGCTTGCGACACAGGGGACGCGCCACTATCCACCGCCAGAGCCGCTGCTTCTGACATCGGGCCGTCAGACGGGTTGATGCCCATTTGCTCGGAAAGAGAAATGGGTTCTGGGACGGGATTCTGGTTTGCGGGGGGTTGATTCTGGTTTGCGGGCGGTTGATTCGGCGCGGGGGGTTGATTTGCGCCCGGTTGATTTGATTCCTGCCTTGGACGAAAACCAATATTCGCCCCAGCGCCCATTGCGCCACCGGAAAGTATTCCCATTACCGCAGATTCTGGCAGTTCCTCATTCCACGGCTTTTCTTGCGCTAGATTGCTCAAGACCTGTTCTTGTAGCGACTGCGGCAATTCTTCGAATACGCCTTCGGAAATTGCGCCGCCAGTCATGCGGGTGATGAAATTTTTGTCAAAGAACTGCGCTGAACTCCGTGCCGCGCCGTTTTGAATACCGCCAGCTAGCAATGTTTCCGGGTCAGCAATGCCCCATTTCTGCGCAAGTTTTCCCCCCATAAATCCAAGCGCGCCAGTGCCTACGCCGGATAATGCAGCCAGCGCAGCTTGTTTGCCGGATAACAGACCGTCTTCGCTCTCTTGGCGGAATTGTTCCGCCGCAGAACCTGCCGCCGTAATCCCTTCACCAGCAGCGCCCCATGCGGGAGCCGCGTTTCGCACGGCTCTATTAGCTAGTCGCAATGCGGCCTGTTCTGTCGCGCCTCGTTTTGCCGCCGCCGCTGTTGCTGCTTTTGCCACACCGGACAATCCGGCCTTTGCTACGCCTGCGCCGCCCAACATGAGCGGCAAAGATTCCACAACAGTGTTCGCAATGAGCGATGGGTTTTGCAAGGCAGTCTTGGCCTTTGCGCCAGCCTCACCCCAAAAACCCTCGTCTTTTCCGGCGTCCTGAAATTCCTGTTGCTGCGCCCTGTACTGATCGGTGTGCCAATTCTGATCGATAAATTCCCTCGCCTCTTTCGGGCGGAAGCCAAACATGCCGCCCTCGTTTTCCAGAAATTTGCCAACACGCCCACCGGACACGATGTCCGCAAGTCCAACAAATGATTCCGGCAACCCGATTGCGCCGGATAGAGCGGATGCGCCCAAGTCCTGCACATGCCCCAAAAATCCCTTGTCTTCCTGTTTCGTTTTCTGTTGCGCGGCGGAAGACTGCGATTCTGCCTTCTTCCGCTCTTCTTCTTCGATGTCCCTTAAATGCATTGCAACAAGGTTGTCGGCGTAATCGTCTGAATACATGTTTATTGCTCCGGTTGATTGGAGCGATATTGAAGGAGTTTTTTCGACAATTACAAGCCTTTAACATGGGCTTCTTAATGGCTTGTAATCTTCCAGAAAATTCGTTCAGGATTTGCCATGAATTTCACGAAAGGACATTGACATGTACGGCTTCCATCCAAAATCCCCGCGTCTCGCTAACGACGGCGCGGCTGTCAAAACCAAAGAGAGAAAGTTTGCTGACGGCGGCAAAGTAGGGGGGATGAAGGGCTTTGACCCCAAGCTGTTCGTCGGCCCCGGCACGGGCATCTCTGACGACATAGAAACGCAATTCCCGCAGGGCGGGTTCGTCATGCCCGCAGATTCTACGGCTGCCGTCGGGGCGGAAAATCTTGCCGAACTCGGCAAAAATGTCGATGTCAACGTCTCGAATGGCGAAATGGGCTATTCCCCTGAACAAATCTACATGATCGGACTGGAGACGCTGCGCCAGATCAAAGACGCAACCCATACTCCTGCTGCTATCCAGGCGCAACAACAGGGCATCCCGGAAGCACGAGGATTTGATCTGGCCGAAGCAAAGAAATACAGGGGGAAAAGCGGTGACAATAGAGCACGGCTGGCAGATGGCGACAGACCAGAAGATGATTACTGGGCAAAGGCACTACCGCCCGACCAACCTCAAACGGCAATAAACACTTCCGCCCCAGAAACATTTAATCCGGCTGACCAGGAAAAATCTTTTGCGTCCAAAGCATCTGAGTATGCGCCAATAACGATAGGAGTTGTTGGCGAGCAATTTGACAAGGCCGGAAAACTCTGGGACAAAGGAAACTATGCGGGCGCAACTGCAAGGGCAACATTGGGCGCAATAGCGGCTCCTTCTACGATAACATCAGACTTAGCAGGCAGCGCGGCCAAAGGGATAGGATATATTTGGGACAAAGTGACAGAAGACCCGTATGACACCCCTGCTACGCAGCCCGCTGAACAGCCCGCTGCACAACCTGCTACGCAGCCCGCTGAACAACCTGCTACGCAGCCCGCTGCACAGCCAGATGCACAGCCCGCTGCACAACCTGCGGCACCTCTGTCGGCAAAAGATGCAAACGGGGTTTATACCACAGAATCTGTTAATGCCTTCCGAGACGCCAATGGATTTGAGAACGCTCCGATTTCCGGGCGTAATCAAGGAAGGGGAAGAAACTATGGAGAAATGGATTTAAATGCCGTCAACGCCATTGATGAACGCGCCAATGCTATCCGCGAAAGCACTATCAACATGCTGGACAGACGCAATCGAGGCAACGGCACGGGCGACGTGGCGAAATATTACGAGAACAAAGCGCAGCAAGACATGATAAAAGACGCTTACAATCGCCTGAATAGCAATTCTCTGGTTGATCAAAAAATGCGCGGTAAAGATCGCCGCGAATTAAATCAGGCACTCAGCGGAATCGTTGCAGGAGGCATGCGAAACCAAGCCGATCTGCAACGCGCAGGACTAATAGAATCAGGCGCAAATGACCGTTTCCAACAAGATTTTGGAATGCGCTTGCAAGACACGTACAACAAGAGCGCCACCGAGCAGGAACGTCTTGGGCTAGAAAAAGAAAGGACGGGTATAGAAAAACAACGCGCTGGCGACGAATCCGTTTTGCGCCAGAATCAACTGCAATCCGCACAAATAATGCAAAAATACCGCGAACAGTACGCTGCGGAAGAAGACCCAAAGAAAAAAGAGTCAATAGCCCGTGCAATCAGAGACTTTTCCGGGGGACAGGGGACTACGGGAAAATGGACGGCTGGGGAAAGCATGGGGCGTCCGTACAAAATAAACGACGCTACGGGCGAACGAATCTGGGAATAGCAAAGGCATAATGCGTCACAGTATGCCCGCGTTGTGCAGCGCCAGCCGAAACAGCCGGTCGCCGCTTATCCCGGCGTCGGCGGCAGCAAGCCTAAACCGCCGGTGCTCCTCCTCGCTCAGATGCACGGTTGCAATTCTTTCCCGCCCGCCGGTCTCGTCATCCGGCGGGGGGAACAACTCGCTGATAACGGCCAGCAATTCGCCGCGTGTAAAACGGTAGCGGCCAATCCTGATCTTTCCGGTTTTGGGGTCGGCAGTCGCTGTTTTTTTCGCCGCGCGCGTTTGCACGCCTTTTGCCTGCAAAACCTGCTTTTGCTCTTCCGGCTTGCGTATTCGCCCCTCCGCAAAAATCACCTGCGCTTGGCTCGCGGTGAGCAAATGGGCGGGTACTTCCCGGACGGCCTCAGTGCCATCATCGGCGCGGGCATTTTTCCCCCTTGGCAGGCGCGACAATGACCGATTCGCTGGTCTCGGTCAAAAATGTCGCCAGCGCGTTGCGCACGCGCCGCGCCGTCCGCTCGCTGTCGGTCTCGATCCATGCGCCGAAATTTTCGACCATGGTGGCGAACGCCCGCCCGGACAGGCTCTGCCCGGATTTGCCGCGCAGAATGGCACCCAGACCGTAGCTACTGTCCGGGTGATCCGAAACCCAGCGCAGGGTTTCTGACGGGAGTTGCCGTAGCCCCATCTCCCGGATGAGGGCTACGGATTCCGGGGGGAACCTGAGCCTGATTTTCATTTCACGAAAATCCGTTGATATTCGGCAAGGCCGAGAAGTGCTATAAGATAGTCCCGCTGCGTGCGGTACTTTTGCCCGTATTGGTCGCGGGCGGCTCCGTCGCCGTGCGCTTTGTAAAACCCCCCTGTGGTGGCGATAATTTCATCGCCGCCTACATACGAGGTCTGTCCTTGCGGCTCCTCTATGGTGTAGAGGTCTCCGTCTTCGTCGACAATGAGCCAAGTCATGACGGGGGAGTAATCCGCCATCGCTTCCCGCGCGTGGGCGCGAAGCTCTTTGCGGTTGGCGGCGGTTGCTTTAATTATTCCTCTCATTTTCTGCTCCTATGCACCAAGCTGTCCGGTGCGCGACTTGCGGCGTTTGCCGCTACTGCTGTATCTATGACTGACTTCTAGCCGTTAATGTAAAGGATTTTTTCATCTTTTTGAAAAATTTTTTCGACACACAAAGAAAAAGCCCGAAGGCGCGAACCTACGGGCTTTTTCAGGCGTTTCAAATGCTTACATCATAATCCCTTTGTTGCCCCTGCACGAGGCAGGAGCGGCAGGGCAAGTGGCGGGAAACCCGCCGGAGTTGTAGCTTTCCGGGGTGAGAGAGGAAACTACAACGCGCACGGCATCTTTGTTGTGCGCGGGGAAATTATTAGGCAAAAATTGCCGAAAGTCAAAATTTTTTTCGCCGTTTCGCGCAGCCAAGACGTTATGATAAAAACATAGAAACGCTGGAATTTTGTTCTGTAATCGCCTCATCGAATACAGTATAGCGCGGGATTCCGGGATGTGCGGAATTCAAATTTACAGAACAAAATCAAGGTTAAGTTGTTGTTTTACAACAAAACAAATCATGATTTAGGTTCCAGCGCCGCAAGGCGTGCGGGTTCGAGTCCCGCCCCGCGCACCAGAGATTTCCCGGAGATCGGCAACCCAGGGCAATCGCATTTGACGGACACCGAGGCTCTGGCCGCAAACACCGTCATTCCCCTGCAAGGGAATGACGGCAGGTAGGGCGGTATCTACGATACCGCCGTTGGTTGGCGCGGCGCGTTCGGAGAACGCGTCCTACCTGAACCCATCCTACCCGAACCCGCCCTGCCGAATCGGCGGGGGCAGGGCGGTTTGTCGGGCGCTCAGGCTGCGATTCCATGAGGTATTCGCGCCGTTGGTCGACGCGTTCGACTTTTTGGCGTGAAGCGCCGCAAACCATACTGCCATCTCATAACCCGCGATTGTTAACGCGTTTTTTCAAAAGGCGATACGACATCTGCGTGTGCGATTGCCCTGATCGGCAACCAGGCCGCAGAGGGCGGCGCATGAGGATGTGTTAGACTGCTACGCTTTACATTCCTTTGTTTTCGCGCTCCGTGTCCCTTCTTTTCGATCTGCACTCACATTCCACGGCTTCCGATGGTTTGCTGCCGCCTGCTGCTGTGGCGGCGCGGGCGGCGGAGCGGGGCGTCAGTCATTGGGCGTTGACCGATCACGACACCCTGGCGGGACTGGATGTGGCGCGGGCAGCGGCGGATGTGGCGGGGGTGCGCCTCATTCATGGCGTGGAGATTTCCATCGTCTGGGAAGACACGCCCATTCACATCGTCGGACTTGGGTTCGACAGGGCGCATTCGGGGCTGCGGGAGGGACTGGACATCTTGCGCGGCGGACGCCTGGCGCGTGCCCGGCGCATGAGCGAGGCGTTCGCGGACATCGGCATTCCCGGCGTTCTGGAAGGCGCGTTGCGGCATGCGGAAAACCCGGAGCAAATCTCGCGCGCCCACTTTGCGCGCTATCTGGTGGAAATCGGTCTGTTCAAGGACAAGGGCGAAGTCTTCGAGCATTACCTGTCGCCGGGCAAGCCGGGTTACGTGCAGCATCGCTGGGCCAGTCTGGACGAGGCGGTGGGCTGGATTCTCGCGGCGAATGGCGTGGCGGTGGTGGCGCATCCGGGGCGCTACCGGATGTCCGGCGGGCAGATGCAACGTTTTCTCGAAACCTTCAAGGATCTGGGCGGCGCGGCGATTGAGGTTTCCTGCGGCAGCCACACGCCCGATCATGTGCGACATTTCGCGCAGCAGGCCAGACGGTTTGGTTTTCACGCTTCACAGGGGTCCGATTTTCATGGGGTTGAGAGCGGTCGCCCCGATCTGGGGATGTTCGCGCCCCTGCCGGAAGACTTGAAACCGGTCTGGCGTTTGTTGGGGTATTGAGCGCCGATGACGCAATTATTGACGGTCAATACAAACAACCCGCAGCCGCGTTCTCTGGCGCAAGCGGGGGATTTGTTGCGCGACGGCGCGGTGATCGCTTTTCCGACAGATTCCTGTTACGCGCTGGGGTGTCACCTGGGCGACAAGGAGGCGCTGGATCGGTTGCGCTTTATCCGCGAAATCGACGAGCGCCATCATCTGACCCTGATGTGTCGCGACCTTTCCGACATTGCCAAATACGCCCGCGTGGACAACAGCCAGTATCGTCTTCTGAAAGCGACGACGCCGGGCAGTTACGTTTTCATTCTCGAAGGCACCAAGGAATTGCCGCGCCGGGTGATGCATCCGAAGCGCAAGACCATCGGTCTCCGGGTGCCTGACCATCCGGTCGCGCAGGCGTTGCTGGCCGAACTGGGCGAGCCGTTGCTGACGTCCACGCTGCTCCTGCCCGGCGAGGAGGAACCGTTGAGCGAAGGCTGGCAGATTCAGGAGGCGCTGGAAGGACGTATCGAACTGGTGCTGGATGGCGGACATTGCGGCGCGGAACCCACTACAGTGATCGACCTGACCGATGTCGCGCCGGTATTGGTGCGCGCAGGTCGCGGGGCGCTGTCCCCTTTTGGATTTTAAAATGAACGAAATTATTTCCATTCTGGCGATCGCGGCGTTGCCGATGATTTTCGCCATCACCCTGCACGAAGCGGCGCATGGCTACGTGGCGCGTTATTTTGGCGACCCGACCGCTGCCCGGGCGGGTCGCATTACATTGAATCCCATCGCCCATATTGATCTGCTGGGCACGATATTGCTTCCGTTGCTGCTGCTTTGGATTTCCGGCGGTAAATTCGCGTTTGGCTACGCCAAGCCTGTGCCCGTGAATTTTGGTCGCCTGCGCCATCCCAAGCAGGACATGCTCTGGGTTGCCGCCGCCGGACCGTTCTCCAATCTGCTCATGGCGCTACTCTGGGCGTTCCTGTTTTTTCATCTGCCGAATCCGCCGGTCTTTCCTTACGGCGAGGCGCTCATGAGCATGTGTTCTTATGGCGTCATAATCAACCTGACGCTGATGCTCCTGAATCTGCTGCCCGTGCCGCCGCTGGATGGCGGGCGCATTGTCACCAGCCTGTTGCCGATGAAATGGGCGATTCCCTATGCCCAGCTCGAACGCTACGGCATGTTGATTATCATCGCGCTGCTGTTCATCCCCGCCGATTTGTTGGGATTGCGTGGGAGCAGTCTGTTGAGCGCCATTTTGTTGCCCTTGCTTGATGGTTGTTTCAAGGTTCTCCAATTCCTTTTTTAGTCCTCCCGAACGAAAAACCATGTACGCAGAACGAGTCGTTTCCGGTATGCGCCCCACAGGGGCATTGCACCTTGGTCATTATCATGGCGTGCTGTTGAACTGGGTTAAGCTCCAGCACGAATATCCCTGCCTGTTTTTCGTGGCTGACTGGCACGCGCTGACCACCCAGTATGATGATCCCCGCAATATTCACAATAATGTCACGGACATGGTTGTGGATTGGCTCGCCGCCGGGATCGACCCGAATCAGGCTGTTATTTTCCGGCAATCGCATGTGCCGGAACACGCCGAACTGCACCTTCTGCTTTCCATGATGACGCCGCTCGGCTGGCTGGAGCGGGTGCCCACCTACAAGGATCAGCAGGAAAAACTGTCCGGCAAGGATCTGACCACTTACGGCTTTCTGGGTTATCCGCTGTTGATGGCGGCAGACATCCTGATCTATCGCGCCGACCGCGTGCCGGTGGGCGAAGATCAGGTTCCGCACATCGAGTTTTCGCGCGAGATTGTCCGGCGCTTCAATCACATGTACGGGCGCGAACCCGGTTTTGAGGAAAAGGCGAAGGAAGCGGTGAAAAAACTGGGCGGCAAGAAGGCGCGCCGTTACGAGGAATTACGCACGCGCTTCCAGCAGGAAGGCGACAAGGAGGCCATCCAGGAGGCGCACGCCCTGCTGGAAGACATCCAGCATCTTTCGGTTGCCGACCGGGAACGCCTGTTCGGTTATCTGGAAGGTTCCGGCAAAATGATTCTGGCCGAACCCGGCGCGCTCTTGACGGAAGCCTCGCGTATGCCCGGTCTGGACGGGCAGAAGATGAGCAAATCCTACGCCAACACCATCGCGCTCAGGGAATCCCCCGATGCAGTGATGAAGAAGGTACGCGCCATGCCCACCGACCCGGCGCGCGTGCGTCGCACCGATCCCGGCGACCCGCAGAAATGCCCGGTCTGGCAACTGCATCAGGTGTATTCTGACGACGCCTGCCGCGCCTGGGCGAACGCGGGTTGCCAAAGCGCCGGCATCGGCTGTCTGGAATGCAAACAGCCGGTCATTGACGGCATTCTGAAAGAACTCGCGCCGATGCAGGAACGCGCGCGTTACTACGAATCCGATCCCAACCTCATCCGAAACATCCTCGCCGATGGCAGCGAAAAAGCGCACGAACTTGCCCGCGAAACCATGCGCGACGTGCGCGAGGCGATGGGGTTGTAATCAGGGATCAGGTGTCAGAGGTCAGGTATCAGGGTGACAAGGTGGCGGGGGGACGTTTGTGTCTCCCGACTGCCAAAGGGCTAGAATACGAGAATGCAGGGGACAAAAAGCAGCACCCAATAACGAATACGAAAAGGGAGCGCGCGATGAGGCAAGGGAGGAAACTGCTGGAGCGAGTTGGTGTGCATCCTGGCGGAGAGGGCGGGATTCGAACCCGCGTGCCGGTTTTACCCGACCATCCGATTTCGAGTCGGCGCCGTTATGGCCACTTCGGTACCTCTCCGGGAGGCGGCGGATGATAGCACGATTGTCGGTTTTACGCGCCAGTCGGCAATGGAAATTCGCCTTCGCAGCCGTTCTCACTCTGCTGGCGCTGGCGGGCTGCAAGCAAGAACCCTTGCCGTTTCCGGGCGAGGGGCAGGAGTTGGTGGTCATTACGCACGCAGGCCCGCTGACCTATGACGACGAGGGCGGTGCACCCGTCGGACTGGAGCATGATCTGGTGCAGATGTTTGCCAAAGAACTGGGCGTTCCGGTGCGTTTCGTGGTGGTTCCCCAGTACGAGATGCGCCAGCGCCTGGCGCAACACGAGGGGCATCTGGCGGCGGGCTGGCTTTCGCCTGTTCTACCCAGCCAGAATTTCGTCTACAGCGATTCCTATCTTGCCACGCGTGATGTGCTGGTGCGGCACGAGGCGTCCTTGCCCATCCGCGAGCTTTCCCAGTTGCGGGGACAGACCGTTTTTGCCCAGCAGGGCAGCCGCGAGTATCGTGTCTTGCGTGCGCTGCAAAAACAGATGCCTGATCTCAAGGTCGCCGAATTTCGCGCCGGGACGCCGCTGGATCTGCTCGCTGCCGTCGCCCGTCGTGAGGCGGAAATTGCCCTGGTCGACCGGGCGATCATGGATATCGGCCTGAATTATTACCCTGAACTGCAACCCGGTCTGGAAGTGGGCGAAGCAGAGCCGATCGCCTGGGCCTTTCCCGCCGATGGCGACCCGGAGCTTTTCAAACGCGCGCAGGCTTTTATCGCCAAAGTCCGGGACAGCCATGCGCTGGCAATGCTGCGTGACCGCTATCTGGGGCATCTGGAACGCCTCAGCTCCCTGGATGTGGTGACGTTCATCGCGCGCATGGAAAGCCTGCTGCCCAAATATCAACCGCTGTTTCAGAAGGCGCAGGAAGAAACGGGCATCGACTGGCGTTTGCTGGCGGCGCTTTCCTATCAGGAATCGCACTGGAATCCGCTCAATACCAGCCCGACCGGGGTGCGCGGCATCATGATGCTGACCGAGGAAACCGCCGACCGTCTGGGCGTTTCCAACCGCCTGAACCCGAATGAAAGCATTATCGCCGGGGCGCGCTACATCAATCTGCTGAAAAGTTACCTCCCGGAAAGCACGACCGAACCGGATCGCACCTGGCAGGCGTTGGCGGCCTACAACATCGGCCCCGGTCACTTTAACGCCGCCCGTCGTCTGGCCGGACGCAAGGGCGTCAATGGCGATTCCTGGTTTGAGATGAAAAAGATCCTGCCGCTTCTGGCGCGACCGGAGTATTACGCCAACCTGAAATCCGGGCGCGCGCGCGGGGGCGAAGCGGTGGTGCTGGTGGAGAATGTGCGCCTGTTCTACGATATTTTGCTGCGCCATCAACCTTCCTACCGCCCGCTGGAGCCGGAACGACTGGAAAGAATCAGCGCGCAGGCCGGAGAGGAAGCGACGCGGGAAGCACAGCAGGCGACGTTGCGCCGTGGCCGTGGCGGACTCCGGCAGGAGAACAAATCCGGCATCAGGGCGCCGGTAGGCTGATTCTGTCCAGACCGCCCATGTAGGGCCGCAGGGCGGCGGGGATGCTGATGCCGCCATCGGCCTGCTGATAATTTTCGCAAATTGCCACCAGCGTGCGACCCACAGCCAGCGCCGAGCCGTTCAGGGTGTGCACCAGTTCCGGCTTGTTTTTGTCGTTGCGAAAGCGCGTCTGCATCCGTCGCGCCTGAAACGCCTCGAAATTGGAGCAGGAAGAAATTTCCCGGTAGGTTTTTTGCGCGGGCAGCCAGACTTCCAGATCGTAGGTCTTGGCCGCCGAAAAGCCCATGTCGCCCGTGGAAAGCACGATGCGCCGATAGGGGAGTTCCAGTTTTTCCAGGATATTTTCGGCGTGCCGGGTCAATTCCTCGTGCGCCTCCCAGGATTTTTCAGGAGGCACAATCTGCACCAGTTCCACCTTCTCAAACTGGTGCTGACGAATCATGCCGCGCGTGTCGCGTCCGGCGGAACCGGCTTCTGAACGGAAGCAGGGCGTGTGGCAGACGAATTTCAGGGGCAACGCTTCCGCGTCAAGAATCTCGCCGCGCACGATGTTGGTGACCGGCACTTCCGCTGTGGGAATCAGGTAGAGCGGGGATTCGTTTTCGCCGCGCGGCGTCTTGAACAAATCTTCCTCGAACTTGGGCAGGTTCCCGGTGCCGTAGAGGCTGTCCCGATTGACGAGGTAGGGCACATAGACTTCCGTGTAACCATGCTCACGGCTGTGCGTGTCGAGCATGAACTGGATGAGCGCGCGTTGCAGACGCGCCAGACTGCTCTTCAGTACGACAAAGCGGGCGCCGGAAATTTTGGTGGCGACGGTGAAATCCATAAATCCCAGACCTTCGCCCAAATCAACATGGTCGCGCACCGGAAAATCGAAGTCGCGCGGCGTGCCCCAACGCTTGATTTCCACGTTATCCCGCTCGTCCGCGCCTACGGGGACGGACTCATGCGGCAAATTGGGCAGCGCCGCCAGAATGGCGTTGAAGGCTTCCAGCAGCGCATTCAGGCGAACTTCCGCAGCTTCCAGTTCCGCCTTGATCGCCGTAACCTGCGCCAACACCGCGCTGGCATCCTCGCCCTTGCCTTTCAATACGCCAATCTGTTTGGAGAGCGTGTTGCGCTGGTTCTGCAATTCCTGGGTACGGGTTTGCAAGGTCTTGCGCTCGTTTTCCAGCGCGGTGAATTCAGAAAAATCAATCGTTTTTCCGCGCGTCGCCAGACGCCCTGCTACGTGGGCGAGTTGGTTGCGGAGCAGTTGAATGTCAAGCATGGCAATTCCTGATGCGCCGTGAGGCGGCAAAAGTATGGATTATACGTGAACGGGATTCAGGATCAGCGCGCGCGCTGGTCAGGAGATTCCAGTCGCCGGATGAATTCTTCGCTCAGCGTTTTGACGAAGCTTGCCGTCAGATGACGGCTGTCGCGGAAGACGATGGTTTCATCCTGCTTCGCGTTGCATTCGCCTCCCGGACAAACAGCATCGTTCATGTCGAGTCCCCGAACATTGTCGAAAGATGCTGCCGCTGTTTGTAGAGCCGCGTATACAGTGGCATTTTCTGCATTTATGGCCGGGCTGTGACAACGATTATCCCCCGCCAGCAGGCGCGTCAGGTACTTGTTGCCAGCAAGGCAGTTCAGGGCGTCGAAGGACAGAAGGGGGGTGCTGCGAATCAGAACAATCTCTTTTGCATGGGGGCTGAGGGCTTGCAGGATTTTTTGCGTACCCTCTGTCCAGTCGTGCGGCGTTACTGCGTAATCGTGAGCGGAACCCAAAATGAGGTAATCCGTATGGAGCGTCTGTAGCATTTCCACTGCGCGTGCCCGCCAAAGGGTGCATTCGGCGTAGTCACGACCGATACGCGCATAAAAAATCGGCTTGTCGATCATGGGGCAGGCTGATTTGGTGATGACGGAGAGCTTCCAATCAGGTTGTGTAAATCGTTCTTTCAACGCGGGAAACCATTGCGCGCCAACGCTGTCACCCATCAGTACCGCGCTATGGGATGCATTCTGGTCACCGAATGAGCAAACGGTGAGATCGGCACTCGAATACCAGGTGTCACAGCCCATGCCATAGATTTCCGACAGATCCCCTCTGGCGGTCATGATGGTTTCGTGTTCGGGGCTGAAGCGTTCGGATTCGATCAGACCTGGCCAGCGCAGACAGAAGAGACCCCCCACGATCATGACCGCCATCGTGCTTGCCACCATCAGGCGCGGACGCCGGAGCAGCGTATTCTTATGGCGTATCGGCAGTTCCACACAGCGATACGAGATCCAGGCCAGAATCAGTGCGAGCAGCGCCAACGTGATCCGAAGCGTTAGCGAGGCGTTAACATAAACGGCAGCGCCCAGCACCAGAATCGGCCAGTGCCACAGATACCAGGAGTAGGAAACATGACCCAGCGCCTGCATGGGACGGCAGGCAAGCAGGGACATTACTCCCCCCGTATTTGCCATTGCCATCGAACGGCGACTGCCCGCCACAAGCAGCAAGGCTGCGCCCAGCGAAGGCACGACAGCGCGGAGGCCGGGGTAAGGGACATTCGGGCCATACCAGAGCGCGGCGAACAGAATAGCCGCCAGTCCAAACCAGCCGCAGAGTTCGATGAAAATCCTGTCAAAGGCGACAGTGGAGGGCGCGCCAGACTTTTCGCGCAGGTAGAGCCAGGTCAGCGCGCCCAGGCTGAATTGCCAGGCACGGGCAGGCATCATGTAAAACGCTGAAGCCGGGTGCAGGCGCATGAAACACAGGCACAAAGCCAGGCTGACGGCAAACACCAGCCACATCATCCGCTTGCATTGCTGTGCCTGACTGCCCTGTTTTTTCGCCAGACCCCACGCCAGCAACAGCAGCCAGGGCCAGACGAGATAAAACTGCTCTTCTACACCCAGCGACCAGGTGTGCAGGAACAAGTCGTTTTCCGCGCCTGGCCCGAAGTAGTCGATCTGACTGAATGCATAGTGAAAATTACTGAGCCATACCGTTGCGCTGGCGGTGCCGCCGACCTGTTCCAGTTGTTGCAGAGGCGGAAGCAGAGCATAGGCCAGCAGGCAGGAAACGAGCAATACGGTGAACAAGCCTGGCGCCAGACGACGGAGACGGCGAGCGTAGAACCCCCACATGTTCACCCTTCCGGTTGACTCCATTTCCAGCACCAGCAGTGCGGTGATGAGGTAGCCGGAGAGGACAAAAAATACGTCGACGCCGATAAATCCACCCTGGAAACCCGGCAATTTTATGTGCGCCGCCATGACCAGCAGAATGGCGATTGCGCGTAGCCCCTCAATATCCGGTCGGTAGCCGAGCTTGTAATCTTTTGACATGATTAGCCAGAAGTGAAATGAGGTGGTGGATTATACGTGAACGGAATTCAGTATCAGGGTGCGCGCTTGCCGACGCAGCTTTTGCCTTGTCTGCCCTTTAACGCAGCCCGTCATGCGCTTGTGCGTTGAGTATGTCGGACTTTTTTATCCGTCTGAAGTTGTAGCATCATGCCGATGCGGACGTTTTTCTGCCGCTCGAAGGCGGGCGAGCGGTGTTTTACCGGTCATGATGTACAATCAAAAATTCTTTCTGGTTCATCAAACGAGGTTTCGGATGCGTGAAAAATTTTCCAGGTTGTGTACCACGCTGGCGGTTGCCGGGTTGTTGTCGGCTTGCGTGACCATCAATATTTATTTCCCGGCTGCCGCCGCAGAGAAGGTGGCGGACAGGATACTCGACGATATCTGGCAGACGGATGCGCCTGCCGAACAGAAACCTGCGAACAGTGAGGTGCAACAATGAAAAAAGGACTGACGAAGTTGTCAATCATGTTGGCGGTGGCGCTGGCGTTTTTCGCGCAGATTTTTCCCACCGGGGCGGTCGCGCAGGAAGCCCCGGATTTCAGGATCAATACGCCTGCCGTGACAGAAATTCGCGCTTCCCTGAAGGCGCGTTTTGCCCAGATCAAACCGCTTCTGGAAGCGGGTACGCTGGGGGTGACGCAGGCAGGCAAACTGGTGGTGCGTGATCCGGCCTCGGTGCCGCTTTCCGAGCGACAGGCCGTTGCCGCCCTGATTGCGGGCAACAGCAACGACCAGGCCGCTTTGTACCGTGAAATCGCGCGCGCCAACGGTCATCCCGAATGGGAGCAACAGATCGCCGATACCTTCAGGGAACGCATGATGAAACGGGTTCCGGCGGGGTGGTGGGTGCAGGACGCGTCCGGGAAATGGACGCAGCAAACCCAGAGCGACGCGAACGCCCCGAACAAGTGATTCCACATAGCCCTGTCCTGGTCTTCGATATCGAGACCATTCCCGATGTCGCCGGTTTACGCCGACTCAACCATCTGGACGCGGCGCTCTCCGACGCGGAAGTGGCGGAACTGGCCTTTCAGCAACGCCGTGCCCGGACGGGGAGCGATTTCATGCCCCTGCACCTGCAACAGGTGGTTTCCATTTCCTGCGTGCTGCGCGCCAGAGGCAGTTTCAAGGTCTGGTCGCTGGCCGCGCCCGCGCTGACGGAAGCGGAGATCATCCAGCGATTTTTCGATGGGGTGGAAAAATTCACGCCGCAGATGGTTTCCTGGAACGGCGGCGGTTTCGATCTGCCGGTACTGCATTATCGCGGTCTGATACATGGCGTCAGCGCGTCCCGCTACTGGGATCTGGGCGATGGCGATTATGCCGACTCCCGCGATTTCAAATGGAATAACTACATCAGCCGTTACCATACCCGCCATCTGGATTTGATGGATGTGCTCGCCCTGTATCAGCCTCGCGCCAACGCGCCGCTGGACGAACTCGCCAAACTCATGGGTTTTCCCGGCAAACTGGGCATGGATGGCGGCAAGGTCTGGGAAGCGTGGCAGGCGGGCAAGGCCGATGACATCCGCGATTATTGCGAAACGGACGTGGTGAACACCTACCTTGTTTTCAACCGTTTCCGGTTGATGCGTGGCGAATTGACGAAAGCGGAGTCAGAAGAAGAAGAAAGCTTCGTGCGCGCCGAACTGGCGCGGCTCGACAAACCGCATTGGCGGGAATATCTGGCGGTCTGGGATCAGGAATCAGGGATCAGGGATCAGGGATCAGAGGGAGAAGCGTGATGTGGGCATGGCTGATAATAGCTGCTGTCTTGCTGGCGGTGGAAATGATGACAGGGACGCTGGCGCTCCTGTTCATCAGTCTTGGCGCATTGATCGCGGCGCTTCTGGCTTATGTGCTGCCGGACAGCCTCGCCGCGCAAATCAGCGTTTTTGCGCTGGCGACGATTGCGGGCACCGTTATCGCGTGGCGACGCATCCAGTCCCAACGCGCCCGAACCTCCGCTGACCCCAATGCCAGTATTGAAGCAATCGGGCAGCAGGTCGAGGTCGTGGAACTGCCGGATGCCCAGGCGCATCTGCGCGTGCGCTACCGGGGCTGCGAATGGGCGGCGCGGCTGGCGAACCGGGATTTGACGGTGGAAACCGGAATGCCGCTCACCATCATTGCGCAGGAAAG
>JAISRR010000123.1 GCA_031273565.1 Zoogloeaceae bacterium | reverse complement strand
GGACAAACAGGCTTTCGCCTGATCCAGAAATTCAACCCCACTCGCTCTTCTTCCCATCTCCATGCTCCTTCATTTGAGATGGTAGCATTATTACACTATTGATGTGGAAATGGAATAAGCTGTGCATTCAACTTCTCTCGCAGCGGGTCGGCGCTGCCCCGGTTTTGCTTCTGCTTTGGTTGTTGCTTTTGTTTCTGTGGTGGAGCAATCCCCTATGGAGCGTAGCGGAACAGGGGATTGCTCCACCGCGCCGCCAAACCTGTCCATGATGATCGCACCGCCCCCTGCCGTCCATGCTGATGACAATATCTTCCCGCTTCAGCACCTGCGTGAAAGCGGCACTGGTGAACTGCGCACCTTGGGCGCTGTTAACGCCTCAAGTCCAACCTTGGCCTTGAATTCCGGGCTGTGATACTTCTGCTTCTTCACTTCGCTCATTGTGGCTCGTCCTTATGACTGAGCACAGCTTAAACTGTTGTCTGGAAAACGGAGATCACTATAGTTTTTGTTGTGCGTTGAGATGGCGGGAATTCCGGGTTTTATAACAGCGCGGCTTCCGGCTGTGCAGGATAGTCCCGCAGTGAACCCGGCTCTTCAAAGCTGACCAGGTAGATACACGAACGATAGTGCAGGGGACGAAAGCTGCGTTGCAATTGCGCCAGCCACGGGTGAGCGGCGTGCAAGCCCAGGGTTAATATCTGCGTGTCGCACAGGGACAGTGCGTCTTCAATCAGCGTGACCGGTACTGGGTTTTGTTCTGGCGTATCGACGGCGAAGAAGGCCAGAAAGCTTTGTTCAAGTGTCCGTCCGGGGGCGGGAAGACGTACCCGGCGGGTTAGTCGGGCCAGAAGATTGTAGAGGGGTAACAGGGTGTGGAGCAGGCGATGATAGCCATGTATACACACTTGTTTGTAAGACATCTGGTTCCAGATTGCCATGCACGCCTGCATCTTGCCGCCAGCAGATGCAGCGTAAAAACGGGCGCCGGTACGCAGTGCGCGTTCGGGTGTGAGTACGGGGCTGAACTGATAGCGGCGTGCCTGAGTGTTGTAGAAGTGGCAGAGCGTGTCAAGCTCTGCTTCCGGTACGGTTTGCCAGAGACCGTGGTGACGCGCACGGGCGGCAGGCAGCGCCAGCGTGACGAATTCATTGATGGGGGTATAGATTGGCATGCCACGCAGGCGGGCTTCAAGCAGCCGACGCGCGGGTCGGTTATCCGTGGCGATGGCGCTGTACCAGATGCTTGAAGCGGGCTGCGAATGGAGTTTGCGGATGGAGGCATAGCCTGCCCGCACTGCACTCAGGCGGTTGCGGTGGGTTTTGACGATGCGCAAACCGCCCAGATAACCCGGTTCGGCAGTGTTGCCGTCCAGATGTACGGGGTGCTCCGCGCAGGTATAGAGACCAACGGGTCTGTCTCCATCGCGCGCCAACATCGCCCATTCGCTGCCAAAACGATTGCAGCCCGTGAAAAAAGAGGGGTCGCGCGTGAGGCTTATGCGTACCCAGCCCTGCATCGGATGCTCACGCAGCAGTGCGCAAAGCCAGGGGTCGTCGTCAGCAGTGGCAAGCGTGTAGTGAATCATGAAGATTTACTCTTGGGCGGGGACGGGTTCTCCCAGCGGGTGACCGTGGCGTTGAGAGATTTCGTTACGGTGCATGGCGTTAATGGGGAAGAAATTTCGGAACATGAAAAAGTCGCTGTAATTGCCGATGCTGCGGCGCAGGATATTGGGCCAGGCATAAAAGCGTCGGCGGGCGGCAACGCAGCCGTTTGTGACGGCTTCAGGGGTGAGTCCGTGCGGCGTAAAAGGAAGTTCATTGTACATAAAGCCCTGCTCGAGCCACCACGCATTAAAGCGCAGGCGGCCTTCCTGTTGCAGGCGTTTATAGAGCGGCGTCCCCGGAAAAGGGGTGAGGTGGGCGAAGGCAGCGAGGTACATTTTCTGGTCGAGCGCAAAGTCGACGGCTTCATCAAAAGAGCTTGCAGTGTCGTGGTCATAGCCAAATACAAAGGTGCCGTAGACGAGAATGCCGTGGCGACGCAGATTGTCCAGTGCGCCAGTGAAGCCGCTTTTCATGGTGTTGAAGCCCTTGTTCATCATGCGCAGATTGCCTTCGTCAAGGGACTCAAAGCCGATCAATACGCCACGGCAGCCACTTTTGGCCAGTTGTGCGACAAAGGTTTCGTCGTGCGCGGCGTTAATGCTCATTTGCGTCAACCAGCGCAGTTTCAGGGGTTCGAGCGCGGTGAGGATTTCGCGACCACGTTTCAGGTCGCCTGCGAAGTTGTCATCGACGAAGAAAAAGACCTTTTTTTCATGCCTGAGTCCGCGCAATTCAGCGATGACATCATCAACGGGGCGGGCACGGTAACTGCGCTCGAAAAAGGTCTGCACCGCGCAAAATTCGCAAGGGAAAGGACAGCCACGCCCTGTTTCAATCAGGCCGACAGGCAAGTATCGCTTGTCACGGAAAATGCTGCGGTTGACGCGAATCTTCGATAAATCACCGCGTTCGCCCAGATAGCGGGCTTGCAAGGTGTTGTGTTGAGCGTCATCGAGGACTTCTTCCCAGATACCCTCAGCTTCGCCGGTAACCACGGCATCAGCATGTTCTTGCGCTTCGTCGGGCACCAGTGTGGCATGGAAGCCGCCCATGATCACCTTTACGCCCCGCCGACGATACTGCGCGGCAATTTGATAGGCTCGGCGTGCAGTGTAAGTTTCGACCGGAATGACAGCGAGGTCAGTCGGCCTGTCGTAGGGGATGATTTCCATCCGGTCATCGTGAAAATGCTGTTCGATACCTGCGGGCGTGAGTCCTGACAGGGTTGCTACCGGAAGCGGTTCCATTTGCCATGACCGCAGATAGCGTTTGCCGGGGCGATGTCCAATTGCGGGCTGAATGAATGTTATACGCATGGATGCTTATAATCCTGTTTTCGCTGTGGCGGGTTTCAGGGGCAATGTCTGTATTGGGTAGTCGCAAGTGTAGAACGCATGCAGGTGATGGGCGTAGAAGCGGTAGCCGATGTTGGCAGTGAGTACAATCGGCTGGAAATTGCGCGCGGCCCAGAGCCGACGCGCGATGGCAGGCCAGCGGTAGACCTGTTTCCAGGCTCGTTCGTGGCCTTCGCCCAGTTGTTGTACCGTCATCGCGCGGGGTTGAAAAACAACGTGCTGACCATCGTAGAGGCTCCAGTCCCGTGTCAGAATGCGCCCTTCTGCTTCTATGCGAGCGTAGAGCGGTGTATTGGGAAAGGGCGTCAGAACGGCAAAACGGGGCAGATCGACGCCCGCTTCAATGGCAAATTCCACGGTGGCATCGAAGACATCCGGCGTGTCGTGATCGAGGCCGAAGACGAAGCAGCCCTGAACTGTAATGCCCAGATGGTGCAAATCCCGGATAAAGGTTTTGAAATCGACCGAATCGTTGAATCGCTTGCGGGCATCGGCAAGGCTGCCCGGCGTAACGGTCTCCAGCCCCAGAAGCAGGCCACGGCAACCGCTGCGGGCCAGTAATTCCATGAGTTCGACATCGTGGGCAAGTAATACCGTTGTCAGGCCGAACCACTGAATCTTGAGCGGAATCAGGCGCGTGAAGAGTTCGCGGGCGTACTCGCGGTCGGAAATCAGGTTCAGGTCAATAAAAGCGATCTTTTTTTGACCGAACTGGCGGATGTCTTCGATCACCCAATCGAGCGGCTTTTGATATTGACGCCGTCCCCAGGCGGCGGGGGCGACGCAGAACTCGCAGTCGTGGGCGCAGGAGCGTGTTGCTTCAAAGATTGCCTGCGTCAGGAAGTTGGCGGGCGAGAACAGGTGGCGATGCGCGAAAGGCATGTTTGGCCGGTCGAGCGTGAAATCAGGTGCCTGCCGGTAAACCGGTTGCAAGGTGTTGCGGGCGAAATCGCGCAACATTTCCGGCCAGCTATCTTCGGCATACCCGGTGCAAATGGTGTCGGCGTGTTGCGCGGCTTCTTCGGGCAGCAAGGTAACGTGGGGGCCACCGAGAATGACGGTTTTGCCGAGTGCGCGATAATGGTCGGCGAGTTCATAGGCACGGGGCGCGGTACCGGTAATCACGGTGATGCCGATCAGGTCGGCGTCGAGTTGCCCAGGAACATCTGCGATGCCTTCATCGTATAAAGTGATTTGTGCCTGAAGCTCTGAGGGCACCAGCGCCGCCAGCGTGGTTAGCGTGAGCGGCTGGTAGCGCAGGGATTTTTTAAAAATCCCTCCTTTGGCGCGATAGAGCGGCCCTTTGGGGGAAATGAGGGTGATTTTCAAACGTCTGATTTCCTCAGAAAGATGGGGGGCGATTGCGCCTCAAAGCTCGGCAACCAGAATTCTTCCGTGCGCAAGGCCGTCGCCTTGAGCGCGCCCGGACGCTTGCCGTGTTCGAGCAGGATTCTCTCGACAAGTGCCTGCGGGCGTGGATGCCAAAGTGTGCGCAGCGGCGCGAGTTGCCCGATTGCACGGGCATAGGCGTATTGCGGGTTGGCACATAAACGCGCTTCCACGGCATTCACATCACGGGAAGTGAGCGTTCGCTCACATAACAGCACGTAGCCCGGATGCTGAACATCTGGCACCAGCAGCGTATCAGTGGCCAGCAGTGCCAGACAGCGGGCAACAAAAACCTCGTCCAGCTTCTCGCCGACCAGATCGCAGCAGAGGCTGCCGCGTCCGAGAAAGCTCAGAACGGGAAGGCCGTCGGAACGTCTGTCATCAATTCGCACGATGTCGCCCGTGCGGTAGCGGTATAGACCACTTGCAGTGGTGGTAACGACTTCATAGCTTGCGCCGACGCTGACGTTTTCGGCCAATTCCAGCGTCTGCTGTTCGGAGAGAAATTCAATAAAACCATACTGCGCAGGAATGGTGCGATCATCAATGTCCGGCACGCTGATGACCGCCTCGGTAGAGAGCAGCCCCTTTGGTTGCAGGTGCGCGTGCGGTAATAATCGGGCGAGCCTTTGCGCATGGGGGCGTGAGGCGGCATCATGCCAGCAACTCAGCAGCTTCAAACGGGGCCAGCATTTTGGCGGATTGGGAATCTCTTCGAGCAGGCGCAGCAGGAAAGTCGGACTCCATACGGAGATGAACTCCAGATCATCGGCCTTGCACAGCGCCTGTATCGTCTTTTCCCGCCAGCGCTCCAGATTGCGTTCCTGGGCGATATCGGGCGAGATCGCTGAATGCCTGGCGAGCCAGTTGCCCATTTCATTGCCCAGATAAGCAGCATCCGGCATACCCACCGGCAGGCCGTTGATCAATTCGGGTGCCCGCATGGCAGGACTGATCGCGAAATACACTTTGCCCCGAATAGCGTATTTTTTCAGGAGATGCGCAATCCAGGGACACAGATTGCGCTGGAAATCGAGTAATCCCTCGTGCGAGTACGGAATCAGCCTGGCGCCCGCGCTTGAGCCACCCGTCCGCTCATAAGCAACGGGCGCGCCGGCAAACAGCACGTCTTTTTCTCCGTCAGTGATGCGCGCCAGCCAGGGCATCAGTTGCTCATAACCGGCCAATGGCACACGCTCACAAAACTCTCCAAGGCTGCGTGGGCTACCATAGTGGCGCAAGTACGCGGTGTTTGCGTTTCTCGCAAGCATCTCTTCGAGCCAGGGGACGCCGAATGTCTTGTCGGTACTCATGCGGCGATCTTCCTGGTTGCAGCAAACAGGCGTGCTGTCAGTGGCTTCAAATTGGCGGGTTCCAGTTCGCAGAGACAGACCAGTTCGTCTCCCTGACGATAGCCCGGATTTTTTTGCAGGAAAAACTGCGTGGAGGCGCGCGCCCGTTCCCGCTCGTTTGCCTCGGCAATCCAGGCTTTCAGATGCCCGCGCGAGTCTGGAAAATGAACAATCCCTTTGCTGGCATCGAAGTAATCGCCAAAACGCGCTTGCGCGAGCTGTTGTGCAAGTTCCTGCAAATCCGGGCGAGCCTCCTGCCAATGCGGAAAGAAACTCTTGACGAATACCGGCAGATATTTGAAGGTGCGATGCCCTTTGACCAGCAAAAACCAGTACAGCGGCAAAGAAGGCTGTTCGCGCTTGATCTGGCCAATGCGCGCGATGCAGGTAAAATTGAGCTGTTGTTGCCCCCAATGCTGCACCCCGACAATCGTATCCCCGGAATAGACAGCGCGCACGGGTACGCCGCGCCACAGTGTCTCCATCACCATTAGCAGCGTGAAACCGACCAGATCCGCACCGTGATACAGCAAAACGGCGTCCCGTTTCTCGGTCAGATCATGGCGAAACAAGCCGCTTGAGCTGCCATCGTAATGCCGCAGATAAAGCGCTTCCATTGCCGCGACCGTGGCTTCATCAAGCTCGGCAACACTGAGTACAGCAGAACGATAGGGCTGGGGGGGAGCCATGTCTTCTATCATGACAATAAATTTCGTAATGTTCGGCAAAAAGGTTCGGCAAAAAGGAGCGAACCTCCCGGAGCATTATCGCATCATCGATGACAAAAGGGGCTTTGCAGGTGAAAGCCGGGATTTTTTGCTGGTGAACCACGCCGGGCCGGGACAGTATCTACCTGATACCGTTCTGTTTTTCCACCAGTACAGCACGTTTGATTTCCGGACAGGAATTTCCGGGTAAAAAGCGTTGATTTCCGGACAGGAATTAACCGAAAGGATAAGCATCATGCAAGAATTTCCTGTTTGCATTTGCAAGTTCTCCTTGTTAAAGTAGACCTGTGGAAACGAATATAGCGTCCTGCGACTGCCTCCAAATCGTTCCACAAAACGCGATCCGCAGGGGTCGCGTTTACTTTTTATAGATCAGGCGTCCTTGCCGCTGGTTTGCAAAATAGTTTCGGCGTCGCCGTTCGTCGGCGGGATCGGACATGAATGCCGTGCCGCCCCCCCCAACCATCTTTGCCCCAAGCAAACACCACAACGCCGTACTGGTCAGAACCTTCGGCCTCAAACGCGCGTAGATACCGCCATCGTAACAGCCATTTATCCGGGTTGGCGCGGCTTTTTTCCCAGTTCCAGGGCAATCGCATTTGACTGACTCCGAGGCCCTGGCCGCAAACACCGTCATTCCCCTGCAAGGGAATGACGGCAGGCAGGGCGGGATCGAAGAAACCGCCGTTTGTTTAACTTGCGGCGCTTTCGGATAAAGCGCCCTACCTGAACCCGTCTTACCTGAACCCGCTCAGGCTGCAATTCCGGGAGCGCGGGGCACCAGCCCCGCATGGTTCATGGATGAAACAGGGCAGTGAGCCGCCGCGCTCCCGGGAGGCATTCGCGCCGTTGGTCGACGCGTTCGACTTTTTGGCGTGAAGCGCCGCAAACGATACTGCCACCTCATCAACCGCTGATTGAAAACGCGTTTCCTCAAAAGCTGACGACATCTGCGTGTGCAATTGCCCTGTTCCCAGTTCCACCAGAGTTCATCCGGCTCGATCAATGTCATTGCCAACAGGTTAACGTAAGGCAATCGATCTTGCTTGCGCGACGAGGTGAGCCACTTAAAGTCACCACCTGTCTTGTCCTCGCCTTGAATGAACAGCGCCTTGGTTGCTGCCCGCAGCATCGGTGAACACCGCGCCCTTGTCCATTGTCGCGCCGAAAACGTCCAGAAAGTCGGTGACGGCCTCTATGGGTGGGTATCGGCGGGCAGGATGGCGGTGGCCGGATCGGCCTCGCTGCCTTCGCTCATCTGTTTCAGCAAATCGAACAACGTGAGCAAGCGCGATTCGGTGCCAACAAACTGCCGTTCAGACAATTGCGTCAGCCAGGCAATTGCTTTCTCGGTGGCTGGCGTCAAATCGAGCTGCGCTTCATCCGTGCCCGAACGGTAAAACTTGCGTAACCACCCCTTATCGGGCGCTGCCCAGTCGTTCAGGTAGCTGAGGCCGGATTTGGGAAATGCGTCATCGCCAAGGCGCTGGCGCAAGGCGTACAACTCGTCCTCCAACGCTTCGGCCAGATCCGACGCCGCCATCATCCGCACATTGGGTGCGACAAACGCCCGGTACAAAAACCCCGCCACCAGCGCCGCGCGGGGTGGCGGGTACGCAAAACGTCAAGGGTGGCAAAGTCAAGGGTCACGATGCGGCAACATCAGCCTAACAGAAGGCTGCTCTGGTAGTCGTCTGTACTTTTCACTCTCCCGAAAATTACAATAATACTCATGGAAAGCCGAGAGAAATTGATCTCTGAATTTCCGTTTGAACAGGGGTGCCTGGATGAATTTTGCAAGATTGGCGATATGACATCGCCGTTATTCTGAAAAATGTCTCGCCCGCAATTGCCCGCAGCCGCCTTCGACTTCCTGTCCGGCGGAATGGCGGATGCGGGTGAGGATGCCGACGCGGTTCAGGCGGCGGGTCATGGCGACGATGGCGGGCAGGGCAGGGCGTTGGTGGTTCAGTCCCGGATTTTCGTTGTAGGGGATCAGGTTCAGCATCGCGTATTTGCCTTTCAGCAGGCGTTCGATGCCCGCGAGTTCTTCCTCGCTGTCGTTGATGCCTGCCAGTAGCGTCCATTGGTATTGAATCGGGTAGCCGGTGGCGCAGGCATAGGCTTCGCCTGCGGCAATCAGGGCTTCTGGCGTCATCTCCGGCGCTTTTGGCAGCAGGGCGCGGCGCGTGGCGGGGCGGGTGCTGTGCAGCGAGAGCGCCAGCGCGGGTTTGACGCGAGCGGCAAGCAGACGGGGAAAAATGCGCGGGTCGCCGACGCTGGAGAACACCAGATTCTTGTGTCCGATACCGCCCCATGTGCCCAACGCGTCCACCGCTTCACAGACGTTTTCCAGATTGTGCGCCGGTTCGCCCATGCCCATGAACACGACCCGTCTGGCGCCAGCCGTACAGAGGACTTGAGCCAGAATTTCACTACTCTCCAGTTGACGCAGGAGGCCGCTTTTTCCGGTCATGCAGAAGGTGCAACCCACGGCGCAGCCGACCTGGGTGGAAACGCAGACGCTTGCGTTTGGCAATCGCACGCTTTCTACGTGTTGCCCGTCGGCCAGACGCACCAGCAGGCGGGTGGAACCATCGGAATCGGGATGGCGCGCGACAACGGTGGCGAGGTTGTGCAGGCGTTGTTCCAGTTCCGGCAGGGCGGCACGCACTGCAAGTGGCAGGGTTTGCGCCGCCGCCTGTCTGCGCGGCCCGGCGTCCAGCGGTCGCGCGGACAGCCAGGCGCGCAGGATACGGTCGCTGTGAATGGGTCTGGCGCCCAATCGGGCAAGCGTTTCCTGAAGTTGGGCAATACGCATGAATCAACAGGGTGGAACGAAAAACGTTCAGCCGTTGGCGGTGATCTGCGTGATGAGTTTTTGCAGTACGGCTTCGGCCTGATCGTTGGGCACCTGGCAGGTGCCCGCCGCCTGATGGCCGCCGCCGCCGTAAGCCAACATCAGTTCGCCGACATTGGTCTTGCTGGAACGGTCGAGAATGGATTTACCGGTGGCAAAAACGGTGTTCTGCTTTTGCAGGCCCCACAGGACGTGAATGGAAATATTGGTTTCCGGGAACAGGGCGTAAATCATGAAACGGTTGGTGGCGTAAATCGTTTCTTCCGCGCGCAGGTCGAGCACCACCAGATTTTGATGCACCGTCGCGCAACGCCGGATCTGTTCGCTGGCTTTTTGGGCGTGTTCAAAGTAAAGCTCGCTGCGTTCCCTGACATCGGGCAACTGGAGAATCTCGTGGATGCTGTGGTGCTTGCAATATTTGATTAAATCCATCATCAGCGCGTAGTTGCTGATACGGAATTCGCGGAAGCGGCCCAGGCCGGTGCGGGCGTCCATCAGGTAATTCAGCAGCACCCAGCCTGTGGGTTCGAGGATTTCATCGCGGGAGAATTGGGCGCTGTCGGCTTTGTCTACCGCCGCCATCATGTCGTCGGAAATTTCCGGGAAGGCGCCTTTGCCACCGTAGTAGTCATACACCACGCGCGCGGCGGAAGGGGCTTGAGCGTCGATGATGTGGTTTTTACGCTCTCCGGTATTACGCAGGGTTTCCGAGAGGTGATGATCGAAGGCCAGATGCGCTTCGGTCACATAGGGCAGGTTGGTGGTGATGTCACGGGCGGTGATGTCGATCTTGCCATCCTGCATGTCTTTTGGATGCACGAACTTGATGTCGTCAATCAGGTTGAGTTCGTTGAGCAGAACAGCGCAGACCAGGCCATCAAAGTCGCTGCGGGTGACCAGACGGAATTTTTCGTGGTTCATGGGAAATTCTCCAGGAGCAAATGCGTTTCGAGTGTTTCTATTAAAACACAAGGCCGCGTACTCGGCGCGGCCTTGTAAGGGGGTTTATTGCCTGTTTTTACCCGGCGCTCTTTTCTGTCGCCACCAATGCGGTGAGATTCACCACGCGTCGCACCGAGGCGGATGAGGTGGCAACATGCACGGGACGCGCCGTGCCCATCAGGATGGGGCCGATGGTGACGCCATCGCCGCCGGTTATTTTGAGCAGGTTGTAGGAAATATTGGCGGCATCCAGATTCGGCATGATGAGCACATTGGCTTCGCCCTTCAACGGCGATTCCGGGTCGGAATATTGGCGTACGCGCTCCGAGAGCGCCGCGTCGCCATGCATTTCGCCGTCGATTTCCAGCCCGGGCGCTTTTTCCCGCACGAGGGCGAGCGCCTGCCGCATCTTGAGGGCGGAAGCCGATTGCGCGGAACCGAAATTGGAGTGGGAGAGCATGGCGATCTTGGGCGTAAATCCGAAGCGACGTACGGTGTCAGCGGCCATCAGGGTGATTTCCGCGAGTTGTTCGGCGCTCGGATTTTCGTTCACATGCGTATCGGCGATGAACAGGGCGCGTCCCGGCAGCAACAGATGATTCAAGGCGGCGATGATGTTGTGTCCGGCGGCTTTGCCGATAATTTCGTCGATTTCGCGCACATGCAGATCAAAATACCCGGAAAGACCACAAATCAGCCCGTCGGCATGTCCCAGCCTGACCAGCAGCGCCCCCAGCACCGTGTTGTCGGAGCGCACACGCAATTTTGCCATATCAGCGGTAACGCCTTGACGTTTCATCAACTGGTGATAGACCTGCCAGCATTCCTGATAAAACTCGGTGTTATCCGGGTCGATGATCTCAAAATCCACGCCGGGACGGACTTTCAGATTGGCTTTTTGCAGGTTCTGGGCGATGACCTGGGGACGCCCGATCAGGATGGGATGCGCGAGTTTTTCCTCGCGGATAATCTGCACGGCGCGCAGTATCCGCACATCCTCGCCTTCGGCGTAAACCACGCGACGGCTCGGCATTTGTCGGGCGGTCTGGAAAATGGAGCGCATCCCCGCGCCCGTCTGATAGACGAATTCGGTCAGGCGTTGGCGATAGGCGTCCCAATCCGTGATGGGGCGCGTCGCCACGCCGGATTCCATGGCGGCGCGGGCGACCGCCGGAGCAATACGCACAATCAGGCGCGGGTCGAAGGGCTTGGGAATCAGGTATTCACGACCAAATTCCAGTTGGTGCCCCGGATAGGCGATGGCAACCTCGTCAGAAATTTCCGCTTCAGCCATTTCGGCAATGGCGTGTACGCAGGCCAGCTTCATTTCTTCGGTGATGCGGGTTGCGCCCACATCCAGCGCGCCCCGGAAAATGAAGGGGAAGCAGAGGACATTATTGACCTGATTCGGGTAATCGGAACGGCCCGTGGCGATAATGGCGTCCGGGCGGACGCCCTTGGCCAGTTCCGGCATGATTTCCGGCGTCGGATTGGCCAGCGCGAAAATCAGGGGGTTGGGCGCCATGCTGACCACCATTTCGGGTTTCAGCACGCCAGCGGTGGAAAGCCCCAGAAATACGTCCGCGTCCTTGATGGCGTCACCCAGGGTGCGCGCTTCCGTATTTTGCGCGTAATGCGTCTTGGTGGCGTCCATTTTTTCGTCGCGGCCTGCCCAGATCACACCCTTGGAATCGCAGACGGTGACGTTTTCCTTCTTTACCCCCAGATGACACCAGAGATTCAGGCAGGAAATGGCCGCCGCGCCCGCGCCGGAACAGACCACCTTGATTGCTTCGATTTTCTTGCCCACGACCTTGAGGCCATTCAGCATGGCGGCGGCGGAGATGATGGCGGTGCCGTGTTGATCGTCGTGGAAGACCGGAATTTTCATCCGCTCCTTCAACTTTTGCTCAATGTAAAAGCACTCCGGCGCCTTGATGTCTTCCAGATTGATGCCGCCCAGAGTGGGTTCCAGCGAAGCGATGATTTCAATCAGTTTGTCCGGATCGTTTTCCGCGAGTTCAATGTCGAACACGTTAACATTGGCGAATTTCTTGAACAGACAACCCTTGCCTTCCATCACCGGCTTGGCGGCGAGCGGGCCGATGTTGCCCAGTCCCAGCACCGCCGTGCCATTCGTCACCACGCCGACCAGATTGGCGCGGGAAGTGAGTTCCGCCGCTCTCGTCGGGTCTTCCACAATGGCCTCGCAGGGGACGGCAACGCCGGGAGAATAGGCCAACGCCAGATCCCGCTGGTTGGTCAACCCCTTGGTGGGAAGAACAGAAATCTTGCCAGGCGTAGGGTAGCGATGATAGTCGAGCGCGGCCTCGCGCAAATCCTTTTTCATGTGATCCTCGTTGTTCTGTAATACCCTGGTTTCGGCGCAGGGAAAGCTGGCAAGGATACCTTAAAACAGGTATCAGGTGTCAGATGTCAGGAATCAAAACCGGGCTGTCGCGTCGGTAGGAAGGGCGGTAATTGCCGGACAGTTCGTTGCCCTTGCCGCGTGTTTTCTTGTTCCGGACAGAAGTCGCATACGCGCTGCCAGGGGAGTGTCTGAATTTGCACAGCGCGTGCTGCAACGCAACAAAAATTCCGCTTGCGTCCCGGATTTTGCTAAAATCCAAAACTTTTCCTTGCACAACCCCCCTCCCATGTCTACTGCTCACATTCGTCCCATCCGCAATATCGCCATTATCGCTCACGTCGACCACGGCAAAACCACGCTGGTTGACCAGTTGTTACGCCAGTCCGGCACCTTTGCCGCGCACCAGCAGATGACCGAGCGGGTGATGGATTCCAACGATCTGGAAAAAGAGCGCGGCATTACCATCCTTGCCAAAAACACATCCGTGGAATATGAAGGCATCCACATCAACATCGTTGATACTCCGGGACACGCGGATTTCGGCGGCGAAGTGGAACGCGTGTTGGGCATGGTGGATGGCGTGGTGCTGCTGGTCGACGCGGTGGAAGGCCCGATGCCGCAAACCCGTTTTGTGACCAAAAAGGCGCTGGGTCTGGGTCTCTGTCCTATCGTGGTGTTGAACAAGGTCGACCGCGACGGGGCCGATCCCGACAACGCCGTGAATCTCACATTCGACCTCTTCGACAAGCTGGGCGCGACCGACAAACAACTGGATTTCCCTATTGTCTACGCTTCCGGCCTGAATGGTTGGGCAGCGCTGGAACTGGACGCGCCGCGCGAAAACATGCGCCCCCTGTTCGAAACCATCCTGAACCATGTGCCTGCGCCCGACGCGGACGTGAATGCGCCCCTGCAATTCCAGATTTCCGCCCTTGATTACAGTTCCTATGTAGGTCGCATTGGCGTCGGGCGCATCCGGCGCGGCAAGGTGAAGACCGGGCAGCAGGTGATGGTCATGTTCGGCACCGAGGAAGAAGCCGCCCTGCACGAACGCACGCCCTTCAAGGCGAAAATTGGTCAGGTGTTCGGCTTCAAGGGCTTGAACAAGGTCGAACTGGAAGAAGGTTGTGCGGGCGACATCGTGCAAGTGACCGGAGTGGAAGACCTGGCCCTGGGCTGCACGCTCACCGACCCGGAGCAGCCGGAAACGCTGCCGTTGCTGAAAATCGACGAACCCACCTTGTCCATGCAGTTCATGGTCAACACCAGCCCGCTGGCAGGCTCCGAAGGTAAATTCGTCACCAGTCGCCAGATTCGTGACCGCCTGCATAAAGAACTGCTCACCGACATGGCGCTGCGCGTCGATGATACCGCCAACGGCGACGTGTTCGACGTGTGCGGTCGCGGCGAACTGCACCTTTCCATTCTGCTTGAAAACATGCGTCGCGAAGGTTATGAACTTGCCGTGGGTCGTCCCCGCGTCGTCAAGCGCGTCATCAACGGCGTCGAGCACGAACCCTATGAAATGCTGACGGTGGACGTGGAAGAACAGCATCAGGGCGGCGTCATGGAATCGCTGGGTCTGCGCAAAGGCGACATGCTCGACATGTCCCCCGATGGTCGTGGCCGGGTACGCATCGAATACCGCATTCCTGCGCGTGGCCTGATCGGTTTTCAGGGTGAATTCATGAATCTGACTCGTGGCACCGGTCTGATGAGCCATGTGTTTGACGAATACGCGCCCATCAAGGACGGCAATGTGGCCGACCGTCGCAATGGCGTATTGGTGTCGCAGGAAAATGGCGAGGCTGTGGCCTATGCGCTCTGGAAGCTGCAAGACCGGGGTCGCATGTTCGTCAGCCCCGGCGAAAAACTCTATGAAGGCATGATTATCGGCATCCATAGCCGCGAAAACGATCTGGTCGTGAATCCGGTCAAAGGCAAGCAACTCACCAATGTCCGCGCCTCCGGCACCGATGAAGCCGTGCGTCTGGTGCCGCCGGTGGCGCTCTCTCTGGAATCGGCCATCGAATTCATCGCCGACGACGAGCTGGTGGAAATCACGCCGAAAAACATCCGCATCCGCAAGCGTTACCTGACCGAACTCGACCGCAAGCGGGCACAACGCTGAGGCGAACAGAGACCCGCATCGTCATGGCGCGGACGGTGAGCCGGCTTTCTGCCGTTGCGTCGTCCACGTTATCATTCGCTTTTTGAAAGCGAGGGATGCCATGAGCCAACTGAACAAAGTCGCCTTGTTTCTGATCGATGGCTTCGAAGAAACCGAAGCCATGGCAACGGTGGATATCCTGCGGCGTGGCGCGGTCGATGTCACCACGATTTCCCTGACGGGAAAAGAATTGGTGAAAAGCAAGCACGGTGTCACGGTGCAGGCAGACACGCTGTTTGAAAAAGCCGAGCGCGCCGCATTCGACATGCTGATCATTCCCGGCGGCACGATTGATTACACCGGGCACGAAGGGCTGCTGGACTGGGTTCGCCAGCACCATCAGCTCGGCAAGAAACTGGCCGCCATCTGCGCCGCTCCCGCCGTATTCGGCAAAGCCGGAATCCTGCAAGGCAAAAAAGCGGTTTGCTACCCCGGTGTCGAGCCTTGGCTGACAGGCGCCATCTTGAGCGACGAGATTGTGCTCACCGACGGCAACATCACAACCTCCCGTGGCCCGGCAACCGCGATCTTTTTCGCCCTCCACATTCTGGAAATCCTCAAAGGCAGCCAGGTCGCCAAAGATGTCGGCAATGAATTCATGACGCCGCTCATCCAGCGGGGATAAATGTCAGCCGTTCAAGGCAGGATTTTGTTGAAATGCGATGGGATCCAACAAGGATGCCAGCGGCCTGGTTCTGGATGACAAATCGATCTATATCTGGGGCGAGAACGGCGGTGGCGCTGCCGCAGTGGTTACGGCTACAGCTCGTGCATGAAGGATTACTGGGGTTCCGGCACATATGGCACTCTTGCGGGCATAAGTTCCGTCGTAAGTCGATCACCGCGAACAATTTGAAAAAGTCTGTTTCAAAACCTTTCCATTTCGCCAGCATGTGCCAGATTTCAGGTAAAGGGAGGTGCGAATCATGAAAGCATGGAAACTGCTCATCCTGTCGCTGATGTTATTGGCCTTGTCCGGCTGCTTTGCTCACGGAGGTTCCCGTCATCATGATTACGATTATGGTAACTATTATTACGGCAATCATTACAGCAGCTTCTATCGCAACAACAGCGCCCGTCACCATCGAAGCCATGTGCATGCCCCGCCTGCGCGTCATTATGGCAATGGAAGTTACAGAGCGCCCCGGTCAGGGCATGGGCACTCGCTGAAGTTCAGGCGACGTTGACCCCGGATACAAAAATGGCGCGTAAAAACGCGCCATTTTTTGAATTCACCGGGTGACAAAGCCACCGCAAATTTCCCCTGATTCCTGATATTGGCGCGCCCGGAGCGATTCGAACGCCCGACCCCTTGGTTCGTAGCCAAGTACTCTATCCAGCTGAGCTACGGGCGCGCTGCAAAAGAGGGCGCATTCTATAAGAAGAAAACGACGCTTGCCAAGTTTTTTCCGTGTTTTTTAACTTTGTTCCGGGCGGATGGCATCCCGGACGATCGGCGCGGTCATACCCGGAGCGAGCTTTTCGATGAAGGTGTAGACATAGTCGCGCAACCACGCGCCTTTGCGCACGGCCAGCACGGTCGTGTTTGTCGGGAACAGTTCGGATTCCAGCAGAAGCAGCTCACGATCCTGCGCGGCGTCGAACGCCATGGCGGCGATCAGACCGACGCCCAGCCCCAGAGTGACGTAGGTCTTGATGACATCCGCGTCGATGGCCGAAAGCACGATGTCCGGTACGATACCGGCCTGGGTGAATGCTTCGTCGATGTGCGAACGACCCGTGACGCCGGAATGATAGGTGATGATCGGATATTCGGCGATGGCTTCCAGCGTTAATTTACCATTAGCATGAATTTTGGTCAGTGGATGGTCTTGCGGCACGATGACGGCGTGCCGCCAACTGTAGCAGGGAAAGGTCGCCAGTTTTTCCACGCCGACCAGACCTTCCGTGGCAATACCGACATCGGCATCGCCGACGGAGAGCATGTCGGCGATTTCCTTGGGGCCGCCCTGATGCAGCACCAGATGCACCCTGGGATAGGTTTCCTTGAACCATTTGATGACTTGCGGCAGGGCATAGCGGGCCTGGGTGTGGGTGGTGGCGAGGATGAAATTGCCGCTTTCCCGGTTGGAAAACTGGTCAGCGATGCGCCGCAGGTTCTGGGTATCGAGCAGAATGCGTTCCACCACGCTGGCAAGTTCCCGACCTGGCTCGGTCAGACCCAGCAGACGCTTGCCGCGTCGGGTAAAAATTTCCACGCCCAGTTCGTCTTCCAAATCCTTGATGTGCTTGGAAACGCCGGGCTGCGAGGTAAAGAGCGCGCCCGCCACTTCAGTCAAATTGAAATCCTGACGTATGGTTTCCCGTACGATGCGTAACTGCTGCAAATTCATATCGACTGCCTTGTATTTGGATAAATTCATACGAGTTTATGCAGGTACAGGTAAAGTAAAAAATACTAAAAAGATTGATATTTATTCTCTGGCGTTATAAAGCCTCGAAAAATGCGGACGTGCTCAGGCGAAGCGAGCGAGAGGAGTGAGTAGACGCGCGGTTTCGGCAAGCGCCTGTTCGATGCGTTCCCGTAGCAGGCTGTCCGTCAGGGTGTAATCTCCGTTGATGTCCTTGAGAAAATGCTTGTCATGCGCGAACAGGGTGGTAGGCGCGGTATGAACGCCAAAAAAGCTCAACAGGGGGCGTAACTGGTATTCGAGCGTCAGGGCGAGTTGTCCGCTGCCGCCGGTAGCCGCCAGAATGGCGGTTTTACCCTGAAGCGCCAGCGGGTCGAGCAGGTCAAAAAAGTGTTGGAGCAGGCCGGAATAAGACGCCGTATAAATGGGCGAGGCGACGACCAGCAAATCGGCTTTACCCAAAGTTTGCTGCGCCGCCTGCACCTTGGGCGGCAGATGGGTAGGGTCGGTGCTTTGCCCAAGTTCCGGTACCAAATCGACGATTGAAATGAATTCACTGCTTCCGCCCAGAATGGCGACACTCTGCGCGAGCGCCAGCCTGACCAGCGTCGTGGCGCGGGAAGGGTAGTCGAGGCTGCCGGAAATGCCGACGATATTGAAGCTCATGCGGAAAGCTCCCGAAACAAGAGGAAAAATGCATGCATTATCGGAAGAGGGCGCGCGCGAATGAAATGATTTATTTCGATAAGCTCATGGCATCAGAATGGATAAAAGCACGCACGCTGGCGGAATTAGCAAATATCCAATTTGCAAGGATGGCTTGCGAGTTGCTCTTGCACCGGATTTGCCCATAAATCAGGCTTCGGGTAAAATGATGTAGTTTTGCAAAGCGCCAGAGCATCCGGTTTTTCAAGGGGTCTGGCGCTTGGCGTATATTTATTTCAGGAGTTTCCCCGTGTCGCTCATCCCCAGTTTTCCGCCCGCCTTGCTTGTCCTTGCTGATGGGACGGTTTTTCGGGGCAGCGCCATCGGGGCTGTCGGACTGACCAGTGGCGAGGTGGTGTTCAACACCGCCATGAGCGGGTATCAGGAAATTCTTACCGATCCTTCCTATTCGCGTCAGATTGTGACGCTGACCTATCCACACATCGGCAATGTTGGCTGCAATGCCGAGGATTTTGAATCCGCCGCCAACTACGCCGCCGGGCTGGTCATCCGCGATCTGCCCAGGCAGGTTTCCAGTTGGCGCGCCACCGAGAGCCTGCCGGAGTATCTGAAAAAACATGGCGTCGTGGCGATTGCCGACATTGACACCCGCAAGCTCACGCGCATTCTGCGCGACAAGGGCGCGCAGGCGGGTTGCATCATCGCGGGTGAAGCGGATTTATCCAAAGCGCGGGCGATGGCGGAAGCATTCCCCGGTCTGGCCGGAATGGATCTGGCGAAGGTGGTCAGCGCGCGCGAGGCTTATGTCTGGGAGCAGGGCGCCTGGGATTTGCAGCAGGGTTATGTGGCGGCGAGCGCCCCGCGTTTTCATGTGGTGGCCTACGATTTTGGCGTCAAGCGCAATATCCTGCGTCTGCTGGCGGCGCGCGGCTGCAAGCTCACCGTGGTGCCTGCCCAAACGCCCGCCGCAGAAGTCCTGCGAATGCGCCCGGATGGTATTTTTCTGTCCAACGGCCCCGGCGACCCGGAACCCTGTGCCTACGCCATTGAAGCCATTCGCGAGTTTTTGTCGAAAGGCGTGCCAACGTTCGGCATCTGTCTGGGGCATCAATTGCTGGCGCTGGCTTCCGGCGCGAAGACGGTGAAAATGAAATTCGGCCACCACGGGGCGAACCATCCGGTCAAAGACCTTGATTCCGGACAGGTGTTGATTACCAGCCAGAATCACGGTTTTGCCGTCGATCCCGAATCGCTGCCCGCCCATGTGCGCGCCACCCACGTATCGCTGTTCGACGGTTCACTGCAAGGCATCGCCCGTACCGACGTACCTGCCTTCTCTTTTCAGGGACACCCGGAAGCCAGCCCCGGCCCGCATGATGTGGCTTATTTGTTCGACCGCTTTTTGGATGCCATGACGCGCGGCGTGGCGGCGCTGCAAGGCACTTGACGCCCTGAGAACCTCAATTTCCGGCGGCAAGCCTGCGGCTGCCGCCTTCGTTTTACGACTGATTCACGATTTAGACAGCTGACCCCGAAATGCCCAAACGCACAGACATTAAAACCATCCTGATTATTGGCGCCGGCCCCATTGTGATCGGGCAAGCCTGCGAATTCGACTATTCCGGCGCGCAGGCGTGCAAGGCGCTGCGCGAGGAGGGGTATCGCGTCGTGCTGGTCAATTCCAACCCGGCCACCATCATGACCGACCCGGAAACCGCCGATGTCACCTACATCGAACCGATTACCTGGCAGGTGGTGGCGAAGATCATCGACAAAGAACGCCCCGACGCGCTGCTGCCGACCATGGGCGGCCAGACCGCGCTGAATTGCGCGCTCGACCTCGACCGTGAAGGCGTGCTGGCCGAATACGGCGTGGAATTGATCGGCGCTTCCAGAGAGGCCATCGACAAGGCCGAAGACCGGCAGAAATTCAAGGCGGCGATGGAGAAAATCGGCCTGGGTTCCGCCCGTTCCGCCATCGCGCACTCGATGGAGGAAGCCTTGCAGGTGCAGGCGGCCATCGGTTTTCCCGCCATCATCCGGCCTTCTTTCACTCTGGGCGGCACGGGCGGCGGCATCGCCTACAACATGGAAGAGTTCGAGATTATCTGCAAGCGCGGTCTGGAAGCCTCGCCCACCCATGAGTTGCTGATCGAAGAATCGCTGATCGGCTGGAAAGAGTTTGAGATGGAAGTCGTCCGCGACAGGGCGGACAACTGCATCATCGTCTGCTCCATCGAAAACCTCGACCCGATGGGCGTGCATACCGGCGATTCCATTACCGTCGCTCCGGCGCAAACGCTGACCGACAAGGAATACCAGATCATGCGCAACGCCTCGATTGCGGTGTTGCGTGAGATTGGCGTCGATACCGGCGGTTCCAATGTCCAGTTTTCCATCAATCCCAGGGATGGCCGACTGATTGTCATCGAGATGAACCCGCGCGTTTCGCGTTCTTCTGCACTGGCTTCCAAGGCCACCGGTTTTCCCATCGCCAAGGTAGCGGCCAAGCTCGCCATCGGCTACACCCTGGACGAACTGGAAAATGAAATCACCGGCGGCAGGACGCCCGCGTCCTTCGAGCCTTCCATCGACTACGTGGTGACCAAGGTGCCGCGTTTCGCCTTTGAAAAATTCCCCCAGGCCGACTCCATCCTGACCACGCAGATGAAATCCGTCGGCGAAGTGATGGCGATTGGCCGCACCTTTCAGGAATCCCTGCAAAAAGCCCTGCGCGGGCTGGAAGTCGGCGTGGACGGGTTCAATCTGAAATCGGTCGACCCGGAAGCCATTGACGAACAGTTGGCGCGACCTTCGCCGGAACGCCTGTGGTACGTGGCGGATGCCTTCGGCATCGGCATGTCGCCGGAGAAGGTTTTTGAACTGACCCGCATCGATCCGTGGTTCCTCGGCGAAATCAAGGAAATCGTCGATCTCGAACTGGAATTGGAAAAGCGCGATTTCAACAGTCTTTCCGCTGATGAAGTGCGTTACCTGAAACGCAAGGGGTTTTCTGACCGCCGTCTCGCCTATCTGACGAAAACGACAGAAACTCTGGTGCGCCAGCAACGGCATGCCCTGAACGTGCGCCCGGTATACAAGCGCGTCGACACCTGCGCCGCCGAATTCGCCAGTTCCACCGCCTACATGTATTCCACCTACGAGGAGGAATGCGAAGCCCGACCTTCCGACCGGAAAAAATCATGGTGCTGGGTGGCGGACCGAACCGCATCGGGCAGGGCATTGAATTCGACTACTGTTGCGTGCATGCGGCGATGGCGATGCGTGAGGATGGTTATGAAACGATCATGGTTAACTGCAACCCGGAAACCGTTTCCACCGATTACGATACCTCCGACCGCCTGTATTTTGAGCCACTGACGCTGGAAGACGTGCTGGAAATTGTCGCCGTGGAAAAACCGGAAGGCGTCATCGTCCAGTACGGCGGCCAGACGCCGTTGAAACTCGCGCTCGACCTGGAAGCCAACGGTGTGCCCATCATCGGCACCACACCCGAATCCATCGACATTGCCGAAGACCGTGAGCGTTTCCAGCAACTCCTGCACAAGCTGGGTCTGCGCCAGCCGCCCAATCGCACGGCGCGCACAGAGGAAGAGGCGCTGAAACTGGCGCTGGAAATCGGCTATCCGCTCGTCGTGCGTCCTTCCTATGTGCTGGGGGGGAGGGCGATGGAAATCGTACACGAACAGAAAGACCTCGAACGCTACATGCGCGAGGCCGTCAAAGTTTCCAACGATTCCCCGGTGCTGCTCGACCGTTTCCTGAACGACGCCTGCGAAGTGGATGTCGATGCGCTCTCCGATGGTGAAGAAGTCATCATCGGCGGCGTTATGGAACACATTGAGCAGGCAGGCGTGCATTCCGGCGATTCCGCCTGTTCGCTGCCACCTTATTCGCTTTCGCGGGAAATCGCCAACGAACTCCGGCGGCAGACACGGCTGATGGCCAGGGCGCTGAATGTCTGTGGCCTGATGAACGTGCAGTTCGCCATCCAGAATGACACGGTATACGTACTGGAAGTCAATCCCAGAGCCTCGCGCACCGTACCTTTCGTTTCCAAGGCCACAGGTTTGCAACTCGCCAAGATTGCGGCGCGCTGCATGGCCGGAAAAAGCCTGAAATCACAGGGCGTGACCGGCGAAGTCGTGCCGCCCTATTTCTCGGTGAAAGAAGCGGTGTTCCCCTTCATCAAATTCCCTGGCGTCGATACCATTCTGGGGCCGGAGATGAAATCCACCGGCGAAGTCATGGGGGTCGGCAAAACCTTCGCCGAAGCCTTCGTCAAATCGCAACTGGCGGCAGGCGTGCGGCTACCCAGGAGCGGCAAGGTTTTCCTGTCCATAAAAGACAGCGACAAAGCCAAGGCCGTGGATATTGCCCGCCATCTCGCCCAGACCGGTTTCGTTATCGTGGCGACGCGCGGCACTGCCGCCGCCATTGCTGCGGCGGGGATTCCTGTCGAAGTGGTGAACAAGGTGGTGGAGGGTCGTCCACACATCGTCGACATGATCAAGAACAACGAAATCGCCCTGATTATCAACACGGTGGAAGAAAAACGTCAGGCCATCCACGATTCACGCTCCATCCGCATCTCCGGCCTGCAAGCCCGCGTTACCATGTACACCACCATCTGGGGCGCGGAGGCGGCAGCCGAAGGAATCACCTCTGGCGGCGAGCTGATCGTCTATCCCATCCAGACTCTGCACAGCGAACTCTGCCGTCAGGAGTAACAAGCTGTCGCGTGATTCCGGTATGGAGAAAGGGCAGGGCGCTGGTCTGCTTTTCGACAACTGAATCGGCATGGGCATTTGCCGGGAACCCGCCTCGTTCTGTACCGGTTTGGATTGCCGTATCTCACGTAGATGAATTACAATCAAAAAATTACGTGATGAGCCGCCGGAACACCATGCCCACGGGTATCCGGCGGTTTTTCATTGCCATCGGCAAAAACAGGAACATCAAACAGGAAAACCATGAGTAAAGTACCACTGACCGTTACTGGCGCCGAAAAATTGCGCACGGAACTGCATCAATTGAAAACCAAAGATCGCCCCGAAGTCGTCGCCGCCATCGCTGAAGCCCGCTCGCACGGCGACCTCTCGGAAAACGCCGAATACGACGCCGCCAAGGAACGTCAGGCTTTTATCGAAGGGCGCATCAAGGAAGTGGAGGGCAAGCTCTCCAACGCCCAAATCATCGACCCCAGGGCGCTGGACGCCGATGGTCGCTGTGTTTTCGGCGCGACCGTGGAAATGGAAGATCAGGATTCAGGCGAGTCTGTGACCTACCAGATTGTTGGTGAAGACGAAGCCGACATCAAGCAGTGCAAAATTTCCATCAGCGCCCCCATCGCCCGCGCCCTGATCGGTAAATACGCCGGCGACATCGCCCAGGTACAGGCGCCGGGCGGGATAAGGGAATACGAGATTATCGACGTGCGCTACGAGTAGGGCTAAATCCCTTGAAAGCCCTCCGTATCTTCTTGCTACGAGTGGTTTCGTCGGGCATTTTGGGCAGGTATTTGATGTCGATGTGAATAAACCCCGGCGCATCGTCCTTGAAGCCTTTCTTTCTGGCAACCCCGTCCGTCCCGCGCCGCGCGCAGGATGATGGGGTAGGGCGCGCATTTGCCCTGATAGAATCTATTCCTTCACCCAATGTCCAATACGGAGCATCCCCCATGAGCATTTCTCTGGAAACGGTGCAGGCTGCCCTGAACGCCCTCGTCGATCCCAACACGGGCAAGCCGCTGTCCGCCCGCAATATCCGCCTCGAAAACGATACGCTCTGTCTGGACATCGAAGTCGGCTATCCCGTCAGAAGTTATCGCGCCGATCTGGAAAACCGGGTGCGCGCGGCGTTGGCCGCGTTGCCGGGAAGAGGTGCGGCACAGGTCGCTATCGTCAGCAAGATCATGCCGCATGTCACGCAACGCGGCGTGAAGCGATTGCCGGGCGTCAAAAATCTTGTCGTCGTGGCTTCCTGCAAGGGCGGCGTGGGCAAAAGCACCACCGCCGTCAATCTGGCGTTGGCGCTGGCGGAAGAGGGGGCGCAGGTCGGCGTGCTGGATGCCGACATCTACGGCCCGTCACTGCCGCAGGCGTTGGGGCTTTCCGGGCAACACCCCGACATGGATGAGCAGAAGATGATTCCGTTGGTCGCGCACGGCATTCAGCTCATGTCCATCGGCTTTCTCGTGGAAGAAGAAGCGTCCATGATCTGGCGCGGGCCTCTGGTGGTGCAAGCCTTGAACCAGATTTTGAACGAAACCCGGTGGAACGCCCTGGATTATCTGATCGTGGATCTGCCGCCGGGCACCGGCGACGTGCAGCTTTCCCTCGCCCAGAAAGCGCCGGTAACAGGCGCGCTGATTGTAACGACGCCGCAGGAGATCGCGCTGCTGGATGTCAAACGCGGCATCCGCATGTTTGAAAAAGTGGGGATCCCCATTCTTGGCGTGGTCGAAAACATGAGTATTTACACCTGCCCGCACTGCGGGCACAGCGAGCATATTTTTGGCGTCGGCGGGGCCGAACGGCTACGCGAAACATTCAATGTTGAATGCCTGGGCGACCTGCCGCTGGATACCCGGATCCGCACGTTGATCGATGACGGCAAGCCTACGGTCGTCGGCGCGCCGACCTCGCAAGCCGCCGGACTTTACCGCGCCATCGCCCACAAGCTCGCGTGCAGAATCGCGGTGCGACCCAAAGACATGAGCGCGAAATTCCCGCCCATCGTCGTGCAGAAGACAGAGGGCTGAGGACAGCGGACTGTCGTTACGCGGGGCGTTCGCCGGTCATCAGGTAGCGGATCAGTTCCCGCACCGGGCGTATTTCCCGGAACGGGGTTTTCGTTTTGCCCCGGAAAAACAACCCTTGTTTGACATCGCCACGCGCGGCGGCGGCGAGCTGGTGGTCGATGCAGAATTGGCCGTGCGCGGGATTGGCGTCCCGCAGGCCGCAGGAAACGAGGCAATCCCAGGCCAGCGTGCATTTGTGTTGCCGACCTGCCGCCGCCTGCATCAATTTTTGTTCACGCCCCAGATAGTTTTTCAGCCAGGGCGTGAGCACGGCGCGGGCGGGGAGTCCCGCGCAGCTCATGAATTCCACCACGCTTTCCCGGGTCGCGCCCAACAGCACTTTCTTGAATTCGATATCCGCATCGCATTCTTCGGTCACGGCGAAGGCGGTTCCCAGTTGCACCGCCGAAACCCCCATACCCAGCAGTTCGCGTATCTGTTCATGACGATGAATGCCACCGGCGGGAATCAGGGGGATGTGTTCCGACTCCAGCCCCAGATCCTTGAAGGCTTGCTGTACGCCGGGGATGACGACATTGAAATCGAAACGCGGGTCGGTCACGTCTTCCTTCTGCTGCGCCCCCAGGTGCCCCCCGGCATAGGCCGGATGCTCGATGACGATTGCGTCCGGCAGGCGTTTTTTACGCATCCATTTTTTCAGAATCAGCACGACGCCGCGCACGTCCGAGAGAATGGGGAACAGGCAGACATCGGGAAAATTCTGGGTCAGGTCCGGCAAATCCAGAGGCAGGCCAGCGCCCATGACAATAGCGTGAGCGCCGGATTCGCAGGATTGGCGCACGTATTCCTGATACTGCGATACGGCGCGCATGACATTGACCGCGACCATGCCGCGCCCCTGGGCGATTTCCAGCGCGCCGCGCACTTCCCGGTCGAGGGCGATGCGATTGGCCTTCCAGATGGTGGCCTTGTTGGCTTCCCTGTCCTTGACGCGACGGGTCATTTCCAGAAGGTCGGGGTGGTGGTGGCGCAAATCGACGCTGGCGACCGTGCCGATGGCATTTTCCGCCGCGACCGCGCCCGCCAGTTTGTGCGCCGAAATAGCGACGCCCATGCCGCCCTGCACAATGGGCAGCAGGGTTTTCCCCTTGAATTTGAATGGCGGTAAAGACGGTGAAACAGACTGAGAAGACGAAACGTGCGAGTCAGGCATTAAATGTACAACCAGCAAAAAGGCGAGCAAGGGTAGCAGAAAATCGGCCTGCCCGCCTGAACTAAATCGTGACCCATGGCAACGGGCAAAATCCGGCCCCTGAACGCGACGCGTAGACGCCCGTAAAACCGCCCCGGCCAAGGGCTGCCGGGGGATGAGTAACAACGATGTAAATCCCGCCGCAGCCGGTTATTTTTCCAGCACGTAAACGCCGGGAGCATCAGCCAGCGCCGGATATTTGCGGTTCGATGTCGGCAGCGCGTCGATCAGTTCGCCGCCGCGCGCCTCCAGCCAGACCTTCCATTCTTCCCACCATGTTCCAGGCTGGCGTTTGGTGTTTTTCATCCAGTCATCGCAACGTTCGTTGGGCTGCGGGTCGCCCGACCAGTAGGCGCGCTTGGGCGGATTCACCGGCGGATTGACGATGCCGACAATGTGACCGGAAGTCGACAGCACGAAATGCATGGGGGCGTCCACATTGATGTATTTGCGAATCCGGTAGCATTGCGTCCAGGGTGCGATGTGATCGTCGATGGCCGTCACCGCGTAAAGCGGCTGGGTAATCCGATGCAGGTCAATCGGCTGACCGGCGATGGTCAGGCGGTCGCGCTTGATGAGATTGTTGTTCAGGTACATTTCCCGCAGGTAGTAGCTATGCATTGCGTAGGGCATGCGGGTGGAATCCACGTTCCAGAACAGCACATCGAACGGCTTCAGGGGTTCGCCATACAGGTAGCCATGCTCCCAGTACTGCCAGATCAGGCTGTTGGAACGCAGCAGGCGGAAGGATGAAGCCATTTCGCTGCCATCCAGATAGCCCTTCTTCGACATCATTTCTTCCAGTGCGGAAATTCCATTTTCATCGATGAAGACTTCAATGTCGCCCGGATGGTTAAAATCAGTCAGGGTAGTGAACAGCGTCCAGTCTTCCACCGGCATTTTGTCGGCGCCGAACTTGCGATTGGCCCAGGCCATGTAGGTGGTCACCATCGTGCCGCCGATGCAGTAGCCCGCCAGATGCAGTTTGGGAACCTGGCAGAAGTCGCGCACCGTGTTTACCGCTTCGTTCACCCCTTCGCTCAGATAATCGTCGAAGGTGACATCGGCCATGTCCGCCGTGGGATTCTTCCAACTGGTGATGAACACCGAGAAGCCCTGATCGACCAGATATTTGACCAGGCTCTTTTTGGGGTTCAGGTCCAGAATGTAGAATTTGTTGATCCAGGGCGTCACGATGAGGAGCGGCACGGAACGCACTTTTTTCGTGGTCGGCGTGTAGTGAATGATCTCCAGCAGCCGGTTGCGGAAAATCACCTTGCCCGGCGTGACCGCCAAATCCTTGCCCACCTGAAAGGCATCCTTTTCCACCATCTGGATGTCCTTTGCCTTGACATCGCGCATGAAATTGTGAAAGCCCCTGACCAGGGTTTCGCCGTGACTTTCCACGCATTTACGCAGGGCGACCGGGTTTGTCCAGAAAAAATTGGTGGGCGCGATGGCGTTCAGCCATTTGCGCCACCAGAACGCGGCGCGGCGACGCTCCTTGCCGGACATGCCAGGCGTTTCGAAATACATGTCCTGCAGACGGTGGGTGAACGCCAGATACCATTCCTTGATGATGTCCCAGGTTGCCGACTCGTTCCATACCGGGTCGGCGAAGCGGGTATCGTCAGCGTGCGGCGCAATCACATCCTCGGACGGTATGCCCAGCGCGCGCCGCGCGATGTGCGACTGCAAGGCCAGCAGGTCGCCCGACAACGAAGACAGGACGCGACCCAACTCCTGCGGGTGCATCATCCACGCCATTTGCGCGTTGAGTACGGAACTCGTGACGCCGAAGGGATCAAGGTGCTTGGTGATGTTGTTGCTCATGATCTCCAACGGATTGCTGGCCTCGCTGAAATCGAAGCCCTTATGCTCACTGGAGGAAGGAAGTTTGGCGTTCATGGGACAGTCTCCGAAAACAATCCTGTCGTTATACCATAGACCGGGCACGAAACAACCGGCTTGATTTCCAGAATTACTGCGGTACGATTCCACATCGTGGCGCCGAAGTCAAAATTCCGGGCGACGCTGACCGCTATCCACAACAACAGTTACAAACATGCACTCTGGAGATCGACATGTTCAAACACATTCTGGTACCCACCGATGGTTCCGAGCTTTCCCGCAACACCATTGCCCGCGCCGTTTCCTTCGCCAAAGAATCCGGCGCGCGCGTCACCGCTTTTTTCGCCAAGCCCGAATACCCCGTCACCTACTTCGGCGAAGGCGCGCTCATCGACCCCACGACGCCGGAAAAATTCTCCGAAATGGCGGATCAGCAGGCGGCGGAAGTGCTCGCCTTCGTCACTTCGGAATGCGAAAAAGCGGGCGTAAGCTGTCAGACCGTCAGCGCCTCCAGCGATGTTCCCTACGAAGCCATCATCCAAGCCGCCGAACAAAACGGCTGCGACCTGATTTTCATGGCCTCGCATGGTCGCAAGGGCATCAGCGGCCTGCTTCTGGGCAGCGAAACCAACAAGGTGCTGACCCACTCCAAAATCCCGGTGCTGGTCTATCGTTGATCTCCTGCCACAGAACCCTGCGCGGCGGCATATCCGCCGTTTCCGCGACAAACGGGACAAACGCAAAGAATCTCCCGTGGGCATCCCAAACAAACTATACTGTTGGCTATTTTTTTGCCTCCCCAGGAGTTGTCTGAAATGTTTAATTTACACGGTAAAAAAGGGTTGGTCGTCGGTGTGGCCAATAATCAGAGCATTGCTTTCGGCTGCGCCAAATCCTTCGGTCTCTGCGGCGCCGATCTCGCCATCACCTACCTGAACGCCAAAGCCGAACCGCATGTGAAGCCGCTGGCCGACATCCTCGGCGCAAAAATCTTTGCCCCGCTGGATGTGGAGCAACCCGAACAGATGGAAGCCCTCTTCGCGCGCATCAAGGAAGAATGGGGGCGTCTGGATTTCGTCGTCCACTCCATCGCCTTCGCTCCCAAGGAAGACCTGCATGGTCGCGTCGTTGATTCCAGCCGCGACGGGTTCGTGCGTTCGATGGATATTTCCTGCCACTCCTTTGTGCGTCTGGCTCGCCTCGCCGAACCCCTGATGGATCAGGGCGGCACCCTGCTCACCATGAGCTACATGGGCGCGGACGAAGTGATCAATAACTACGGCATCATGGGGCCGGTCAAAGCCGCCCTGCAATCCGTTTCCCGTTATCTCGCCGCCGAACTGGGGCCGCGCGGCATCCGGGTGCACGCCATCTCTCCCGGCCCCCTGAAAACCCGCGCTTCCTCCGGCATCAAGGCGTTTGACGACCTGATGGAAAAAGCCGTCGAGCGTTCGCCGCTGCATACGCTGGTGTCCATCGAAGACGTGGGCGCGCTCTCCGCTTTCCTGTGCAGCGATGTCGCCAAGACCCTGACCGGCGGCACCATCTACATCGATGGCGGTTACAATATCGTCGGTTAAGTCGCGCCCGCGTAACCCCCTTCCCCCCGGCCTGAGCCTGCCGCCGTTCAGGTCGGGGTACGCCGCCCGGAACACGGGGCGGCGCTTATAAGGCGGAGTCCCGGCAATCGGGGCGGTTCGGCAAGGAATTTTTGCCCGGACATCGGGGCGTCAGGTCTGACGATTCGCGCCCGTTCTCATTGCCTGTTTTTTATCCTGGAGTTTGCTATGTCGATCACCCCATCCGAAATTGCCACCAACGATAAACAAGAACGTCTGAACCGTCTGGTCGCGCGCGTCAAGGGACTGCCCCCCATTCCCGTCGCCGTTGCCTACCCCTGTGACCGGGAATCCCTGCGTGGGCCGCTCATGGCCGCCGCCGCCGGCGTCATCCAGCCGATTCTGGTCGGCCCGGAAGCCAGAATTCGCGCGGTCGCCGAAGAATTCAGCCTGGACATCAGGGGCGTGCGTATCGTCGATATTCCGTACAGTATTGAATCCGCCACCCGCGCCGTTCAACTGGTGCGCGAGGGCGAAGCCGTCGCGTTGATGAAAGGCAGCCTGCACACCGACGAACTGATGGGAGCCGTTGTCGCTCGCGCCAACGAATTCCGCACCAAACGCCGCATCAGCCATGTTTTTGTCATGGATGTGCCGACCTATCCCCGGCCCATGCTGATTACCGATGCCGCCGTCAATATCGCCCCCACTCTGGAAGAAAAGGTGGACATCGCCCAGAACGCCATCGACCTCGCCCACGCGCTCGGCATCGCCGAACCCAAGGTCGCCATCCTCGCGGCGGTGGAAACGGTGAATCCCAAAATGCCCGCCACGCTGGAAGCCGCCGCCCTCTGCAAAATGGCCGACCGTGGCCAGATCAAGGGTGGCGTTCTTGATGGCCCGCTCGCCTTCGACAACGCCGTCTCTCCCGAAGCCGCGCGTATAAAAGGCATCAAATCGCCGGTCGCCGGGCAAGCCGACATTTTTCTGGTGCCCAATCTGGAAGTGGGCAACGTGCTGTTCAAACAACTCGAATACCTCGCCAACGCCCTGACTGCGGGCATCGTGCTGGGCGCAAAAGCCCCGGTCATTCTCACGTCGCGCGCCGACAGCGCCGAAACGCGCACGGCATCCTGCGTCATCGCCGCCCTGATCGCTCACGCCAACCAGAAAGGAAAATAAACCATGAGTCGTTCCATCCTCACCATCAACGCCGGATCATCCTCAATCAAGTTCGCGCTCTTTCCCCTGGAAGGCAGCGCCCTGGCGGAAGCCGCCGTCATTTCCGGCCAGATCGACGGCATCGGCACCCCGGTTGCCAAGCTGGTCGCCAAGAACAAGGCGGGCGACAAGATTGCGGACGGCAATCTGCCTGTTGCCAATCCCGACCACAAACAGGCTTTCGATCACCTCCTGTCCTGGTTCACCGCCCAGGCTTCCGACTGGAAAATCGTCGCCGTCGGCCACCGGGTCGTACACGGCGGGCAACTCTATTCCAAGCCTGTGCGTCTGGAAAGCGACACGCTGGAACAACTCGAAGAATTAACCCCCCTCGCGCCCCTGCACCAGCCGCACAACCTCGCCGGCATTTACGCCATTCAGACGTTGATGCCCGGCACCGCCCAGGTGGGGTGTTTTGACACCGCCTTCCACCGCACCCAGCCCGATGAAGCCCAGATCTTCGGCCTGCCCCGCCATTTCACGGCGGCAGGCGTGCGCCGCTACGGTTTCCACGGTCTCTCCTACGAATACATCGCCCGCGTGCTGCCGGAGCATTCGCCCCGCGCCGAAGGTCGCGTCGTCATCGCGCACCTGGGCAACGGCGCCAGCATGGCCGCGATGGTCAACCGGCGCGGCGTCGCCACCACCATGGGTTTCACCGCCGTGGATGGTCTGGTCATGGGCACCCGCGTCGGTACGATCGACCCCGGCGTGCTGCTCTACCTGATGGAAAGCAAGGGGATGGGCGCGAAAGAAATCACCCATCTGCTCTACAAGGAATCCGGTCTTCTGGGCGTTTCCGGCATCAGTCAGGACATGCGTACCCTGCTTTCCAGCGACAAGCCGGAAGCGCAGCAAGCCGTAGACCTGTTCTGTTACCGCATCGCCCGTGAACTCGGTTCGATGTCGGCGGCAGCGGGCGGTCTGGACGCGCTGGTGTTTACCGGCGGCATCGGCGAACATGCCGCCGAAATTCGTCGCCGCGTCGCCATTCTCTCCGGCTGGCTGGGCATCAAACTCGCCCCGGAAGCCAACGCGCGCCACGACCTCCGCATCAGCGCGCCGGACAGTAACGTCGATGTGCTGGTCATCCCCACCAACGAGGAATGGATGATCGCCCATCATACGCAAACGCTGCTGAATCTATAACCCTGCGCGGTTTAGCCTATGCACACCAGCGTATGCTCATTGTGCTGAACCACTCCCCCCGACGGCTTCGCCGCCCCCCCATCGGTGAGGGGGGCATTAAAAGCCTCCCTCTTTGAGGGAGGCGTCCCGAAGGGGCAGAGGGCGTTTGATTTTACGGTTTTGCAATCTTCAATGACCGTGCCCCTGCTGACGCTTTTCCCCTCCGATCCACAATGTTCAGCAGGACAAGGCCAGCAAATCCCGTCGAAAACGTTGCGCGTTTTCGGCGTAGTGCAGGGCGCTCTGTTCCAGGCGGGCGACTTCTTCATTACTCAATTCACGCACCACGCGAGCCGGGGAGCCGACGATCAGCACACGGTCAGGAAAAATTTTGCCTTCGGGAATCAGGGCGTGCGCGCCGACGATGCAGTGATGTCCGATCTGGCAGCGGTTCAGCAGCACGGCGCTCATGCCAATCAGACTGCCGTCGCCAATCGTGCAGCCATGCAGCATCGCCAGATGCCCGACGGTGACGCGCGCGCCCAGAGTGAGCGGCGCGCCTTTGTCGGTGTGCAACACGGCGTGATCCTGGATGTTGCTTTGTTCGCCGACCACAATGGGGTCGTTGTCGCCGCGCAGCACCGCGCCAAACCAGACCGAGGCTTCGTCGGCAAGGCGAATGTCGCCGATTACGCTGGCGTTGGGGGCAACCCAGACATTGCGCCCCAATTGTGGGGCGATGGGGCCGAGTTGGTAGAGGCTCACGGGATACTCCTTTTTTCAGACAATGGAAAGCTGGTCGAGCAGGCGGACGAGCAATCGCCAGCAATGGCCGACCGAGGCGATTTCCACCCGCTCGCCCGGCGCGTGCGCGCCACGGATGTCGGGGCCGAAGGAGAGCATGGCGAGTTGCGGATGGCTGCGCGCGAACAGGCCGCATTCCAGCCCGGCGTGGATGACTTCCAGACGGGGACGGCTGCCGAATTCCTGTTGATGGATGGACAGGCAGCGGCACAGGAGGGGTGAATCGGGGTCGGGCGTCCAGCCGGGATACGCGCCCAGCGCCTCTGCCGTTCCACCGGTTTGTTCGATTTGCCGGATGATGCGGGCAGCCAGTTCGTCCCGCGTCGCGTCGCGCAGGGAACGCACATGAAAACTCGCCCGAATGCCTGAAGATGAAATGTCCAGCGGCGCGAGGTTATTGGATGTTTCCACCACGCCGGGAAAATCGGCGCTCATGGCGGCCACGCCATAGGGCAGGGCGCATAGCGCCGTGAAATGTTCAGGCCACTGCGCCAATACCCGCTCAGGCCGGGGCGCGGGCGTCAGCGATAAACGCAGGCCCGGTTCTTCGCGCCATTGCTGTCGCAAGCCCGTTTCCGCCTGTTGCACGGCATTCGCCAGCGTCGGAAATTCTCCCGGCGGCAGGGCGAGCAGGGCGCCGGCCCTGCGGGGCAGGGCGTTGATGGCGTCGCCGCCCGCCAGCGTAGCGACCTCGAAGTGATGCGGGCCGCGCAGTTGCAACACTGTTGCGAGCAGCACGCGGCTTGCATGGGCGCGGGGCAGGTGGATGTCGATGCCGGAATGTCCGCCCAGGAGACCGTCCACGCGCAATTCGCCGCCTTGCCAATCGGCGGGCGTTGACGTTGCCGCGACCGGCAGCGTGGCTTCGACCGTTACGCCCCCCGCGCAACCCAGATAAAACGCGCCCCATTCTTCGGTGTCCAGATTGAGCAGAATGCGCCCCCGCAGGGTTCCGGCCTCTAAACCATGCGCGCCGCCCATGCCCGCTTCTTCGTCCACCGTCAGCAGGACTTCCAGCGGGCCGTGCGACAGACGGTCATCTTCCAGCGCCGCCAGCGCCAGCGCGACGCCGACGCCATTGTCCGCGCCCAGCGTGGTATGGCGCGCCATGAGCCAGCCATCTTCCACCTCCGGTTGAATCGGGTCATGATAAAAATCGTGCGCGTGTCCACTCGTTTGCTGGCACACCATGTCCAGATGGCCTTGCAGGATGATGCCGGGCGCGTTTTCCCGTCCGGGCGTGGCGGGTCTGGAGAGCAACAGGTTGCCCGCCGCGTCGACGCGGGTTGCGATACCCCGGTTTCCGGCCCAGGCTTCGAGGTGCGCGACCAGCGCGGCTTCGTGCTTTGAGGGACGGGGAATCGCGCAGAGCGTGGCGAAATGCCGCCAGACGGCTTGCGGTTGCAAGGCGGCAAAAACGGAAGCGGCGGGATTGGGTATCATGGCGTTTCTCTGCAAGGTGACAAAACGAGGTGGGCAAACAATGACGGAAAGTTTAAAAGACCTGACGCGGGCTGTGCTGGATTTTCGGGATGAGCGCAACTGGGCGCAGTTTCATGGTTTGCGACATCTGATGGTCTCCCTGAGCCTGGAAGCCGCCGAAGTGCTGGAACTCGCGCAATGGAAAAGCGACGACGAAGTGGAGGCGCTGGCAGGCGAACCGGCAGGCCGCGCGGCGCTTGCCGACGAATGCGCCGATGTGTTGGCCTATCTGCTGCTGCTCGCGGATCGCGCCGGAATCGATCTGACGGCGGCCTTGCACGCGAAACTGTTGAAGAATGCACAAAAATATCCGGTGAAAAAGAGTTACGGGCGGCGGGATAAATATACCGCTCTGGGCTGATGACGGATTGCGGGTAAGCGCATTACCTGTCCGCCGAAGTTTCCAGTTTCCACTCCGCCGCATCGTCCTGCGCCAGTTGTTGGGTGAGCCAGGGCAGGCTTTGGCGCAGGGTGTCGGCCAGCGTCCAGGGCGGGTTGATGATGAACATGCCGCTGCCGCACATCCCCAAACCATCCGCAGCCGGGGCGCGCACGGAGAGGCTGACGTGCAACCAGTCCATACCTGTATTGGTCCCTGTTGCGGGCAGGCGTTTCAGGCGGTCGGGCAACTGGCGGGATTCGATTTTGGCAAGCTGTGGATACCACACCGCATAGGTGCCGGAAGCGAAGCGTTTCAGGGCGTCTTTCAGGGTGGCAAGCACATTCGCGTAATCGCTTTTCGTCTCGTAGGAAGGGTCGATCAGGGTCAGCGCCCGCCGACCGGGGGGCGGCAGCAGGGATTTCAGCAACCTAAGTCCATCGCCTGCGGTGGTCTGCACCTCGCGTCCCGCGCTCTTGAAATTCCGGGCGAGCAGGCGGGATTCGTTACCGTGCAGTTCAAACAGACGCAGACGGTCGGCAGGGCGCAGGGCGCGTTGCGCCAGCCAGGGCGAGCCGGGGTAGTGTTTGAGTTCGCCGGAAGGGTTCAGTTCCCGCACGGCGGCAAGGTAGGCCGTGACCGCTTCCGGCGTGCCCGGTTCGTTTTTTCCCCAGATGCGGGCGATGCCCTCCCGGTATTCGCCCAGTTTTTGCGCTTCGCGCGCGTCGAGGCGATAGCGACCCGCGCCCGCGTGCGTGTCGATGATCCAGAGCGGCGCGGGTTTTTGGGTCAGGTAATCGAGCATCTGCACCAGCACCAGATGTTTGAGCACATCGGCGTGATTTCCGGCGTGAAAGGCGTGGCGGTAACTCAGCATGATTACAGAATGGCCTCGAAAAGTTCCAGTTGCGGCCCGCCCAGATAGAGTTCGCGGGCGCTCCTGCCTGCGTTGGCGTGCGCCTTCATGAAGGCTTCCGAACGTGTCCAGTCGGCGAACGCCTGTTCCGATACCCATTCGGTGTGCGAGGCGAAGAGGGTGTATTCCGCGTTCGTCTCGCCTTTCAGCAGATGAAACCGGACAAAGCCGGGCACGGAATCCAGATGGCTTTCCCGCCGCCGCCAGTGGTCGATAAATTCTTCTTCACGCCCGAGGGCGATTTTAAAGCGGTTCATGGCGAGAAACATGGCGGACTCCGTGAGGGTGAGTGAGTGAGTGAGCAGGCAGGCATTGTAATCAGGGATTGCGCAGCAGCGGCGGGAATCCGGAAAAATGTCTACTTGCCCGTCCCTCCCTCCGCCCCTTCGGAGCGCCGATTGCGGACAAAATAAAACCCGCCGCAGCGTTGTTGCGACGCAAAAGGCAGGACGGGAGCGCGGGGCTTCTGCCCCGCAGAGGGTGGCAAAGCGGGGCGGAAGCCCCGCGCTCCCGGCGAGAAACCCCATCCGCCAAAGCGGTTCCCGCGTCAGCCGACCAGCACAGCGGCAACAGCCCCAAAACGATGAAATTTTTTTGCCCATGTTTTACTCCGTATGCAAATCATCCTCACGTGGCTGGCGGTTGCAGGGTTGCTTGACCGTCTGCCATGACGCTTGCTTTCGCAGGTGGGCAGCGCGCTGCAATGCACTGGCGACCAACTCCCGAATATCATCCGGTTCGCAGTCTTTTCCGAAACGCCGCTCAAGCGCCTCATAGGTGGTGATGGCGTCATCGAACTGACGACGTTCCTCCAATGTCTTGCCTTTGTTGACCAACGCGCTGGCGACCATCTTCTGATGATTCGGGTGGGACCCGAAACGCCGATCAACTTCCTTACAGGAGGAAAGATACAACGGCGCGCTCGGAGCGCACGCCCTGCCTAATCCGCCAAACATTCTGCAAACAGGCGTGACGGTGTGACGGGTATCTTGCGGGTAAGGTATAGTCTGCAACCTTAGAAAATAGGAAATGCCGGGGCGGTTCACGAACGGCCCCTGCATTTCTGTCACCCCAGGGAATCCCCGATGCAAAAAAAACAGGTTTGGGCGAAGGTCGATGGCGTTCTGTTGCTCGACAAGGCGGAAGGTCTGACTTCCAACAGCGCCCTGCAAAAGGCGCGGCGTTTGTTCAATGCCGCCAGGGCGGGGCACACCGGCACGCTCGACCCTTTGGCGACAGGTCTGTTGCCGGTCTGTTTCGGTGAGGCGACCAAGTTTTCCGCTGATTTGCTGGAAGCCGACAAAAGCTATGAGGCCGAAGTGCATTTGGGTGTAACGACCCGTACCGGCGACCGCGAAGGACAAACAACAGCGACCGCGCCGGTAACGTGCGCGCGCGCCGACATTGAAGCGGCGTTGCCGCGCTTTACCGGCGACCTTCTGCAAGTGCCGCCCATGTATTCTGCCCTGAAAAAAGACGGGCGAGCACTGTACACACTGGCGCGGCAGGGCAGGGAAGTGGAACGCGCGCCACGTCCCGTCACGATACACGCGCTGGAATTGCTGGCATGGCAAACGCCCGTTTTCACATTGCGGGTGCGCTGTAGCAAGGGCACCTACATCCGGGTGCTGGCCGAAGATCTGGGCAAGACATTGGGCTGCGGCGCGCATCTCAGCGCCTTGCGTCGCACCCGTGTTGGCGCGCTTGATCTCGACAACGCGCATACGCTCGCGGAACTGGAAGCGTTGGCGGCCTCCGCCGATCAGGGAGCACTCTCCGCCTGTCTGTTACCGCCCGACAGCCTGCTTTCCAGCCTGCCCGCCCTTCACCTGACGGATGCCGCCGCCCTGCGTTTCACGAACGGCAACCCGGTTTCCGCGCCGCCAGACATACAAGGCGAGGCCAGAGTCTATGGTCAGGCGGGTCTGTTGGGCGTGGGGATGGTCAAAGCCGATGGCTTGCTCTGGCCCAAACGAATCAGGGTTCAGAGGACTGAGGACTGATGACGGAGGACAGTTGTCATGCGGCGCG
>JAISRR010000061.1 GCA_031273565.1 Zoogloeaceae bacterium | reverse complement strand
CGAAGGGGCGAAATTCCGCGACTGGTTCGACTTTGCCGAACCCATTGCCCGGATGCCTTCGCACCGGGCGCTGGCCTTGTTCCGGGGGCGTAATGAAGGCGTGCTGAACGTGGAACTGGCGCTGGATTCTGAGCTTGACCCGGAACAGGTCAAACCCGGCGCAAATCCCTGTGAGCAACGCATCGCGGCGCGTTTCAGCATCCGGGACGCAGGCCGCCCCGCCGACAAATGGTTGCACGACACGGCGCGCTGGGCGTGGAAAGTTAAAATTTTCCTGCATCTGGAACTGGAATTGATGAACGCGCTCAGGGAACGCGCCGAGGAAGCCGCCATTCATGTCTTCGCCAGCAATCTGAAAGACCTGCTGCTGGCAGCCCCGGCAGGCGCGAAATGCACGCTGGGGCTTGACCCCGGCATTCGCACCGGCTGCAAGGTCGCGGTGGTGGACGCCACCGGCAAATTGTTGGGCACGACCACCATTTATCCGCACGAACCCCGCAACGACCGGGCGGGTTCGCTGAATACGCTGGCGAAAATCTGCAAGGAATTCGGCGTACAACTGATTGCCATCGGCAATGGCACGGCCAGCCGGGAAACGGACAAACTGGTCGCCGAATTGATGCAGCGCCATCCGGAATTGAAGCTCGCCAGAATCGTGGTCTCGGAAGCGGGCGCGTCGGTGTATTCCGCGTCAGAATTCGCGGCAAAGGAATTCCCCGAACTGGATGTCTCGCTGCGCGGCGCGGTTTCCATCGCCCGCCGCCTGCAAGACCCGCTGGCGGAACTGGTCAAGATTGACCCCAAATCCATCGGCGTCGGCCAATACCAGCACGATGTTTCGCAAAACCGGCTGGCGAAAAGCCTTGATGCCGTGGTGGAAGATTGCGTCAATGCCGTGGGCGTGGATGTGAACACCGCTTCCGCGCCGCTGCTCGCCCGCATTTCCGGGCTGAACGCCACCCTTGCCGCCAACATCGTCAGCTATCGGGACGAGAACGGCGCGTTCCGGCAACGCGGCAGCCTGAAAAAAGTGCCGCGTCTGGGCGAAAAAACCTTTGAACAGGCGGCGGGATTTTTGCGGATACTGAACGGCGACAACCCGCTGGACGCTTCCGCCGTGCACCCGGAAGCCTACCCGGTGGTGGAAAAAATCCTGGGCGACCTCAAAAAAGACATCAAGGGCGTCATCGGCGACCGTCACGTGGTGCAGGCGATTGACCCGATTCGCTATACCGATGACCAATTCGGCCTGCCCACGGTGCGGGACATCCTGAAAGAACTGGAAAAACCAGGCCGCGACCCGCGCCCGGAATTCAAGACCGCCGCTTTTGCCGAAGGCGTCACCGACGTCAAAGACCTGCAACCCGGCATGATTCTGGAAGGCGTCGTCACCAACGTCGCCGCCTTTGGCGCGTTTATCGACATTGGCGTGCATCAGGACGGCCTCGCGCACATCTCCTGCCTCTCCGACAAATTCGTCAAAGACCCGCATGACATTGTGAAAGCGGGCGCAGTGATCAAGGTCAAGGTGCTGGAAGTGGATTTGCCGCGTCGGCGCGTCAGTCTGACTTTGCGCTTGTCGGATGACGCTGTTCCGGCGCAACGGGAGCGGGAGCGGGGTTCCGCGCGGCATGGCAACCCGTCAAGCAACGCCGCGCCCGGCGCGCGACCGCCCCGGCTGCGGCAACAGGAACCTTCCTCCCCTGTCGGCGGCGCGATGGCGGCGGCGTTCGCGCGGTTGAAGCGTTAGCGGTGTGCTCGCACTGCTGCAATTGCCCTGACTGTTGCCATATTATTCTGTAGTAGCTATAAAAAAGGTGTATCTTGAGTGGCTGTTACATGGTGTCTCTGCTGCGTTTGCAAAATGATTACCGGAGGATTCCTGTCATGAAGCATTCATTTTTCTGTTTTACCCGACGTGGCGTTGGCGGTATGGCATTGGGCATCATGCTTTTCTGCGCGCCTTTCGTGGTCAACGGGGGTGAGGTTTACCGTTGCGTCGAAAATGGCAAAACCAGCATTTCGACTTCGCCTTGCGCCCCGGGCGCGAAAAGCGAGCAGATCGCTACCGATCAGATCAGCAAGGACTCTGTGCAAAACGCCCGTGACGATGTGGCGCGCATGAGGGAAGAACTTGACCGGCTGGAGCAAAAATATACCGCGCCTCGCGTCCAGGCCGTCTCTATCGCGCGGCCCTCCTGGGAATTGTGGGAGGAAGCACCGGAAGCGGAGCGCACCAATTATTATTACCCTGTCTATGAGTATCATGGCGGAAATTTGAATGCGCCAATCAGACAAAGGGACGCGACCAGGTTATTACCCGGTGGCGGTGCCCATCCAGGCAAGGTGTCCGGGCAATCTGGCAAGTCGCTCTCCAATAACGGTGGTCGGTTTGCCTCCGGTCATGCGTCGGCGCCGCGTGGAAGTGGAGGCAGAGGCGCGCATTCCGGCACGGCAAGAAGTGGCGGCGGCGATGGACGTGGCGGATATGACACGAACACGACACCGTAAAAAGTCTGGATTGCCGCAGATTTTTGCGGGCTTGTCTCTGAAAGAAAAACCCAGAGTTGCGCTCTGGGTTTTTCATGGTGATGACCGGGGAAAAATCTACACCACTCGTTCTTTCACATAGCGTCCGGGCGCGGGTTCTATGGGTTTGTAGGTCGCGTTGCCCAGCGTTTTTGGCGCAGCTTTCTCGCCCCCTCTGAACGGCTTGATCCATTCCGCCCAATCAGGCCACCAGCTCCCCTTGTGCTCTTCGGCGGTATCCAGCCATTCTCTGGCGTCGGCCTTGAGGTTTTCATTCGTCCAGTAGCTGCGCTTGTTCTTGGAGGCCGGATTGATGACTCCGGCGATGTGACCGGAAGCGCCGAGCACGAAATGTTTTTTCCCGCTCAGCAGACGGGTGCTCTGGTAAGCCGTATGCCAGGGCACGATGTGGTCTTCGCGCGAGGCGAGAATGAAGACGGGCATGTCCAGCTTGCCGAGATCGACGCGCACGCCGCACATTTCCAGTTTGCCGGGAATCCGCAGGTAGTTGTTGAAGTACATGTTGCGGATGTACCAGCAGGCGAAGGGGCCGGGCAAGCCGGTGGAGTCGGCGTTCCAGTACAGGATGTCGAAGGGCGGCGGGGTTTGTCCCTTGAGGTAGTTGCTGGTGACGTAGTTCCACACGAGGTCTTTGGGACGCAGCATGGAGAAGGTGTTTTGCAGTTCCAGCGCGCCCAGCAGACCGCCCTTGCCAATGGAGGCTTCTTTGGTGGTGAGAAATTGTTCGTCGATGAACAGGCTGATGTCGCCGGTATCGGAAAAATCCAGCATGGTGGTGAGCAGGGTGAGCGAGGCTGCCGGTTTTTCGCCACGTCCCGCCAGCACAGCAAGCGCCGAAGCCAGCATGGTGCCGCCGACGCAGAAACCGAGCACATTCATTTCTTTTTGTTTGCTGATCTCCTGCACGACATGCACGGCGGTAATGGGACCCTGTTCGATGTAGTCGTCCCAACCGAGTTGGCTTTGTTCCTTGCCGGGATTTTTCCAGGAAACCAGAAACACCGTGTAGCCCAGTTCCACCACGTAGCGCACCCAGGAGTTTTCCTGTTGCAAATCAAGGATGTAGAACTTGTTGATGCAGGGCGGCACAATCAGGATGGGGCGCGTGGCGACCTTCTCGGTGAGCGGCGCATACTGGATCAACTGGATCAGCCCGTTTTCGTACACCACCTGACCTTTGGTAATGGCGAGATTTCTGCCGACTTCGAAAACCGTTTCATCGGTCATGGAGATGCGACCTTTGCCGAGGTCGGCGATCAGGTTGGTGATGCCGTCAGTGAGGCTCCTGCCTTGGGTTTCCACCGCCAGACGGATGGATTCCGGGTTGGTGGCGGCAAAGTTGGACGGCGACAGCGCGTCGACATACTGTTGGGCGGCAAAGCGCAGCTTTTCCTTGGCGCGCTCGTTTTCCACCGGCAGGAGTTCCACCGCGTCCAACACGTATTTGGAATTCAGCAGGTAATTCTGGCGCAGGTAGTCGAACACCGGGCTGCTGCTCCAGTCGGGCGAACTGAAGCGACGATCACCCGGTTCCGGCGTCACTTCAAAATCCGGCGTCTTGCCGACGCTTTTCATCAGCACGGACTGCCAGAGTTTGGCTTGTTTGGCGACCAGTTCTTCTTGCAGGGCTTTCAGCGCCTCGGCGGTTTCCTTGGGGTACTGCATGGAGGGGGGGATAATGCCGGACAGATCCGGAATTTGCGACATTTGCGGCATTTGGGGAAATTGCGGGGTTTGAGCTTGCTGGAAAATTGAAGCGAACCCCTGGGACATGACCTGTCCCGCCTGGAAGAACTGTTGAAACATCGGGGGCAAGGTATCCTTGCTGCCGGAATCCTTAGTATCTTGTGACATAAACGACTCCTGTGGGTAAATCATGAAAACACTAGAACAAACCCGTCAATTCTCCATCCCATACTCCCATCTGTCAAATGGATGATTGCTGCATGACCATGCGCGAGTCCGCCAAACTTACGACGAAGGCATGATCTGGGCGTGCCTGCCCCCCGGAATCCTGGGGGGGCGTTCAATCCCTGAGCATCCGTCATACCGCGGTTTCGCCCGTTTCTCCGGTACGAATACGCAGGACCTGTTCGATGCTGGTGACGAAAATCTTGCCGTCGCCGATCTTGCCGGTATGGGCTGCCTTGACAATGGCGTCCAGGGCGGCGTCGAGGATGGCGTCGGCGATGACAATCTCCACTTTCAGCTTGGGCAGGAAATCCACCACATATTCGGCCCCGCGATACAGTTCGGTGTGGCCTTTCTGACGACCAAAACCCTTGACCTCGCTCACGGTCAGGCCGGTAACGCCGATTTCGGACAGGG